>NZ_CP015243.1:3133877-3447264 GCF_001648175.1 Halotalea alkalilenta | reverse complement strand
CGACACTTCGGCCTATCGTGACGCCGCATCGCCCGTGACCATTGCGCTGGGACAAAGCATCAGTGGCCAGCCGGTGGTCGCCGACCTGGCACGGATGCCTCACTTGCTGGTCGCCGGGACCACCGGTTCGGGCAAGTCGGTCGGGGTCAATGCGATGCTGATCTCGATGCTGCTCAAGTCGACCCCCGAGCAGGTGCGGATGATCCTGATCGATCCGAAGATGCTCGAACTCTCGGTCTACGACGATATCCCCCATCTGCTCGCGCCGGTGGTCACCGACATGAAGGAGGCGGCCAACTCGCTGCGCTGGTGCGTCGCCGAGATGGAGCGTCGCTATAAACTGATGTCCAAGATGGGCGTGCGCAACATCGGTGGCTTCAACGACAAGCTCGATGAGGCCCACGCCGCCGGCGCCCAGGTTGCCGATCCGCTGTGGGAGCCGGAGCCCTGGCAGGCCGGCGAGCCGCATCCGACGCTCGAGAAGCTGCCCTACATCGTGGTGGTGATCGATGAGTTCGCCGACATGTTCATGATCGTCGGCAAGAAGGTCGAGGAGCTGATCGCCCGGCTGGCGCAGAAGGCACGCGCCGCCGGCATCCACTTGGTGCTCGCGACCCAGCGGCCCTCGGTCGACGTGGTCACGGGCCTGATCAAGGCGAACATCCCCTCGCGGATCGCCTTCCAGGTCTCCTCCAAGATCGATTCGCGCACCATCCTCGACCAGGGCGGTGCGGAGAGCCTGCTCGGCCACGGTGACATGCTCTACCTATCGGTCGGTGCGGGTACCCCCGTCCGGGTGCACGGCGCCTTCGTCGATGACAACGAGGTGCATCGGGTGGTTGAGGACTGGAAGCTGCGCGGCAAGCCCGAGTACGTCGAGGAAATCCTCTCCGGCGAGGTCAGCGCCGAGGCGCTGACCGGGCTCGAGGCCGAAGGCGATGGAAATTCGGATGCCGAGCAGGATGCGCTCTACGACGAGGCCGTGGCGTTCGTGACCAAGACCCAGCGCGTCTCGGTGTCGTCGGTGCAGCGTAACTTCAAGATCGGCTACAACCGTGCCTCTAGACTGGTCGAGGCGATGGAGCGGGCTGGCGTGGTGTCGAGCATGGGCACCAACGGCGCTCGCGAAGTGCTGGCATCGCCGCCGCCGCGCGAATGAGTCGCGCGGCGTCATAACGAAACGATGGTAAGGAAACGCCATGATTCAGACCCGCATTCCCGCCGCTCGCCTGCTGCTTGGCCTAGGGGTCGCGCTCTGTGCCTCGAGCCCGGCGCTGGCCCAGACGGACCCGGCATCGCGTTTGACCGAACTGCTCGAGCCGCTGCATACCTACTCCGCCGATTTCCAGCAGCGGGTCCAGGGTGACGATGGGCAGTCGCTGCAGGATGCCAGCGGACACATGTGGCTGGCGCGCCCCGGCAAGTTCCGCTGGGAAGTCAATGCGCCCTATTCACAGACCGTGGTCTCCGACGGTGCCCAGGTCTACATGTATGACCCCGACCTCGAGCAGGTCACCGTGCGCGATCTCGATCCCAAGGTCACCAGCACGCCGGCGCTGCTGCTCTCCGGCAGTGCTGGCGAGCTGACCTCGAACTACGGCGTCAGCATGCGTGCACAGGGTGATACTGAAATCTTCTCGCTCTCGCCGCGCGGCAACGACAGCCTGTTCGAGTCGCTCGAGATGACCTTCCAGGGCCAGCGGCTGACCGGGCTCGATTTGGTCGACGCCACCGGCCAGCGCACCGAGATCGGCTTCGACAGCATCGAGCAGAACGGCAGCGTCGACGATTCGCGCTTCGCCTTCCAGATCCCCGAAGGCGCCGATGTGATTCGCGAGCAGTGAGCCAGCATGCCCGGGCCCGGCCCGGGCGATGATTCCACGGAGAGCGATGTGAGCGACGACCTGTTCGCCGCAGCCGCGCCGCCAGGACAGCCGCTGGCGGCGCGGCTGCGCCCCGTTACCCTGGACGACTACGTCGGCCAGTCCCACCTGCTCGGCGACGGTAAGCCGCTGCGCCAGGCACTGGCGCGCGATCAGCTCTATTCGATGATCCTGTGGGGGCCACCGGGCGTCGGCAAGACCACCCTGGCGCGGCTGATCGCCGCCCACACCAAGGCGCATTTCGCCACCCTCTCGGCGGTATCCGCCGGGGGCAAGGATATTCGCGCGGCGGCCGAGCAGGCGCAGATGCGCGCATCCAACGGTACCCGCACGCTGCTCTTCGTCGATGAAGTGCATCGCTTCAACAAGGCCCAGCAGGACGCCTTCCTGCCCTGGGTCGAAGAGGGGGTGTTCATCTTCGTCGGCGCGACCACCGAGAATCCGTCGTTCGAGCTCAACAATGCGCTGCTCTCCCGCGCCAGGGTCCATGTGCTCAAGCCGCTCGAGCAGACGGAGCTGCGCCGGGTGATCGACCGGGCGCTGGTGAGCGAGGCGGGCCTCGGCGCCCAGTCTCTCGAGGTGCCCGATGAGGTGCGCGATCTGCTCGCCCGCGCCGCCGACGGCGACGCTCGCCGGGCGCTCAACCTGCTCGAGATCGCCGCCGACCTGGCCGAGCCGAGCGAGCAGGGCGGGGCGCGGATCAGCGAGGCGGTGCTCGACGAGGTGCTCGGTGAGAGCACGCGCCGGCTCGATCGTGGCGGGGATCTGTTCTACGACCAGATATCGGCGCTGCACAAGTCGGTGCGCGGCAGCGCGCCCGACGCCGCCTTGTATTGGTTCTGCCGCATGCTGGAAGGGGGAATGGACCCGCTCTACATCGCCCGGCGAGTGGTGCGGATGGCCAGTGAGGAAATCGGCAACGCCGACCCGCGCGCGCTGACGCTCGCGCTCGAGGGCTGGCAGGTGCAGGAGCGCCTCGGCTCGCCCGAAGGCGAACTGGCGGTCGCGCAGGCGATTCTCTACATCGCCTGCGCGCCGAAGAGCAACGCCGCCTACAAAGCCTACAACGCCGCGCGCGCCCAGGTCGCCGCCACCCCTGGCTACGGGGTGCCGGTCCACCTGCGCAACGCCCCGACCCAATTGATGAAATCGCTCGGTCATGGTCGTGAGTACCGCTATGCCCACGATGAACCGGATGCCTACGCCGCGGGCGAGGTCTACTTTCCCCCGGAGCTCGAGGGTACCCGCTATTACGAGCCGGTGGATCGCGGTCTCGAGGCCAAGATCCGCCAGAAGCTCGCCTGGCTTGCCGAACTCGATCGCGACCGCGGTTGAGTCCGTAGATGGTGCAGCACTTGGCTCTTTCTCATCTCTCACCACTCTCTCCACTGCCGGTCGATGCGCTGCTCGACGAGCTGAAAAGCTGCCTGGGCCAGCGCGACGAGGCGGTGCTCGAAGCGATGCCGGGCGCCGGCAAGACCACCCGGGTGCCGCTGGCGCTGCTCGACTCCCCCTGGCTCGCCGGGCGTCGGATCCTTTTGCTCGAGCCGCGCCGGCTCGCCGCTCGCGCGGTGGCTGAGCGCCTCGCTGAGCAGCTCGGCGAGCGTCCCGGCGGCCGGGTCGGCTATCGCATGCGCCTCGATAGCCGCATCGGTCCCAAGACCCAGCTCGAGGTCGTCACCGTCGGTGTGCTGCTGCGCCGATTGCAGCGCGATCCCGCGCTGGAAGACGTTGGGCTGGTGATCTTCGATGAATTCCATGAGCGCCACCTCGATGCGGATCTCGGGCTGGCGCTGTGTCTTGCCGGGCGTGAACTGCTGCGCGAGCCCGGTGACCCGCTCAAGCTTTTGGTGATGTCCGCGACCCTTGATACGGAGCGCATCGCCGGACTGCTCGGCGATGCGCCGAGGCTCTCGAGCCAGGGCCGGCTGTATCCGGTAGCAATGCGCTATGCCGCAACGCCGTTGCGACTCGACGACTGGCGGGGGCTCGAGGCGAGGCTGGTCGAAACCCTCGACGCCGCGCTGGTCGAGCAGTCCGGTGATCTGCTCGTGTTCCTGCCCGGCAAGGCCGAAATCCGCCGTCTCGCTACGCGGCTCGAGGGGCGCTGGCCCGGCCCTGGTGCCCCCCGAGTGCTGCCTTTGCACGGTGAACTCCCGCTCGAACGCCAGCGAGCGGCGATCGCGCCGGATCCGCAAGGGCGCCGGCGCATCGTGCTTGCGAGCGCTATCGCCGAAACCAGCCTGACCGTCGAGGGCGTGCGTGTGGTGATCGATGCGGGTTTCTCCCGCGCGCCGCGCTTCGATCCGAGCCGGGCGCTGACTCGCCTCGAGACACGTCGTGTATCCAAGGCCCAGGCCGACCAGCGCGCCGGGCGCGCGGGCCGGCTTGCGCCCGGTGTCTGCCATCGATTGTGGAGCGAATCCCAGCAGGCGACGCTTGCACCCTATGCCCGTGCCGAGATTCTCGAGGCCGATCTCGGCGCGATGCTGCTCCAAGCGCTGTGCTTCGGTGCCGAGCCCGAGCAGCTGCGCTGGCTCGATCCACCCCCGTTCGCGGCACTGGCCCAGGCGCGCGGGCTGCTACGCACGCTGGGTGCGCTCGACGGTGATGGACGCCTGACCGCTCACGGCGAGGCGATGGCCGAACTGCCGCTGCCGCCGCGCCTGGGGCACATGCTGCTGCGCGGTCGCGAGCTCGGCCAGGGAGCGCTTGGTTGCGAACTCGCCGCGCTGCTCGAGGAGCGCGGTGCGGGCGCGGGGCTCGACCTCGCCGCCAGGGTCGGTGCCGTTGGCGCGGCCCAGCGGCAGGCCCGGCGCTACCGTCGCCTGCTGGGTATCGAGGAGCAGACTGTCGAGACCTCGGCTTGGAGCGGGGCGCTGCTCGCTTTCGCCTTTCCCGACCGGATCGCCCGCCAGCGCTCCCCCGGTGGCGTCGACTACCTGCTCGCCAACGGCCGCGCGGCGCATTTCCAGATGCTCGATCCGCTGTGTCGCTCGCAGTGGCTGGTGATCGCCGAGCTGGGCGGGCGCCAGGGGGAGCGCAGCGAGGTGATCCGCCAGGCCGTCGAGCTCGATCCCTCGCTGTTCGAAGGCTGCCTGGCCCCGCTGCTGGAAGTGAGTGAGCGCTGCGAGTGGCCGGCGCGCAGCGATGCGATGCTGATCGAGCGGCAGTGGCGAGTCGGCGAGCTGGTGGTGAGGCGCGCGGCACTCGAGAGTCACGACTCGTCGCTGTTGCTGGATGCCCAGCTCGCCTTCGTGCGCGCGCGTGGCCTCGAACTGCTGCCTTGGACCCCTGCGCTGATGCAGCTGCGCGCCAGGGTTGCGCTGCTGCGCCGGATCGAGCTCGAGCGCGGCGGCGAGAGCCGCTGGCCGGCGCTCGATGACGATGCGCTGCTCGACGGGCTCGAGCGCTGGCTCGCCCCTTGGCTGCAGGGCATTCACAGGGTCGCCCACTTCGAGCGCCTGCCGCTCGAGCAGGCGCTGCTCGCCCAGCTGCCCTGGCCGCTGCCGGCGGAGCTCGAGCGGTTGGCGCCGTCTCATCTGCTACTGCCCTCGGGCAGCCGCGCACGGCTCGACTACGACCCCGAGGGCGTCGCACCGCCGGTACTCGCCGCTCGGCTGCAGGAGCTGTTCGGCGCCACCGTCACCCCGAGCGTCGCCGATGGCCGGCAGCCGGTGGTCCTGCATCTGCTTTCTCCCGCGCGCCGGCCGGTCCAGGTGACCAGCGACCTGGCCAGTTTCTGGCGTAGTGGCTATCCCGAAGTGAAGAAAGAGCTGAAAGGGCGCTACCCCAAGCATTGTTGGCCCGATGACCCGCTCAAGGCCGAGCCTACCGCTCGGACCAAGCCGCGCTAGCGCGGTGTGATCTTTGGTGTCTCCTTCGAGCCGAGGCCCGAGGGCTGGATGAAGTCAATCCGTGCCTATAGACCAAAGCCGCATGGTCGCGTGCTTCGCTACCGCGAGCGATGGCGTAGACTCGAAGCTCACCCGCTCGTCGTCGAGCGTCGAGGACCCGCCTTATCCGGCCGGGTTGTCCTATCGACGAATGGCGCCTCGTCGCGCCTCACCCCGGGAGGCAGAACCATGCAGACCACTTCACAGCTTCGTCAGGACCACGCCAACATGGCGCGCCTGCTGCACGTGCTGTCGCTCAAGCAGCGCTCGCTGGTCGAAGGACAACGACCCAATTTCCGCCTGGTGCGCGAGGTGATCGACTACATCCTCGACTACATGGAAGAGTTCATGATCCCGCTCGAGACGCTATGCGGCGATCGAATGGTGGAGCAGGACGCCCAGGCCGCCGAGCTGGTCAATCGATTGGCCCGCGATTACACCGAACTGCGCCAGCGGCTGTCGCTGGTCAGTGAGGATCTCGATTCGATCCTCAACGACGTGGTGATCCCGATCGATCGCTTCGCCGACCGGCTGCGCGATTACATAGAGGCGCACCGTGCCTATCTGCGTATCGAACGCGAGGAGTTCTTCCCGCTGATCGAGCAGCGCCTCAGCGAGGCCGAGTACCACCAGCTCTGCGATGCGCTGCTCAGCGACGCTGAAGGGCGGCTCAGCGAACTCAAGCATGAGTATCCGCAGCTCTACCGCGAGTTCCGCGAGGCGCCGGAAGCGGCTTGATCGGTCGCCCCTTCGGGGGCGATCGCGCATTTGCTAGAATCCACGCCTACGCGCCATCGGCGAGCTAACGTTTCGATCCCACCAAGATGCCGGCATCCGCACCATCGTTGTCCCCAAACCCGTGTTTCACATCGCCGGCTGCCGTGGCCGGCGCTCCGATCCTGGTCTTCGACTCCGGGCTCGGGGGGCTTTCGGTGGTCGCTCACCTGCGCGCCGCGCTGCCCGAGCGCGCATTGGCGTACCTTTGCGACAATGCAGCGCTGCCCTATGGCACCAAGGCCGACGAGTGGCTGGTCGAGCGGATCGTCTCGGTATGCCGGGCAGGGGTCGCGGCGAGCGAGGCGAACACCCTGGTAGTGGCCTGCAATACCGCCAGTACGCTGGCGCTTGAGCAGCTGCGTGCGAGCATCGCGCTGCCGATCGTCGGCACGGTGCCTGCGATCAAGCCCGCCGCCGAGGCGAGCCGGAGCCGGGTGATCGGCCTGCTCGCTACCTCGGCCACCGTGCGTCGTCCCTATACCGATGCGCTGATCGAGCGCTTCGCCGGTTCATGCCGGGTGATCCGGGTTGCTGCCGATCCCCTGGTGCTCGAAGCCGAACGCCTGCTGGCAGGTGCCGCACCCGATGCCGAAGTGATCGCCGCGGCACTGGCGCCGCTGTTCGATACGCCCGGGCTGGACACCGTGGTGATGGGCTGCACCCACTTTCCGCTGCTGCGCGCCTGGTGCGAGACGCTGGCGCCAAGGCCGATCCAGTGGATCGATTCGGGGGCGGCGATCGCCCGGCGTACCGCCCAGGTCGCGCCGCCCGGCGGGCGCAGAGGCGATCTCGATGTGAGTTTCGCCACTGCGCCGGAGCATGCGGGGCTGGCGCGAGCGCTGGCGCGCTTCGACTTCGCCGCGCCCAGTCCGATCACACTCTGAGCTTTCGCTCCACTGTTTTTCAGCCTGGAATCGAGCGCTTGCGATGCCTGCCGGGCATGGGTCATGTCGAACGCTCAATTCGATCCCGTCCAAGCAGCGAGTTGCGCTAGTCTTCCTGGTGCAACGGCGCAAGGGTGCCAAAAAGGGGAAAGAGATGCAGCGGGTCGCAACGGGTGACGTCAGAGAGTTCTTCGAACAATTCAAACAGCTTCTCCATCAGCGCTTGGGAGACCGCCGCGGCATGCGGATCGCCGATTTCGCACGCTGCTTCTACTCCAGTGCCAGCGCGAGCTTCGATGACCTGGTTGGCCGCCGGCTCGACGATGTCTACGGTGCGACGCTATCGATGTGGCAACTGGTGCAGAGCCGCGAGGCTGGGTGTCCCAAGGTGCGCGTCTACAACCCCGATTTCCAGGAGCACGGCTGGCAGTCGACCCACACGGTGATCGAGCTGATCCAGGCCAACATGCCGTTTCTGGTCGATTCGGTGCGCAGCGAGCTGAGTCGACGCGGCCTCACCGTGCACACCATCTTCAATGCGGTGCTTGGCGTGCGCCGTGACGCCCAGGGCGAACTCGTCCATCTGAGTCCGCTGGATCCGCGCTTCCCCGAGCAGCAGGAGTCGTTGATCTACGTCGAGATCGATCGCCACACCGATCCCGCGCTGCTGCGCGAGCTGGCCGAGAGCCTGACCGAGACTCTCGATGAGGTCCGCGTCGCCACCGACGATTTCGAGCCGATGTGCGCCCAGGTCCGCCAAGCGATCGATGAGATCCGTGCCGGTCATGCCGAAGGGGTCGCCGCCGAGGACGTCGAGGAGGCCTGCGCCTTCCTCGAATGGCTGCTCGACGAGCACTTCACCTTCCTTGGCTTCGAAAGCTTCGATCTGGTCGAGGGCGAGGATGGCCAGCAGCGCCTGGCCCGGGTCGAGGGCTCCGAGCTCGGTCTGCTCAAGCTCGACAAGCCGCGCTACAACGAAGAGCCCCACGATGCCGGCCAGCTCGAAAGCGGTGGCGGCTACGTGCTGATTCCCCAATTGATCTCTTTCGCCAAGAGTGCTTATCCCTCGACCGTTCATCGTGCGGCCTACCCCGACTACATCATCACCGAACGCTTCGACGCCGACGGCCGGGTGATCGGCGAACGGCGCTTCTACGGTCTCTACACGCTGTCGGTCTACAGCGATTCGGCGCGCAACATCCCGGTGCTGCGGCGCAAGATCCGCGCAGTGGTCGAGGCGGCCGGCGTCGACCCGAGCGGTCACAACGGCAAGCACCTGCAGCGCATCCTCGAGGTCTATCCCCGTGACGACCTGTTCCAGAGTTCTACCACTGAGCTGTGCGAGACCGCGCTTGCGATCCTCAACATCCGCGAGCGGCGCCAGGTGCGGCTGTTCATCCGCGAGGATCGCTACGGCAAGTTCTACTCCTGCCAGGTCTACGTGCCCCGCGATGTGTTCTCTACTGACCTGCGGGTGAGGATCCAGGACTACCTGTGCGAGTCGCTGGATGCCAGTTTCGGCGACTTCACGCCCTATCTGTCCGAATCGGTGCTGGCGCGGATCCAGCTGATCCTGCGTTTCAACCACGACGAGCCGCCGGTCTTCGATGTCCGCGAGCTGGAGCGCCACATCGCCGAACTGGCGCGTGGCTGGCGTGAAGAGCTTCATTCGGCACTGGTCGAGCGCCACGGCGAAGAGCGCGCGAATGCGCTGATGTCGCTCTACCGCGATGCCTTCCCGGCGGCCTATCGCGCCGACTTCGGCCCGCGCGCGGCGGTCTACGACGTCGACCGGCTGTCCGAGCTCGGGCAGCAGCCGGTCGCCTTCAGCCTCTATCGCCTGCCCGAGGGCAAGCACGAGAGCGTGCGGCTCAAGTTCTATCATCGCCGCCGGCCGATCCCGCTCTCGGACGTGGTGCCGATGCTCGAGAACATGGGCCTCAGGGTGATCAGCGAGCGCCCCTACACCGTCGATCGCGAGGACGAGCGTTTCTGGATCAACGACTTCGAACTCGAACTCGACGACGCGGTGGTGCCGGCGGTGGATTTCTCCACCCTGCGCGAGAACTTCCTCGATGCGCTGACCCGGATCTGGAGCGGGAGCGCCGAGAGCGATACCTTCAACCGCCTGGTGCTCGCCGCCGAGCTCGACTGGCGCGAGGTCGCGCTGCTGCGCGCCTATGCCCGCTACCTGCACCAGATCCGCTTCAGCCTGTCACAGCCTTACATCGCCAGCACCCTGACCAGCTATCCGTTGATCACCCGCGGCCTGATCGCGCTGTTCAAGGGGCGTTTCGACCCCGAGCATCGGCTCGACGATGCCGCGCAGGCGGCGCTTCGCAGCGAGATCGACGCGCAGCTCGAGCAGGTGGTCAGCCTCAACGATGACCGGCTGCTGCGCCGCTATCTGGACCTGTTCGACGCTACCCTGCGCACCAACTTCTTCCAGCCCGATGCCGAGGGCGAACCCAAGGACTACATCTCGTTCAAGCTCGAGCCGCGGCGAATTCCCGAGATGCCCAAGCCACGGCCGCTTTACGAGATATTCGTCTACTCGCCGCGGATGGAGGGGCTGCACCTGCGCGCAGGCCGGGTCGCCCGCGGTGGGCTGCGCTGGTCGGACCGTTTCGAGGATTTCCGCACCGAAGTGCTCGGGCTGGTCAAGGCACAGCAGGTCAAGAACGCGGTGATCGTGCCGACCGGTGCCAAGGGGGGCTTCGTCTGCAAGCGCCTGCCGGTCAATGCCAGCCGGGAAGTGATCCAGAACGAAGGGATCGAGTGCTATCGCACGCTGATTCGCGGCATGCTCGACATCACCGACAACGTGGTCGACAAGCAGGTCGAGCCGCCGCGCGACGTGGTCCGTTTCGATGACGACGACCCTTATCTCGTGGTCGCCGCCGACAAGGGCACCGCGACTTTCTCAGACATCGCCAACGCGCTCTCCGCGGAGTACGGCTTCTGGCTCGGCGACGCTTTCGCCTCGGGCGGGCAGTATGGCTACGACCACAAGGGCATGGGTATCACCGCGCGTGGCGCTTGGGAGTCGGTCAAGCGCCACTTCCGTGAAATCGGCCTCGATACCCAGACCCAGCCGTTCACCGTGCTCGGCGTCGGTGACATGGCCGGAGACGTGTTCGGCAACGGCATGCTGCTCTCCGAGCAGATCCGGCTGGTCGCGGCGTTCAACCATCGCCATATCTTCATCGATCCCGAGCCCGACGCGGCCAGCGGCTTCGCTGAGCGCCAGCGGATGTTCGACGCCCGGCTCGGCTGGGACGAGTACGATCCGAGGCTGATTTCCGCAGGCGGCGGGGTGTTCTCCCGCGATGCCAAGTCGATTGCGATCAGCCCCGAGATGAAGTCCCGCTTCGGCATCGTCGCCGAGCGGTTGTCGCCAAATGAGCTGATCCAGGCGCTGCTCGCCTCCGAGGTCGATCTGTTCTGGAACGGCGGCATCGGCACCTACGTCAAGGCGAGCGATGAAACCCACGCCGAGGTGGGCGACAAGGCCAATGACCAGCTTCGCATCGATGGCTGCGCGCTGCGCGCCAGAGTGGTGGGCGAGGGCGGCAATCTCGGTATCACCCAGCGTGGGCGGCGCGAGGCGGCGATGCATGGGGTGCGGCTCAACACCGACTTCATCGACAACGCCGGTGGGGTCAACTGCTCCGACCATGAGGTCAATATCAAGATCCTGCTCGATGGCATCACCGCGCGTGGTGACATGACCGCCAAGCAGCGCAACCAGTTCCTGGCCGAAATGACCGACGAGGTCGCAGACCTGGTGCTGCTCGACAACTACACCCAGACCCAGGCGCTGTCCCTCGCCGCGATCCACTCGCGTGAAAGCATCGGCAGCTACCGGCGCTTCATCAAGGTCCTCGAGGACGGCGGGGTGCTCGATCGTGAACTCGAGGCGCTGCCGAGCGACCAGGCGCTCCAGGAACGGGGCGAGGCGGGGCTCGGTCTCACCCATCCCGAGCTCTCGGTGCTGATCTCGTATGCCAAGAGCGATCTCAAGACCCAGCTCGCGGGCTCCGACATCCCCGACGAGCCGTACATCCAGCGCCACGTCGAGCGCGCCTTCCCGCCGCGATTGGTCGAGCGTTTCCAAGACGAGCTCTACCAGCATGGACTCAAGCACGAGATCGTCGCGACCCAGATCGCCAACGACCTGGTCGATCGGATGGGCATCACCTTCGTGCGCCGGCTGCTCGACGGCAGCGGGCTCGACCAGGCCAGCGTAGTGCGTGCCTACGTGATCGCCCGCGACAGTTTCGAGCTCGATCGGCTGTGGCGCGAGATCGAGGCGCTGGACGCCAAGGTCGAGAGCCAGGTCCAGTACGACATGATGGGGGCGCTGATGCGCCTCGGTCAGCGCGCCACCCGCTGGTTCCTGCGCAGCCGCTCGGCCCTTGGCGTGGCCGAGACGATCGACCACTTCTCCTCGCGCCTCGCACGACTCAGCGAAGAGGTGCGCGAGCGCTTGAGCGGCAAGGAGGCCGAGGCGTGGCAGGCCCGCTTCGAGCACTACCGCGCCGCTGGTGTACCCGAGGCATTGGCCGCCCGCGTGGTCTCGCTGCATCACCTCTATGCTGGCCTCGGGATCATCGAGGCGGCGCGACGCAGCGACGACGAGATCGAGCGCGTCGCCGAGGCCTACTATGCGATCGGCGAGCGTCTCGAGCTGCCGTGGCTGACCGAGCAGGTCGATCAACTGCCGGTCGGCGACGGTTGGGAGGCGCTGGCACGCGAGGCGCTTCGCGACGATCTCGATCGCCAGCAGCTGGCTTTGACCGTCACCGTGCAGGGGCTCGACGACGTGCCGCCGACGATCGATGAGCGTCTCGATGTCTGGCTCGGGCGACGCGAGGGCAAGCTTGCACGTTGGCACCAACTGCTCGATGAAGTGCGCGCCGGCTCGAAAGTCAGCTACGCGCTGTTCGCCGTAGCGGTGCGCGAGCTGGCCGAGCTGGGCGAGACGGTCGACGCACGCTAAACCCAGGTGCGATCCGGCGGCAACGGATCGCGCTTTGGTAATGGGTTAGGTTAGTTTGTCGAGCGTTGTTCTCAAACGGCTTGGACACCGGAAAGCCCGTATTAATGCGGGTTTTCCGGGTATGTCACTGCTGCCTGATATGCTCTGTCAATCCGATCTAGAAGCCAGATAGGAGCCAAGGGAAATAACGCTGCTAGATGAACGTGGCTTGTTCCAGCGCAGCACGCCTTATCTTTTTCCCACGACGGCCTCGCTGCTGGTACGTGATGGACGTAGATCGATTCATCCAGCGACGGCGGGGCAGAGCCGGGATAAAGCGCATCAGATCATCGGCCGGGAGAGGAGGGCGGTACACTGTTCGCTCGCCCGCAGCGGTCAAAACCTCTGTCTGACGCTCGCAAGCCTCGAATATGAGGCTTCGCGTTTTATCTCTCATCGTCGCAGGGGACGATATGACCTCGTTCGCTGAGAGTGGATAGTTTTAAACAGGAACTTCGACTCCCTCTTTGGGCGATGCTGATAGAGCATCACGCCCTGTGGTCGCATCGGCTATTACTTCGATAAGCAGGGTGGATGCGTCGTCTTCGGCATGGTCGATGGCGTACTGGAGTAAATCGGCCACTTGGGCGCGTCGCTCCCCGAAGCTGGAAACCCCGATCGCTATGAAGTAAAAGCAGCCAACAGCGATCACCATCCCCCATAGTAGCCATGGATTATCGAGACTGCCGGCCATTCCATGGGCGGCGACGGCTAGGGCGATCAGCGCGGGAAAGAGGCCAAGCTTGCGGATGTCGCCGACAAGTAGCGTCGCACGGTTTTCGGTTAGGCCCCAGCGATGACGGTACTGCAGAAGGCCATACTCGAGCATCGCCTTGGGATAGGTGCGAAGCCGTTCGACATAGCGGGCGTCTTCGAGCAGCATCCGTTTAGCCAGCGGATACACTGCGCCGAAGCCCTGTTTCTTTCGTTGCCAGAGCACGCCGAGGTTGTTGTAGATGGCCACACAGATGAAGGCCACGCCGAGCAGCGGCATGGCGATAGCGAGCCAGGGAACGGCTTCTCCTATCCATGCTGGCGCCGCGGCGAGTTGAGAGATGGCGATAGCGCCTCCGAGCAAGACTGCCGCGCCGACGTAGACTAGCAGCAGCCTGGTTTCGACACGGCGACCGCGGGGACTTGGCTGCAACTGATCGATGTATTTGTTGGCTCGGGTCATCTCATCTAACAGTTGGAAGAGCGACGTTAGCATTTGGTTCATTTGCATGGGTGGTGTCCTTTCATGGATTCAAGGGCACTCGTCATCATACGAAGATCTGCTCCCACGATATCTGTCGAGATGGAGCACTTTCGTCCCTTTCAAGCGGTGACCCTGGCGATCGAGCCGAATGCGGCTCAAAGATGCGCTGGCGCTGGTGGACGTGCGCATCTTGGATCACATCATCATGGCTGGCGGCGCTACGACATCCTTTGTCGAGCGTGGTTTGTTCTGACCGGGCTCTCGGCCCTTTTTTAACACCAGTTTTCGCGCTCGGGCCGTACTTGATCGAGCCGTCAGTTGCTTCAACGATTTCGGGATACTGCCGCCTCATTGTGGGAGATGCGTGTGGTAGCCTCGCCCTTCGCCCACGTCTTGGTATCGACCACGGAGAATTGCTACGTCAGAGCACGGCTTCCAGCCCCTTGCGGTCAATGATGTCGAGTAGTTTCTGCGACGGGCCGCTGGGGCGTTTGTCGCCCACTTCCCACTTGCGGACGGTGGACGCGCTGGTGTTGAGCACCGAGGCAAGAACGGCTTGGCTCAGTTGCAGGCGCTCGCGCAGCGCCTTGATCTTGGCGGCGTCGTAATCCTGCACCGGTGCCAGGCACAGCATGTCGTACCGCTGCATCTTGCGCTTGTCGATGAATCCCAACCGATGCAGGTCGCGCGCGCCTTCATGCACCGCATCTATGATGCGGCTCTTGGGTTTGGCTTTCTCAGTCATCGGTGATCTCCTGCAAAGTGTCGTTGGCGGTGGCTTCATCTAATTGCGCGGCCGTGCGCTGCAACAAGTCGGCGGTATAGTCCTGCAAGGCTTGCAGTTCATCATCGCTGATGTTGTCCCGCTCGTTCTTCTCGAAGCCGAACACGAAAAACCAGCGGTTGCCCTTGTTGGTGGCGACTAGCGTTCTCACCCCTCCGCGCTTGCCACGTCCGGCCAGTCCGATGCGTTTCTTCACCACGCCGCCACCGAGGTCAGCGTCGATTAACCCCGCAGCCATCTCCAAGACAGCCTTGTGCAGAGCGGAATCACTCAACTCAGTCTTGCGCATCCACCGGTGAAAGTGGCGAGTTTTGAAGATTCTCATCGCTGTCCTGACTATACCACTAGGTGGCATGATGGTTCCATGGACGTACCCCGTTGCCCGTGAGGTAGGCGTGGGTAATCGAGCTGGTCAACAGCCGCTGATGCAAGCTGTGCGAATTGTCGCGACAGTGTTTTGGATCAGGAGCCGATTTCATCCGGCTCCCAGCTTCGCGCAGCGGTTCAGAGGAGCGCTTGAGCCGTTCGAACGGGCCGGCCAGCGCCCGCGGTAGTTCCAATACTTCATCGGCCTTGGCGGGCGTTGCTTGATAACCGCTGGCGATCAGCTCGCGCAGCTTTGCCACCACGTCGCTGGCCTCGCGTTCTTCCTGATTCTTGTATGGACGTAGCGCATGAACATGCCGGCGGTTTTGTGCGCGGTCAGTGCCATGCGCCAGGGGCCAAGCGGGCTCGGCGAGCGGAAACCGGATCGGGTGACGCAAAGCACCAGGACATGGTGAGTCTGTGTCACTGCTGGGGAAGCTCGCTGTGGCATGGGCTGGCGCAGTTCAGCATGTCGCGGTGCTGAACCGAGGGTCGTTCGGTTAGACTTGACGCCCCAGCGCTGCCCTTGTCGCGCTGGAGCGTGTTTTCTTTTTTGCTTCCGTGTCTTGCCACCGTCGTGCATGAGGTTTCGCTTGAGCGTTCCAGTCGTCGATCCCGCCCTCTATCCTCAGCAGCTCGAGGCCAAGCGACAGCGCATCACCGCGCAGTTCGCGCGCTTCGAGCCGCCTGCGCTGGAGCTTTTCGCCTCGCCAGCCTCCCACTATCGGATGCGCGCCGAGTTCAGGATCTGGCACCAGGACGACGATCTGTTCTACGCGATGTTCGACGTCGATCCCGAGGATCCCAAGCGCCGCGAGGTGATCCGCCTCGAGCGCTTCGACGTCGCCAGTGCCAAGATCAACGCGCTGATGCCCAAGCTGCGCGAAGCTTTGCTTGCGAGTGAGACCCTGCGCCGGCGGATCTTCCAGGTCGAGTTCCTCACGACCCTCGAGGGCGAGGCGCTGGTCACGCTGATCTACCACCGGGCGCTCGATGAGGCTTGGGAACGCGAGGCGAGGGTGCTCGAGGAGACGCTCGAGGCGAGGATCATCGGCCGTTCGCGCAAGCAGCGCCTGGTGCTGTCCGAGGAATACGTCACCGAGTACCTCGAGGTCGCCGGCAATCGATTCTCCTATCGCCAGATCGAGAACAGCTTCACCCAGCCCAACGCCAGGATCGCCGAGTGCATGCTCGGCTGGGCGCGCGAGGTGACCCGGCCCGCCGAGGGCGAGGCCAAGCGGGACCTGGTCGAGTTCTACTGCGGCAATGGCCACTTCACCATCGCGCTGGCGGACAACTTCCGCCGCGTGCTCGGTACCGAGATCTCGCGCACTTCGGTGGCCGCGGCGCAGCACAACCTCGCCGACAACGGTATCGACAATGCGGTGATCGCGCGGATGTCGAGCGAGGAGTTCTCCACCGCGCTCTCCGGGGCCAGGCGCGGTCGCCGCGCCGAGGCGCTGGGCCTCGATGACTACGACTTCTCCACCGTGCTGGTCGATCCGCCGCGCGCCGGGCTCGATGATGAAAGCTGCGCCCAGGTCGCGCGGTTCGACTCGATCGTCTATATCTCGTGCAATCCCGAGACGCTCGAGGCCAATCTCGAACGGCTTTGCATTACCCATCGCATCGAGCGCTTCGCGCTGTTCGACCAGTTCCCCTATACCCATCATTGCGAGTGCGGCGTACTGCTGCAAAGGCGCGGCTGACGATGGAGAATGCAACGGCGAGAACGGCCGCCAAACTGGCCGAGCTCTGGATCTACCCGGTCAAGGGGTTCGCCGGCATCAATCTCGACGAAGCCGGGCTCACCAGCGAGGGCCTGGCCTGGGATCGCCGTTGGATGATGATCGACGCCGAGGGGCGTTTCATGACCCAGCGCCGGCTGCCGGCGATGGCTGCTATCCGTGTCCAGCTCACCGAGCACGAGCTGTGCCTGCTTGCGCCCTGCGGTCGTCAGCTCCATCTGCCGCTGACCCCGCCCCAGGGGGCGCTGGTGGAAACCAAGGTCCATGGTGATCCCTGTTTCGGCATTGACGAAGGCGAGGAGGTCTCCGCCTGGCTCGATCGAGTGTTCGAAGGGCAGTGGAAGACGCCGCTGCGGCTTTTGCGCTTTGCCCGCGATGCCCGAGTGGAGCAGGCGCTGCTGCGCCGTGTCGGCGAGCAGCGCTTCGAGCAGCTGGGACGCAGCGAGGTGATCAGTCATACCGGTTTCGCCGATGGCTATCCACTTTTGATCGCCTCGCGAGCGAGCCTCGATGCGCTCAATCAGGCGCTGCTAGAACGCGGTGCGCAGACGGTGGAGATGACCCGTTTTCGGCCCAATCTGGTGATCGAGGGCCTGCCGGCCTTCGCCGAGCACCGCGTGGAGGAGTTCGCCCAGCTGGGCGGGAAGATCCGCCTGTGGGCCTGCAAGCCCTGCGAGCGCTGCCCGGTGGTCAAGGTCGATCAAATCAGCGGGGAAATTCGCGATCGCGCCGAGCCGCTGGCCACGCTGATGACGCTGTCGCCGTTCGACGGCAGCGGCGGGCGGGCCTATTTCGGCGTCAATGCCGTGGTATTGAGCGGCAGCGGCGGCAAGCTGCGGGTCGGTGACAGGCTGCGTGCGCGCTGACGGCCGCGCCGTCAGCCGCTATACTGCCCGCCGCCCCTTGCCCGTCTTCATTTCTGGAATGCCTCCCATGTATGCGCTCGCCCGCTCGCTGCTCTTTCGCCTCGATCCCGAGACCGCCCATCAGGTGACGCTCCAGGGGCTCGATCAGGCCCATCGCGCGGGGTTGCTGCGCATGCACCGGGTCGAGTCGCCGGTCACCCTGATGGGCCTGCGCTTCCCCAACCGGGTCGGTCTCGCCGCCGGGTTGGACAAGAACGCCGACCACCTGGACGCGCTTGGCGCGCTGGGCTTCGGTTTCGTCGAGGTCGGTACCGTCACGCCGCTGGCCCAGGAGGGCAATCCCCGGCCGAGGCTGTTTCGCCTGCCCAGCCGCGAGGCGATCATCAACCGGATGGGATTCAACAATGCCGGCGTCGATCATCTGGTGGCGCAGGTTCGCAAGAGCCGCTTCGATGGAGTGATCGGGATCAACATCGGCAAGAACCTGACCACCCCGGTGGAGCGCGCGGTCGACGACTATCTCGTTTGTTTGCGCAAGGTTCACGCCGATGCCCACTACGTCACCGTCAATATCTCTTCACCGAATACCCCGGGGCTGCGTAGCCTGCAGTTCGGCGAGCAGCTCGATGGATTGCTCTCGGCGTTGAAGCAGGAGAGCGCGCTGCTCGACCGCGGCCGCGAGCGGGCGCTGCCGCTGGCGGTGAAGATCGCCCCCGACATGAGCGACGATGAGGTCGATCTGGTCGCCGCCTGTCTCGCCAACAATCAGATCGATGCGGTGATCGCCACCAATACCACGCTGGATCGGGCCGCGGTGGAGGGCGTGACACATAGCGAAGAGGCGGGCGGGCTCTCGGGCCGGCCTGTGGAGGCGGGGGCGAACCGCGTGATTAGGCGGCTGCGGGAGCGGTTGCCGCAGATGCCGATCATCGGTGTCGGCGGCGTGTTCGATGCGGCGGGGGCGCTGGAGAAGCGCCGGATCGGCGCAGACCTGGTCCAGCTCTACTCGGGGCTGATCTATCGCGGTCCCGGCCTGGTCAAGGCATGCGCCCAGGCGTTGGCCTGATGAGGCGAGGCCCGCCAGGAGCGGGCCTCGATTTGGTTGCCACTAGGGCTTTACAGCGGGTGTCTCGGTCGGACACCGTCGCGGCCTTCGTGAGAAAGCCTTTCACGAGCGTGGGCGACTCGCCGGTCGCCGCTTCGAATCTATGATGTTGCGGTGAATACTGCGCTTCGCCGGGTAAAGGCATCGATGATCGGGACGGGATGCATCGGCGCGATGAAACGAACGAAGGAAATGCGCGAAACGCTCGGCTCAGGCGAGCACCATGGGATTCTTATGGATGCCTGAAACGCCTATCATGCCGGACCACTGGTCCTGACGGCCTTCGCGCCATCCGCTCATCCAGGATTCACGAAGATTGACGTCACGACTGCGGCAAAGGTCGCGTGACCGGCCGGAAACGCCTGCTTTGTAACCGCGAAGAAAGGCCTGCTGTGAAGGGTCGCGCTTTTGTCTTTTCATCGGAAACCTCATGTCTGCTTGATGGGAAGAGCGATCCGAGCGCCGCGTCATCGCGACGAAGGCGGCCTGGAGCGCGCTGGAGTCAGCAAACACCGGCGGCGAATGCCGTCGATGGGTGAAGTCCTTCGAAAAATCCTGCTACGAACTCCTGAGTTCAAAGGCTCAACGATAAGGGCGACACGGCGTCGTCCTGGTTTACCGCTCCGGGGCCTGGTCACCATCGCGGTGATCCCGGCTCGGTCTCGCAGCGCTACATTGACAGTTCTATGACATTCGTCGCCCTGTGTCGACCGCCATTTTAGACTCAGGGCCACAACGCACGATTCTTTCGACATACCTTATGCGACGATGAAAAGTCGCCTGGCAGGCATCATGATTTCTTCGACCAGCTCCACCACTTATCCATTCCTCGCCACCTGTCCGCGAGGCCTGGAGCAACTGCTTTCCGACGAACTCGGTGCCCTTGGCATGGAGGTGGGTTCGACCACCGTCGCCGGTGTCGGTGGCGAGGCGGATCTCGCCGCCCTCTATCGCGCATGCCTGTGGTCGCGTCTGGCCAACCGGGTGATCCTGAGGCTGTGCCAGGTCGAAGGGGTGGAGAGCGCCGAGACGCTGCTCGACGTCGCCCGTGGGATCGATTGGGCCGCGCATCTCGCCCCGGGCGGCACGCTCAGGGTCGACTTCCACGGCCATTCGGAAGGCATCCGGCATACCCGGTTCGGCGCCCAGACGATCAAGGACGCGGTGGTCGAGCGGATGGTCGCCAGCGGCGCGCCGCGTCCAGCGGTCGATCTCGAGCAGCCTAGCCTTCGGATCTACGCTCACCTGCATCGCGGCCGGCTGACGCTCGGGATCGATCTATCCGGCGATAGCCTGCACCTGCGCGGCTACCGGCGCGAGGGCGGCAAGGCGCCGCTGAAGGAGAACCTCGCCGCCGCCTTGCTGATTCGCGCCGGCTGGCCCGAGCGCGCGGCGCGTGGCGAGGTGCTCATCGACCCGCTGTGTGGTTCGGGGACGCTTTTGATCGAAGGCGCGTTGATCGCAGCCGATATGGCCCCCAACCTCAAGCGCGCGCGCTTCGGCTTTCATGGCTGGCTGGGCCACGATGATGCTGTCTGGCGCCAGGTGCTCGAGGAGGCCCAGCAGCGTGCCAGCCAGGGCCGCGTGCGGCTGCGCAGTTCGTTCATCGGCCAGGACGCCGACGCCCTGGCGATCGAGGCGGCCGGCGCCAACGCTCGCCGCGCCGGGGTCGACGCTTGGCTTACGCTCTCGCGCGGCGATGTCGCTCGGCTCGAAGCCCCCGCCGGCGAGGCCCAAGGGCTGGTGATCACCAACCCGCCCTATGGCGAGCGGATCGGCGATATCCCCGCGTTGATCCCGCTCTACGCGGCGATCGGTGAACGGATGCGCAGCCAGTTCCCCGGCTGGCGGCTGGCGCTTTTCACCGGCAACCCCGAGCTTGGGCATCGTACCGGGCTCAAGGCCCACAAACAGTATGCGCTGCGCAACGGCCAGCTCGAGTGCAAGCTGCTGCTGATCGACGTATACGCAGGCGGGGACGAACGGCGCAGGT
Organism: Halotalea alkalilenta; assembly: GCF_001648175.1. Classification (NCBI taxonomy): domain Bacteria; kingdom Pseudomonadati; phylum Pseudomonadota; class Gammaproteobacteria; order Oceanospirillales; family Halomonadaceae; genus Halotalea; species Halotalea alkalilenta. The sequence goes on along the minus strand of NZ_CP015243.1, from coordinate 3,426,723 downwards.
CGAATGCCGAAGGCGAGGATGAGCCGCGCGGGCCGAGCGAAGGCGCGAGGATGTTCGCCAACCGGCTGGAGAAGAACCGCAAGCGGCTGGCCAAATGGCTCAAGCGCAGCGGTGTGAGCTGCTATCGACTGTACGATGCCGACATGCCGGAGTACGCGCTGGCGATCGACATCTACGCGGGGCGGGTGCATGTGCAGGAGTACGCTCCGCCGCGTTCGATCGATCCGAGCCACGCCGAGCGCCGGCTGATGGAAGCGCTCGGCATACTGCCCGAGGTCTTGGGCGTTGCGTCTGACCGGATCTATCTCAAGCGCCGCCAGCGCCAGAGCGGCAAGGCGCAGTATCAGCGCCAGAGCGACTCCAAGGAGCGCCTGCAGGTCGAGGAGGAGGGCGCCAAGCTGTGGGTCAACCTGCGCGACTACCTCGATACCGGGCTGTTCCTCGACCATCGCCCGGTGCGCAGGCGGCTGAGGGAGATGGCCGCGGGCAAGCGCTTCCTGAACCTGTTCTGCTACACCGCCTCGGCCACCGTTCATGCGGCCCTCGGGGGCGCGCGTGAGAGCGTCAGCGTCGATATGTCGAACACCTACCTCGAGTGGGCGCAGGACAACTTCCGGCTCAACAAGCTCGACCTGCGCCGGCACCGGCTCGAGCGCGCTGACTGCTTCGAGTGGCTCGGGCGTGAGCGCGGCTACTTCGACCTGATCTTCCTCGATCCGCCGACCTTCTCGAACTCGAAGAAGATGAGCGCTACCCTCGATGTGCAGCGCGATCACCCGCGCCTGGTGGAGGCGGCGATGGCGCGCTTGGCGCCGAGCGGCACGCTGCTGTTCTCCAACAACCAGCGGCGCTTCGTGCTCGAGCCGGGGCTCGAGCAGCGCTTCGAGGTCGAAGAGATCAGTCGTGCGACCCTTGACCCCGACTTCCAGCGCCGCCCCGAGATCCACCATGCCTACCTGATTCGCCTGCGGCAGTAGACGCGCGGTGCCGATGGCGTCGGTCGAGCGGCCGGTTCAGCAGCCGTCGAGCAGCGACAGCTGGCGGATCTCCTCACGGCCCTCCTGGCTGTCGTCGCTCGCTTCGAGCACTTTGCGCAGCCCGCGCGACGCCTGGATGTGGGCGATGTCATCGATCCAGGTCTGGGCCTGGGCGCGGTTCTCGGCGAGCATGTGCTTGAGCCCGCCGAACTGGGTACCGATCTGGCCCCAGGCGCGGCTGACGATCCAATCGCCGAACATGTCCTGGTGCAGATGCACCAGGACATAGTCATGTTCGCTTTCCCAGCGAATGATCAATGTATTTCTCCTGCCCGTGTGGCTCATCGACGGGGCATTACAAACCAAACCGGCCCGTCGAGAAAGAGGCGGCGGATCTCTTTCATCCGCTCGAGCTGCCGGGAGGCTGCATGCGCGATGGCTCGTATCTCAACGCATCGATCACGATTCGAAAGGCGGGTGTGACTTGGCGGCTCACAGGGTAGTAGAGGTGGTAGCCAGGCAGCGAGGGACACCAGTCTTCCAGCACGCGGACCAGTACGCCGGTCTTGACCAGTGACAAAGCCTGCGATTCGAGCAGCAGGGCCAGGCCGAATCCATCGACGGCGGCATCCACGATCAATTCGGGGCGGTTGGTCGAGAGTTGGCCCGATGTTCGGACCTTGACCTGGCGCCCGTCCTTCGCGAATTCCCAGGCTGGAGAGCCGCCCAATGTCGGCAGCCTGCGATTGATGCAGCGATGCGCTGCGAGATCCGTGGGAACCACGGGTTCCGATCGCTCGGCCAGGTATGCCGGAGAGCCGACCACCACCACCCTCTGCGGTGGGCCTATCGGCACGGCGATCATGTCCTTCGCCACGTTCGCGCCGAGCCTTATGCCAGCGTTGTAGCCTTCGGTCACGATATCCACCAATCCATTCTCGACATCGAGTTCGACGGCGATATTCGGATGGTTTCGCAGCACGCGCTTGAGCACCGGCCAGACCAGGGTTTCCGCCGCGTGATCCGCTGTGGTGATGCGAATGGTCCCGGACGGTGCATCGACATCGTCGGTGAGCGATGCCAGTTCCTCTCTGATGCCCTCGAGGGCCGGCACCAGCGTCTTGAGCAGCTTGTACCCGGCCTCGGTGGGCGCCACACTGCGCGTGGTCCTGGTCAGAAGCTTAACGCCGAGGCGCCCCTCCAGCCGTCTGATCTTGTGGCTCAGCGCTGACTGGGAGGTGCCCAGCTTGCCGGCCGCGCGCGTGAAGCTCTTCGCGTCAGCCACCGCCACGAAGGCGGCGAGCGCGCCCAACTCATCTTGCATCACCGTGATTCCTTGGCTGCCCGTTGCGTCCGCGTGGAACTCTCGCTCGATTATTGATGACGTATCGTCATGGGTTCAAGTGCGCCACGACTCTATGTGCGTGACCGTTCCTCCGCTAAGGTTCAAGGTCACACACAAGTTTCATAGGGCCTGGATATGGAAAAACCAGCGAAGTACCGCGTTGCGACGTCATCATTCGTCATGATGCTGGCGACCACAATCACGGGTTGCGCCGCCACCAATGCCACCACCAGCGCCGACAGCTCGGTTCGAGACCCTGCGACCGACGCATTCGTGCTGATTCCTGAGGCGCCTTCTTCTGCTTTCGTCGACGCGACCGCTCCCAACGTACCGATCGCCCCGAGCCTGCATGCCACCGATTCGGTCTTCCTGGATGTCGATCACGATGGCGACCTGGATGTGGTGATCTCCGTCGAGTACGGCGTCAATCGCCTGTATCTCAACGACGGCACCGGCAAGCTTACCTATGTGCCGGATGCGTTCGGCAAGGAGATTCACGACAGCGAACATGTCCGCGCTGCGGATTTCGATGGCGACGGCAACATGGATGTGGTCTTCGTGGCCGAATCCGATGAGGTTCACCAGCTGTTCCTGGGCGATGGCAAAGGCGGCTTCATCGACGCAAGCGACCGCCTGCCGGCCACCAGTCAGGGCAATGCGCTGGCGACCGGCGACCTGAACGGCGATGGTCTTCCGGACATCTTCATCGGCAGCACCGGGGAGACCGGCCATGCACCGGATGCGCCGATCCTTCCCGCCAGGAACCTGCTGTTCCTCAATGACCCCGAGCGGCCCGGGCATTTCATCGATGCCACGCAGACGAATCTGCCGGATTCCAACGACCAGACGGAGGGTGTCGCACTCGCGGATGTGAATGGCGACGGCCATCTCGACATCGTTCTCGCCAGCCCGGCATTTCCGAACCGGCTATTGATCAACGACGGAACCGGTCGTTTCACCGATGAGTCCGACAGGCTCGATCTACGCGTGCCGATGGAGAGCCGGGAGGTGCACGTCTTCGATGCGAATGGCGATGGCCATCAGGACATCGTTTTCTTTAGCATCACCAGCAACAACTTCGGTTGGGACAAGGATCCGCAGACTCGGCTTTTGATCAACGACGGCAGCGGCCACTTCCGCGACGAGACCGAGAGCCGCCTTCCTTCCCACACCTTCTCCAGCTGGGCGGGCACCGTGGTCGACTTCAATGGCGATGGAGCGCCGGACCTGCTGGTCGGGGCGATACAGGTGCCTGGCTTCGTACCGCAGCAGCTTCGGGCGTGGCAGAACGACGGCGAGGGGAATTTCACCGATGTGACTTCATCCGTGGTGCCCGGCGTGACGGTCGGCCGCAGCTGGAGCATGGGCAAAGGCGATCTCGACGGCGACGGCAAGGACGATGTCTTGATCGGCGGTTGGGGCACCCAGGCCAGGCTGCTGCTCAGCGATATCGAGGCGTACCAAGCCTCGCTGCCGCCACTGCCCAAGCTGGAACCAAGTGCTCGCTAATGGTGCTGGAGACTTTCGTGGTGTGAGTTCGGGGCTCGCGCAAGGGGTGTCGATTTAGCGCGGGCCAGCGAAACAGCCATGACCAGGTGGATGGATGCTCACCTCATTGCCTAACAAGGAAAGCGCGGCCCTGAGGGCCGCGCCGCGCCAGACTGCTGACGAACCCTGCCTTTACAGGCAGGGTTCGTCATTTCAGTTCAAACCACCCACTTTGCGTGCAGATACCCAGGGAATCGGTAGATGACGGTCATGGCGCTCATCAACGCCTCACAGCGCCGTTGAACAACGCTCCAGGCCCCAAAAATGGATGAAAATAGCCGGCGCATCCGCGCCAAGGCCATCTTCTTCAGGTTTTGGCAGGCTGCGGCGAGCAGACACTGCTCTCTCACCCGAGCCAGCCCCCGCATCCGAGCGTAGCGATGGCCGTGTAGCTGTTTGGCATCGGCGAAGCTTCGCTCCACCGTCTCCTTTCGTCGCTTGTAGAGCCCTCGCCCATAGTCGCTCAACCGGTGGCTCTCGATACGCTCCTTGGCGTCCTCCCAGACGTGCCGGGTCACCAGCTTGGTGTGATTGGCGCTTCTCGTGCAGGAAGTCAGTCGTGGGCAGTGCCGACAAATGGCAGGGTCACTGCGGTAGTGCCGATAACCATGGCGGTCGGTGGTGGCGTAGATCAGCCCGTGTCGCTCTGGACAGAGATAGGCATCCTGCTCGGCCTCGTAAACGAAGGCCCGCTTGGGCAGATAGCCCTCACGTTTATTAGGACGGCGGTAACCGATGACGCCATAGAGATCGCGTTCTTCGATGCCTTGGCAAAGGGCGGCGGTGAAATACCCAGCGTCTAATCCCACCGCGAGCGGCGCTAGATCGAAACGTTGGCATTGGTGGTCGAGCCGCGCGAGATAAGGCGTGCTATCCGCCACGTTGGCAGGAGTCACGTAGGTATCGGTGATGATCGCGCATCGGCCATCGACGGTACGGTGATCGAGGTAGAAAAAGCCGGTGGGTTTGCCATCTCGCACCATGTAGCCACTGTCGGGGTCGGTAGTGCTGATCTTCTTCTCGACCGTCTCGGTGACTGCGGCACGTGGCGTCAGTGCTTTTTTCCGTGCTTGGCACGATCCTCCTCGACGGCGTCATCCAGGGCATCGAGATAGCCGGCGGTGCTCCGCTGAACCTGCTCGCGTACGAAGCGCGTCTTGTTGGCGTTCGCCTTGAGGTGCGTGCTGTCGGTATAAAGCACTTCACCGCCCACCAGTCCTTGCACGATGGCCTGTTCGACCACGGTGTCGAAAATCTCCTGATGGATGGTGTTATCGCTGAAGCGTCGTCGTCGGTTCTGGCTGATCGTCGAGGCATCCGGCACCTTGTCGGTCAGGCTGAGACCGAGAAACCAGCGATAGGCGACGTTGACCTGGATCTCACGCATCAATTGGCGTTCGCTGCGCACCCCGAACAAGTAGCCGATGAACAAGGCCTTGAACAGCATGACGGGATCGAGCGCGGGGCGGCCATTATCGGCGCAGTAGAGATGGCGGACCTTGTCGCGGATGAAGGAGAAATCGAGGGTGGCGTCGATGTGACGCAGCAGGTGATCAGACGGCACCAGCTCTTCAAGCGTGACCATTTCGAGCTGATGTTGATGAGGAGAGGGCTCTCGCAGCACGGCGGCATACTCGCAAAGGGTATGCCTTCATCAAAACAAAGCCCTGGCGGTGAGGCCAGGACTTTGTCAGCAGTCTGGCGCGGCCCTGAGGGCCGCGCTTTCTTTGGCGAGTGGACTGCATCACGTCGAAAGTGATGATGCGAGGTTCACTCACGATAGGCGGCTTCCTTCAGCGCGCGAATGCGGTCGTCCAGCGGCGGGTGGCTGGCGAACAGCTTCTGCAGCAGCTGGCGGGTCCGGCCCTGGGTGATCGCCATCGCGGTCATCGATGCCGGCATCTGGTCGGGAAGCTGGGTTTCCGCCTTGAGCCGGGAGAGCGCATTGATCATCGCACCGCTGCCGGCGAGCCGTGCACCGGCGGCGTCGGCGCGGTATTCGCGCCAGCGCGAGAACCAGGCGACGATCATGCTGGCGAGGATGCCGAAGACGATCTCGAGCACGGTGACGACGACGAAGTAGCCCATGAAACCGAGTGCGTTGCCGTTATCGCTGCCGCGGCTCAGGAAGGCGTTGATCGCTTGGGCGACGATACGGGCGAAGAACATCACGAAGGTGTTCACCACGCCCTGGATCAGGGTCAGGGTGACCATGTCGCCGTTGGCGACGTGGCCGATCTCGTGGGCCAGTACCGCGCGGACTTCCTCCGGGCGCATCTGCTGCATCAGCCCGGCGGATACCGCGACCAGTGCGTCGTTGCGGTTCCAGCCGGTGGCGAAGGCGTTGGACTGCTGGGCGGGGAAGATCCCGACATCGGGCATCTTGATCCCCGCGTCGCGGGCGAGCTCGGCGACGGTGTCGAGCAGCCACTGCTCCTGCGAATTGCGCGGCTGCTCGATGATCTGGGTGCCGGTGCTCATCTTGGCCATGGTCTTCGACATGAACAGCGAGATGATCGAGCCGACCATGCCGAACACGAAGCAGACGATCAGCAGGCTCATCGGATCGGCGCCGGTTGCCTGGTAGAGATAGGCGTCGACGCCAAGCAGTCTCAGGGTGATGCTCGCGACCAGTACGACCGCCAGGTTGGTAGCGAGAAAGAGGGCGATCCTCATCATGGCGAGGCTGTCTCCAAGGTTGTTTTCACTGCGCCGTCCGAGCGGATGGGGCTCGTCGCGGATGGGGAAACCGTTCGACCAAGGTCGAAACGGCGCGGACCTGAGCCCTAGATAAGGGGGCCGAGGGGAATATTCAAGATGCCCTTAAGCGCTGGTTCATGCCCGGCCCCCGGACGTCAGCGCCTGCGGGCGAGAAAGCGGGCGAGTCGATCGATCGCCTCAACCAGCTGTTCACAATGGGGCAGGGTGACGATACGCAAGTGGTCTGGGGTCGGCCAGTTGAAGGCGGTGCCCTGGACCAGCAGGATCTTCTCCTCCAGCAGCAGTTCGAGCACCAGCTTCTGGTCGTCTTCGATCGCGTAGATCTCCGGGTCCAGGCGCGGGAACATGTACAGCGCTCCCTTCGGCTTGACGCAGCTGACGCCGGGAATCGCGTTGAGCTTCTCCCAGGCGACATCGCGCTGGGCGCGCAGCCGCCCGCCGGGCAGCACCAGGTCGTTGATCGACTGATAGCCGCCGAGCGCGGTCTGGATCGCATGCTGGGAGGGGACGTTGGCGCACAGTCGCATCGAGGCGAGCATGTTGATGCCCTGGAGGAAGTCCTCGGCGTGGCGGCGCTCGCCCGAGATCACCATCCAGCCGGCGCGAAAGCCCGCGCAGCGATAGTTCTTCGACAGCCCGTTCATGGTCAGGATCAGCACGTCGTCGGCGAGCGAGGCGGTGGAAACGTGCTCCGCGTCGTCGTAGAGGATCTTGTCGTAGATCTCATCGGAGAACACGATCAGCCCATGCTCGCGGGCGATGGCGATGATCCCGCGCAGAGTCTCGGCCGAATAAAGCGCGCCGGTCGGGTTGTTCGGGTTGATGATAACCAGCGCCTTGGTCCGGGAGCTGATCTTGGCGCGGATGTCTTCGAGGTCCGGCTGCCAGTCCCGCTGCTCGTCGCACAGGTAGTGCACCGCGCGCCCGCCGGCGAGGTGGGTGGCGGCGGTCCACAGCGGGTAGTCCGGGGCCGGCAGCAGCACTTCGTCGCCATCGTCGAGCAGCGCCTGCATCACCATCATGATCAGCTCGGAGACGCCGTTGCCGATGTAGACATCCTCGATGCCGACGCCCTTGATGCCCTTGCGCTGGCTCTCCTGCATGATCGCCTTGCGCGCCGAGTAGAGCCCCTTCGAGTCGCAGTAGCCTTGCGCGGTGGGCAGGTTGCGCATCACGTCCTGGAGGATCTCCTCCGGCGCTTCGAAACCGAACGGGGCAGGGTTGCCGATGTTGAGCTTGAGGATGCGCTGGCCTTCGTCTTCCAGTCGCTTGGCGTGTTCCAGCACGGGACCGCGGATGTCGTAACAGACGTGGTCGAGCTTGTGGGACTTGCGGATCGGGGCGTTCATGGCTTGGAAATCGGAAACCCTGCTGACGGCAATGGTGAGGTTGGGGACGGCGGCGGGCGCAACAGCGCACCAGCATACTCCTTCGCTGGCCGGGCGCGCCACGCCTTGCGGTGGTGGATCGAGCTGGCATCATGGCAGGGCCTGCTCCCGCGGGCGCCCACTGACACCTTGGAGTCGCGATGAACGTCATCGGCATGATGTCCGGCACTTCCTTCGATGCCATCGACGCGGCTTGCGCCGAGATCACCCTGATCGACCACCGCCTGCGCCTGCGCCCGCTGGGCATGCTCAGCCGTCCTTATTCCCAGGCCGTGGCCACCAGGCTTGCGCGGGCGCTGCCACCGGCGGCTACCGACCTTGCCACGCTGTGCCGGCTCGATACCGAGATCGGCCAGGCGTTCGCCGAGCTCGCCCTCGAGGCCGACCGCGGCCTCTGCGGTGGGTGCGCGGCGCTGATCGCCTCCCACGGCCAGACGGTCTATCACTGGGTCGAGGCGGGGCAGGTCGAGGGCACGCTGCAAATCGGCCAGCCGGCCTGGATAGCCGAGCGCACCGGCAAGCCGGTGGTCGCCGACTTTCGCCCGCGCGACGTCGCCGCTGGCGGCCAGGGCGCGCCGCTGGTCAGCGCGATCGATGCGATGTGGCTGCGCGGCCGGCCGGGGCGGCCCGCGGCGCTCAACCTGGGCGGGATCGCCAATCTGACCCTGGTACCGGAGAGCGGTGAGCCGCTGGCCTTCGACAGCGGCCCGGCCAATGCGCTGATCGACGCCGCGGTACGCCTGTTCAGCGCGGACCGCGAGCACTTCGACCGTAACGGTGACTGGGCGGCCCGGGGCCGGGTCGATGAGACGTGGCTCAGTGAGCTGCTGGCCGAGCCCTACTATCTCCGACCGGCACCGAAGACCACCGGCAAGGAGCTTTTCAACCTCGCCTATCTGCAGCGAGCGCTGGCGCGACGACCGGGAATCGCCCCGGGGGACGCGCTGGCGACGCTTACCGCGCTGAGTGCCGAGAGCGTCGCCAGCGCGGCGCGTGGGCTGGGCGTCACCGAACTGGTGGTGTCCGGCGGCGGGACGCGCAATCCGCTGCTGATGACGATGCTCGAGCGCGCGCTCGGCGGCGTCCGGGTGACCAGTGCCGATGCGCTGGGGCTGCCTTCGGCGGCCAAGGAAGCTTACGCCTTCGCGCTGCTCGGCTTCCTCACCTGGCATGGGCTGCCCGGTACGGTGGCGAGCTGCACAGGCGCCCGCGGGCCACGAGTGCTCGGCGCGATCACCCCGGGCGCGCAGGCGCTGACACTGCCTGCGCCGGCGTGCCCGAGCCGGCCGCTGAGCCTCGAGATCGTCGGCTGAGCATGGGGGATAGCGGGCGCAAGAGGCGGAGTGGTTCGGCTCAGCCGGTCTGCTCTTCCTCCGGTCCGCCCGGCGCGGGGATGTCCTCGGGGGCCTCGAGGCTCAGCCTGCCGAGCTTGCCGTCGCGCAGCTCATGGAGCAGCACCTCGGCGCCGCGGTGGAGATCGAGTACGCCGCCGCTCTTGAGACCGCCGCGCTTGCGCGCGATCTCGGCGATGATCGTTTGGCCGTCGAAACCGGCCAGCGCCTGCAGGTCGATCTTGCGCGGACCGTCGGCCTCGATCTCGACGACTTCGGCGGGGGCGACGTAGGCCGGCAGGTCGGTCAGCTTGTAGCGGGCCTTGAGCGCCTCGGGGTAGCGCCGGGCCAGCTCGGCGGCGGTGATCGTCGCGACATCGAGGTAGTCGAGCGCGGTATCGCGGATCGCGCCACTGGCTGCCAGCCGATAGCCACTGGCCTGGTCTTCGATCTTCGGCCACAGCACGCCGGGGGTATCGGTCAGCGCGATGCCATTGTCGAGACGCACGACCTGCTGGCGCTTGGTCACCGCCGGCTCGTTGCCGACCTTGGCGATCTTGCGCCCGGCGAGGTTGTTGATCAGCGTCGATTTACCGACGTTGGGGATGCCCATCACCATCACCCGGACGTCGCGATCGGCCCTGACCTGGCCGGCGAGGTCACGACACAGCGCGGGAATTCTCTTCAGCGCACGCTGGTCGCTGGTGACCATCGCCAGCGCTTGGGTGTTCGGCTGAGCGTCGAAATGGGCACACCACGCCTCGGTGAGCCTGGGGTCGGCGAGATCCGCGCGGGAGAGGATCTTGAGCACCGGCTTGTGCCGGGTCAGTTCGGCGAGCATCGGATTGGCGCTCGAGTAGGGCAGGCGGGCATCGAGTACCTCGATCACCACGTCTATCGCCGGCAGCGCCTCCTTGATCTGGCGGCGCGCCTTGTTCATGTGTCCGGGAAACCAACCGAGCATCGCGTATTACCTGTGCCTGCGTATGAGTGCGCATTCTATTCGCTGGGCCAGCGCCGGGCCACCGCCGGTGGTCGGGGCGGGGCCCGGCCATCCGCCATTCGTGGCGGGGGTGGATAGGACCAATGGCCCTGGCGATAATCCTGACGATATGTAAGGTAGACTTAATTTACACCGTGCAATCGATCCTGCTTCGACTACAATTCGCGCCTTTCGCGACGGGCGGGTGCTCCAGAGGGGCGGCTCCGGGCGGGTAGCTTCGTCGAACAGGAGGCAGAGTGAAGACATCGATACCAAGTTCCGCTTCCGGTCGCGAGCGATTCTACGGCTTGGAGTGGCTGCGCTTTCTGATGGCGCTGTCCATGGTGGTCTACCACTTCGGTGGGCTCTATGGGGATCTGCCGCTGGTCGCACGCAAGATCATCGGCATGGGGTTCTTCGCCACCAGCACCTTCTTCATGCTTTCCGGCTTCCTGCTCGCCCACGTCGCGCTCGATGCCGCGGGCCGTTTGAAGGGCAGCGCGCCGGCCTTCGTCGCCAGGCGGCTGTGCAATCTCTACCCGATCCACCTGATCACGCTGCTGCTCGCTCTCAGCCTGCTGCTGTTCCAGTACCCGATCGTGCCGGAGGGGGTCTACGTCTATTACAACTCCCACCCCTATGTGGCGCCCGATGCGCAGCTGCGCGAGCTGTTCGGCGCGCGGCTGCCCTGGGTCTCGGCGATCGAGCACATCGGCCTTCAGCTTTTCCTGCTCCAGGCGTGGGAGCCGCGATTCCTGTGGCTCAACGGCGCCTCATGGTCGATTTCGGCGCTGTTCTTCTTCTATCTCTGCTTTCCCTCGGTGGCCCCTCGGCTGATGGGGATACGCCGCTGGGGTCTGGCTTTGCTGGCGATCTGGGGCCTCTACATGCTCGGTCCGCTGCTCGCGACCCTGAGCCAGGCGTTCGATCACGTCACCGTGGGACTGTTGCACCGCAATCCGCTGTTCAGGTTGCCTGAGTTCCTCGTCGGCATCCTGCTCTACCGGGCGCATCGCGAGGCGTGGGTACGTGATGCACTGATTCGGCACCGGCACGCGCTGATCACCCTGGCGCTGTGCGGTGTTCCCCTCGGCGCGTGGCTGCTCACCCTGGACGGCACCAATTTCTACTATCTGGTCCACAATGGCCTGCTGCTGCCCTTCCAGGCACTGCTGCTGCTCGGTGCCAGCGCGCTGCGAGCGCCGCGCGGCGAAAAGAGCAAGCGCCTCGCCCAGCGGCTCGGTGAGGCGGCGCTGTGCATCTTCGTGCTGCATACGCCGCTGATCGGCCCCTTCGCCCGGGCGACTCGCTGGTCGATCGAGCAGGGCGCGGCGATCATGCAGCTCGACATCAAAGTCATCGGTCTGCGCGAGCTGCCGATATGGAGCATGCCCTTCCATCTGCTCGCGATCGTCGCGCTGGCGCTGTCCGTCCAGCGGTGGGTGGTGGCGCCGACGCGAAGCTGGCTGGAGGCGCGGCTGCCGCGCGCCTGGCAACGACAGCCAAAGCGCGAGGCGCAGCGCAGCTCCACGGCATGAGTCACTCGTCCGCGCGGAACTTCAGTGCCACCGAGTTGATGCAGTAGCGAAGTCCGGTGGTGTCCTGCGGGCCGTCGGGGAATACGTGGCCGAGGTGGGCATCGCAGCGTCGGCAGGTAACTTCGATACGGCGCATGCCATGGCTGGTATCGATGTGCTCTTCGACCGCCGCATCGGCAAGCGGCCGATCGAAGCTTGGCCAGCCGCAGTGCGAGGCGAATTTGTCGTCGTTGCGAAAAAGCGGCGCGTCGCAGCACACGCAGTGGAAGGTGCCGATCACCGGCGCGACTTCATAGTCGCCGCTGAACGGTGGTTCGGTGCCTGCCTCGCGCGTCACCCGGTATTGCTCGGGGGTAAGCGTCTCGCGCCATTCGGCGGCGCTCTTGGTGACTTTTTCCTGATCGCTCATCTCTCTCTCCTCATCGGTCGCGGTCGGTCAGCGCCTTGCCAGGGCGCTCGATGCCCTCACCGGGTGAGGGCATCTCGCTGAGAGATGGGGGCGTGGGCAGCGATTAAAAAGCGTCACTGCGCGCGTACCCGCCATATCGTATCTCCCGCGTCGTCAGCGACCAGCCGTCGCTGCAAGGCAGGTAACTCAGCCGATGGATCCCGCGTGCCTGCTTGGGCTCGAATTTAAGCCGGGAGATCGAGTGCGCGACGAAGAAAATGGGCGGATATCAATACGCTATTGACACTCCCAGGGGTGATGGGTAACATGCGCGCCACCTGATCGAGACACCGAGACGGCAGCAACGTCCCGTTCGTCTAGTGGCCTAGGACACCGCCCTTTCACGGCGGTAACAAGGGTTCGAACCCCTTACGGGACGCCACTTCATCTCGATGTTCTTCAGGCTGCGAAGTACAGGCGGGAATAGCTCAGTTGGTAGAGCGCCACCTTGCCAAGGTGGAGGTCGCGAGTTCGAGCCTCGTTTCCCGCTCCATGCGTCCCATTCGTCTAGTGGTCCAGGACACCGCCCTTTCACGGCGGTAACAGGGGTTCGAACCCCCTATGGGACGCCACTTCTTCTTCGCTTGGCTGCACTGTTACGCGGGAATAGCTCAGTTGGTAGAGCGCCACCTTGCCAAGGTGGAGGTCGCGAGTTCGAGCCTCGTTTCCCGCTCCAAGATTTTCGTCCATGGACATCCACTGACGCCCATAGATGATTGAAAGAAGGCCGAAAACTTTGTTTTTCGGCCTTTTTTTCGTCCAGCATCGTCTACTGGCGTCCGTCTACAGCCACGCGATTTAAGGCCATTTTTGAGTCCATTTTTTTGAGCTGCATTCGCGGCGGATGGACAGGCTCTCGCGCAGTCGATCCGCATAGATGTTTCAATCCAGGCCTTTTGCTCTGGATGGATGGACTTACGGATTTCGCGATACGGCAGGCAAAAGCCACCGGCCGCCCTTACTGACCTGCCCCCGGAATATCGGTACAGGTCAAAACTAGAGGTAAGGTTGCTTCTCAGCGCCTCAAACGGGGCGAGGAGTAGCCATGAAACGGTCGAGATTTACCGAAGAGCAGATCGCCTATGCACTGCGATTGGCCGAGAGCGGCACGCCGGTGGTCGACGTCTGTCGGCAGCTTGGCGTGTCGGAGGCGACCTTCTATACCTGGAAGAAGAAGTACGCCGACTTCGGCGTAAGCGAGCTGCGCAAGCTCAAGCAACTCGAAGACGAGAACGCACGCCTGCGACGTATCGTCGCCGACCTGACGCTGGATAAGCAGATCCTGCAAGAGGTGGTGCGAAAAAAAGTCTGAAGGCTGCCAAACGGCGCGAGTTGGCGGCTTGGATGCAAGAGCGTTTCCAGATAAGCGTGCAGCGTTCCTGCGCGCTGGCGCTGCTGCAGCGCTCGACCTGATATGCGAAGAGTCGCGCACGAGATCAAAATGCGCTGCGCCAGCGTATCCGGGACATCGCCATGAGTCGTCCACGGTTTGGCTACCGACGGGTGCTGGTGATGCTGCATCGCGAGGGCTGGGATGTGGGCAAAAAGCGCGTCTATCGGCTCTACAGCCAGGAGGGACTGCAACTGCGGATGAAGGTCAAGCGCCGCAAGCGGCATCGCCCTGCTGCGCGGCAAGCCGCCAGTGCCCACCGGGCCGAATCAGCACTGGAGCATGGATTTCGTTCATGACCAGATGCTTGACGGACGCCGCTTTCGCATCCTGACGGTCATCGATCAATGGAGTCGCGAGAGTGTCTGTCTGGAGGCCAACTTCCGGCAGACCGGCCGTGCGGTTGGCCAGGCTTTGGATCGTTCTGCGGTCTTGCGCGGATGGCCCAAATCCATCACCGTGGATAACGGGACAGAGTTCACATCCCGCGCCTTGGACGACTGGGCATACCGGCGCGGCGTAAAACTCGACTACACGCGACCCGGCAAGCCGACCGATAATGGCCTGATCGAGTCATTCAATGGCCGGCTGCGTGACGAATTCCTTAACGTGCATGAATTCGTCACGCTATACGATCTCCAAGAAAAAATGAAGGCTTGGCAACACGACTACAACCATCATCGTCCCCACGGTTCGCTTGGCCATCTGACCCCAAGCGAGTTCGTCCAAAAGTGGTCAGTAAAACCCAAAGAGGCAACCCCTCTCCAGTTTTAAACCGTCCAGTTTCTGGGGGCAGGTCAACACACTACCCAAATCGGTAGTCGCATGCTGTGCAAACAGGGCCGGACATCGAACGGCGATATGCTGACCCTGCCCCAACGTGAGCACTAGATCGCCGAGATAACTGGGAGGAGTCAACGCTTGCGCTACCCCCGTTGCACATCAGACTGCAGGCATCGCTGCTGGGTTTACCTGCGGGGAGCCCAGGTGTGAGCCAACCTTCTCGCTTGGCGCTGCTGCGCCGAATTCGGCTTCTTGGCAAAGTAGCGAGCGAGCTCAACTGCAATGCCACGACCGTTGCCGGCACGGCCCTTCGGTTGTGGTGCAAGCAGCAGTTCAAGTTCGCACCGACGCCGAAGTTGCCGTCATCCAGTGAGCTCGCAGCCACTCCCGAGCTCAGGAACCTCGTGGAGCTGCTCCAAGAGATGGACTTCCTCGAGGCCTCGTACTGGCTGAGCTCAGCATACGCGATGCTCACCCATGAGACCTATCGCAAGAAGCTAGCGATGTTCTTCACGCCAGCTTCGCTAACGCGGGGGCTTCTCGACGACCTTGCCGCACACGCGACGTCCCCCCGCTTTCAGTAGCGGGACCATTTAGAGCCCGGGGTTACTGTAGCTGAGCTTCTGCCAGTTGTTTTGCGTGGGCGGCGGGCGTCAGCCCGCCGAGTGATTTCTTTGGTCGTTCCTCGTTGTATTCCCGCCGCCAGCGCTCGATCTCGCTTCGGGCATGCAGCAGCGTCGGGAACCAGTGTTCGTTGAGGCATTCGTCGCGCAGGCGCCCGTTGAAGGACTCGACGTAAGCGTTTTGATTCGGCTTGCCCGGCTGGATCAAGCGCAGCATCACGCCCCGCTCGTGCGCCCAGGCCACCATCGCCTTGCCGCAGAACTCCTTGCCGTTGTCCGTTCGGACCACCTTCGGCAGGCCACGGCTTAGCGCCAGGCGGTCGAGCACACGACTGACCCCGTGCCCGGAAATCGCGCGTTCGACTTCGATCGCCACAGCTTCGTGGCTCGCGTCGTCCACGATCACCAGGCACTTGATGACGCGGCCGTCGGCCGTGCGGTCGAAGATGAAGTCCATCGACCACACTTCATTGGCCGCAACCGGACGGATCAGCGGTTGCCGCTCGCTCACCGGCACCTTCTTGCGCTTGCGTCTCCGCACCTGCAGCTTCGCGTGCTGATACAGCCGCTCCACGCGTTTGTAATTCACGGTATGGCCGCCTTGCCGCAGCTTGAGATAGATCATGCCCACGCCGTAGCGCTTGTGCCGATGCGCCAATGCCTGGATCTGCGCCCGCAGTTCGACATTGCGATCCGGACGAGGTGTGTAACGCAGTGCGCTGGCGCTCATGCCCACCGCGCGCAAAGCGCGCCGCTCGCTGAGTCCTTTTCCGACCATGTAGCGCACCTGCTCACGACGGGCCGGTGCGCTCACCATTTTTTTCGCAGTACGTCCTTGATCACCTCGTTCTCGAGGACTTGCTCGGCCAGCAGCTTCTTCAGACGCGCATTCTCGACTTCGAGTTCCTTGAGCCGCTTGGCTTCGGAAACATTCATCCCGCCGAACTTGCTGCGCCACAGGTAGTACGACGCCTCGCTGAAGCCATGCCGGCGGCACAGCTCCTTGACCGGCAGGCCGGCCTCGGCCTCACGCAGGAAGCCGATGATCTGTTCTTCGCTGAAACGCTTCTTCACGTCCAATCTCCTTCTCGTTCGGGATTGGACTCCAAAGCTGCCTGCTACTCAAGTGCGGGGGGACGTCGCACGGGGTCGATTTCGGCAAGCACAGCTTCTTGGACCCAGCCTGCGGAGGCGCAGCGTTTCTGGCGCCCATCGCCTTCCGCATGAGAGAAGAGCTAGAGGCTCGGGGACTCGCACCCAGAGCAAGGCTTAAGCACATCGAGCGGCACCTATTTGGGATGGACAAGGACGCAACACTGTGCAAGCTGTCCTATACATGGCGCTGCACAAGGACATCGAAGATTCCGGCTATATACCAACGTTCACCGTCGAGGCAGCCGACTCGTTAAAAAGCCACGGCGACAGACTAGGACGTCGAGATGTCGTCGTCTGCAACCCGCCCTACCGTAAGCTTGCGGCCGAAGAGGTCGCATCGCTTGACCCTACTTTCGCGCAGGTCGCCGAAGCTCAGCCGAACCTCTACAGCATCTTCATCTTCCATTGTGTGCGGCTGGTCCGCCGAGGTGGCGTGGTTGCGCTCGTGACCCCGACCAGTTTCCTGTCCGGCCGATACTTCAGCGGCCTGCGTAGCTTTCTTATCCGCAATACAGATGTCAAGCACATCGGCATGGTCAGTGAGCGCAAGGGCGTCTTCATCGACGTAGAGCAAGAAACCGCTCTGACCGTGCTGCGTCGCCGAGCGCCAGACAACAGGACCGTGGCGCAGGCCAAAGTCTCAGTGGTTTCAGTAGAAGGCAAGTACACCCCGGTCGGGACATCTGTTCTGCCCAATGGCGGTTCAGTGTGGCCGATACCTCGAGCAGTGGCCGATGTTGAGCTCTTGAAGAGAGCTGCGGCTAGCGAGTTCAGGCTCGCCGACTATGGCTACAGGATTCGCATCGGCGCATACGTCTGGAACCGTGACAAGCGCCCCAGGTACAACACGTTGCGGGACGTGCTCGAGGCCAAGACGAAGACGGCGGTCCCACTTATCTGGTCGCGCGACATTTCCCCGGGTGGCGATCTGACCTTTGACCCTGAGCGCAAGGTGGACGGTCACAACTTTGTCGACTTGGGAGACAAACTTCACCCTGCGGTCATACGTCAGAGCTGTGTCGTCATGCAGCGTGTAACTTCGAACGACCAACCGCGACGGCTCGTCGTGGCATCTGTCCAGCCACCCTTTTTCCTAGTCCACGGTGGCTTCGTTGGGGAAAACCATATCGTCATTCTCGAGCCATCCGTTGACCTGCCCGAGCTACAACCCAAAGACCTTGCTGATTTGCTTGGTACGCAAACAGTCGACCGAATCTACCGATGCATCTCTGGGGCGACCAACGTCTCCTCTTTCGAACTCTCTCAGCTCGCGTTGCCTGACCCGGCGACACTGAAGAAGTACCGCAGTCACGGAAGCTCTATGGAACAAGCGGTGAACCGCTCATATGGGTTTGACCTCTCCGGGGTAGTTAAATAAGCCAAGAATTAGGAGGTTTCCTAATGTCACTGTTCAAGTCACTTGCCGACCGTCAAGCGGACCGGGAGAAATCGCTCCAACGGCAAACTGACCGAGTCAAACAAATCGCTGCGCGACACCACGCAACGGCCGCTGTTCCCCCGGCAAAGACCACGTCCAAGCCGCTGACCCAAGGGCTGGTAAATCCGAGTAGCGAGCCACCGGCAGTAGCGGAACGTGTGCAGCAGGCGCTTATCCCGCTGTTTCGTGATGACAGTACTGAGCCAAGCGCCCCTTCGTCAGCCCTGATTGCATTGGCCGACCTTTATCTGCATGCTGCGCAGCACCGAACCCGCCACATCGCCATGGTGTGGCCCGCGAGTCTCAAGACGCTAACACTGGTGCATGCGCTGGCTACATTGGCCCGCTGGCATGAAGGCGACAAACAGGGGGTCCGCGGCCTTTTGTTCCCCGTTAAGTCGAACGCTTTCCATCCACTGAACCACATACATTTTGAGCGTCAGGCGGTCTTGAGCATCGCCAGAAGCCTCGAAGAGGTCAATCCCAACCCGAGGGTCACAAGGTCGCTTCCAGACAAGGACGCCTTTCACTTCTGGTTGACCGACCGCAGCTTGCCCAAGCTACAAGGGGATGCTCTTAACCCGACAATCGGCGAGCTGTTGCCGCACTTCCTCGCCCCCGGTGATTTCAAGGGCTGGCAGCCTTGCCACGAGAGATTGCTTGCGCTCATTCGTGCCAAGGTGCTCCGCCGCACCAGTACCAAGGCGTTGCAACAGAACACGGAGCCCTTCGGACAGCCCGGAACAGCACCGGACGCACTTTTCGCTCTCGACGCCCGTATGAGCGAAGACGACCTGCGAAGGGCCTGCCGTGAGCTGGCACGCGTTGGGCCGCCTGAAGTGGTCATGATTATGGCCACCCGAGCCGTCCGTTTTGAAGGCCCAGGCTGGCGAGGCCGCTTGGTGCGCTTCTGCCTCATGCTGGAAGAGACGTTTCCGCAATGCCCTCCGGGTGTGGTCATCGTGACGGATGAGCCCCACGCTGCATACAGGCTCAAGAATGAGCTCTGGGATAAGAACAGCAAGCGAGACCCTGCCAAGCGCTGGAAGACTCCGCACGAATTTAAGATATGCGGGGTTCCGAGCACTGTTGATGCGGAGGGCCTGCTTGCGCCAGGTGCAGCCGAGGCGTCGTTCCCCTCGCCGCGCGAGTTCGATGTGCACATCGTGGACTCTGCTGTCGCCAAGGTCGCAAACAGGCTCGTTCGCATCGCGCAGAACGCGCCCGGCGGCAGGGAGAACGCTCGGGCTCTCATAGACGCTGCGGGCTACATATCGCGCATTGCTGCACTGCCATGCGGCGTGATGCACATGTCCGAGTACTTGGCGAGTCCCGACGTGTCTACCCGGACTCGCGCGGCCTTCGACTGGCCTCTGCACATGGGGGCGGTAAACGATTTCGAACGGACAGTCGGTGTCGGCGCAGACCGCCCCGCGCTCTTGGACTCCTTGGCTCGTGCATCAACTCTCTTCGGGAACTACAGCAAGGCGACGCCGTTCGCACACAAGCTCGCAGAGATCGTTGCCGCCGCGGCTGCGCGCAAGCGCCGAAGCATAGCAGTGGTGTTTACAAACGCCCTCTATCGCCGCTTGGCCGAGCGCTTTCTCCAAGGCTACGACCAGTTTCCAGGGGACGTCGCATTTAGCTCGTTCCAGGAGCGCGTCCACTTTTTGTCGGCCACGCACCTTGAAGAGCACCTCCCCGACCTCGAGGGCTCCACCTTGGTCTTCGCTGGTTTGAACGAAGACTGTCTGCGCTTGCTCCTGACGAACGACCAGATTCCGGGGCACTCGGTTGTGCTGTTGACGCAGCGCGCGGGCCAGTTCTTGCGCGCGACGTTAAAGCCGATCGCCGAGAGTTTCTCGGAGTTTCGCTCCTACAAGCCTCGTATCGACTCTATCCTTTGCCAACTGAAAGACCTGCCTGAGGACGCTTCGGTCCTATCGACGAGCGACTACGTTCTACCCACATTCCGCGTCGAGCTTTCTTCCGACATCTCAACAGCCAATGGTGAAGTAGACCCGGATTCTTGGGCAATTCGGCTGGAAAACGGCGTCACGCAGTATCGACGGGACACCTCCGAGGTCTACGTCTACGATCCGGTGTCACATCACGCATCAGAGGCGGGATTTCGGACGTGTTTGGTTCGCTCGCTAGAACCTGGCGACAAGCTCTTTGTGATGTCCGCAGAACTCAGGGAAATGGTTGAACAGGTGCTCCAGGATGCCGAGGTTCCTATTCAGACGGACACGACGTTTGAGGCCGCTCTACGCAGCTACCACGAACAAGTTCAAAAACGCTTTGCGCAGCGATTCCCTACAGGTACGGTTCAAGACAAGGTTCGAGAAATGCGGCAGGCCATCCTTGCCGTTGACGGCCGCCTGGAAGCTGACTTGGCGAAGGAGCAGGCCATGCGTCACTGGATTGACCTCGGCAACTCCACCAACACACCATTCGACCAGCTCAGGCCTCAGGCGCCGTTGCGCGAATCAGCCTTCAGGGCCTTCGCCCAGGTTCTTGGATTTTCTCCGCTTGAAGCGGCCTACCAGTGGCAGCGCGTCATCATGGCCGTGCGCAACTCTCGGCGTCTCGATGGGCGGCATGTCTCCGACATCTATACCTACATGCTCCTGCAGCCCGAATCCGCGATGGCTAACTCAAGCATCAAGAGACAAACACTTATGACGCTGTTCGAAAAGGCACGTTCTAGCGTGGTGACGGTTGAGAGTGCCAATCCTCTAAAGGAGACCAAGCAATGAGCCAGCCTCTCCTGCGCGCAGACCCAGCGTTGGTGTGTTCGACCCTTAAGGAGGCGGTCGTTGATGGCCTGTTGAACCTCACCTACTCGAAGCTCAGCGGTAACGGGCCCAGTGGCCAATACCTGTTCGGTGCCCGACCACGAGCGCTGCTTAACTCCGGATTCATCCTCCCACAGAAGAACCCAACCGGCGACGACGAGGTGACTTCGCCTATCTGGGTCTCGTCGCATGGGATTCAGATGCAACTCAACACCGGGACAGCTTCCGTGGTCAAGGTGTCCCCGCGCTTCTCGATATACGTTCGCGCACTCCCAAGGGAAGATGACCTAAAGCGGCCCAACTGCCGGCCAGTCTTCATGCTTCGCCAATCGGTAGTCGCGGAGCTGAAAGCAGAGCGTGATAAGCGGCTAGACGAGGCCTGGGACAAGGTTAAAGGTGAATACACCGCTCGGTGGAAGCACCCGCAGTGGGCTGAGACCAGGACTAAGGTCGTCGAAGCAATCTATGCCGAGAAGGGCATCCCACACCGCCTACTCACGGCAGACCTGCCGCAGGAGATTGCCGAGGAAGACGCTCTAGTCGAGGCAGCCTCCGCTGAGGACGATGCCGGCGAGTTGACCAAGGAGGGCATGGCTGTTCCGGCTACGTATGGGTTACCCATCAAGGACGAGCACTTTGAGCCGCTGAGCGTGCCCCACAAGTGGTTCAGGCTTGAGGTTGTACTGCCCGACCTCGAACTGGACACCGCAAAGTCCGCCGAACAGCTCGAGCATGACATTGCGGACCATGCCGCACACATGAATGCAGCAGTGCTCAAGCGGCTGGAGGACTGGTTCAAGAGCGACGACTCCGAAACTGGCGGCAAGGCTTGGGGCTACCGACACGACCTGCAGATTCCAGCGAGCCAATACACGAAGTGGTCGGAGTTCCTTGACCGAGTGCGCAAGTCAGACCTCCGCATCGCCATTCCGGACATCAAGCTTTCCTGGAATCTCGAACTCCACACCGACTGGCTGGACCCTTCGAAGCGCAATCTGTTCATCGCGCTGGAGAATGTCAGCCAAATGCCTCGGCAGTTCGCCGACGAGACCGAAGAGTCCATCTTTCAAACCTCGCTGCGACTTGAGCTGCCAGCAGCACTGCATCAACCTTTGAAGTTGGAGCGTATCGAACCCTCCTACCGCTACAACAAGTATTTGGCCTACCCCGACGTCCCCCCGCACTTGAGTAGCAGGCAGCTTTGGAGTCCAATCCCGAACGAGAAGGAGATTGGACGTGAAGAAGCGTTTCAGCGAAGAACAGATCATCGGCTTCCTGCGTGAGGCCGAGGCCGGCCTGCCGGTCAAGGAGCTGTGCCGCCGGCATGGCTTCAGCGAGGCGTCGTACTACCTGTGGCGCAGCAAGTTCGGCGGGATGAATGTTTCCGAAGCCAAGCGGCTCAAGGAACTCGAAGTCGAGAATGCGCGTCTGAAGAAGCTGCTGGCCGAGCAAGTCCTCGAGAACGAGGTGATCAAGGACGTACTGCGAAAAAAATGGTGAGCGCACCGGCCCGTCGTGAGCAGGTGCGCTACATGGTCGGAAAAGGACTCAGCGAGCGGCGCGCTTTGCGCGCGGTGGGCATGAGCGCCAGCGCACTGCGTTACACACCTCGTCCGGATCGCAATGTCGAACTGCGGGCGCAGATCCAGGCATTGGCGCATCGGCACAAGCGCTACGGCGTGGGCATGATCTATCTCAAGCTGCGGCAAGGCGGCCATACCGTGAATTACAAACGCGTGGAGCGGCTGTATCAGCACGCGAAGCTGCAGGTGCGGAGACGCAAGCGCAAGAAGGTGCCGGTGAGCGAGCGGCAACCGCTGATCCGTCCGGTTGCGGCCAATGAAGTGTGGTCGATGGACTTCATCTTCGACCGCACGGCCGACGGCCGCGTCATCAAGTGCCTGGTGATCGTGGACGACGCGAGCCACGAAGCTGTGGCGATCGAAGTCGAACGCGCGATTTCCGGGCACGGGGTCAGTCGTGTGCTCGACCGCCTGGCGCTAAGCCGTGGCCTGCCGAAGGTGGTCCGAACGGACAACGGCAAGGAGTTCTGCGGCAAGGCGATGGTGGCCTGGGCGCACGAGCGGGGCGTGATGCTGCGCTTGATCCAGCCGGGCAAGCCGAATCAAAACGCTTACGTCGAGTCCTTCAACGGGCGCCTGCGCGACGAATGCCTCAACGAACACTGGTTCCCGACGCTGCTGCATGCCCGAAGCGAGATCGAGCGCTGGCGGCGGGAATACAACGAGGAACGACCAAAGAAATCACTCGGCGGGCTGACGCCCGCCGCCCACGCAAAACAACTGGCAGAAGCTCAGCTACAGTAACCCCGGGCTCTAAATGGTCCCGCTACTGAAAGCGGGGGGACGTCGACCCAGCTATGGGCCACAATTGTGGCGTCGAGCGCGTACAGTCCAGGGTAGGCGCGCTGATCCTGCAAACTACGTGGACGCCCAGATACATCCAGCCTCGAATCGTGCCCACGAGCGCCAACGGTGTGCAACGTCTTGTCCGAGCGCTGGCCGCACCCAGCGGACTGGACGGCTTGGCGCCGCTGGTTCCTGCGATGGACACGTGGCTGAAGGAGCTCCCGTCACAGGTCAAGACAGCCGAGGGCCTGGACCTATCTGACACTGCCGGAGCAGCCCGCGAGGCCGATGCCTTCAAGGCCGACCTCTTGAAGTGGCGGTCGGAGCTGAACTCGGTCGACGCCGGTATTAAGTGCCTGCAGGAGTCCAAAACAGCATGGAAGGCCCGCGGAGCCCAGACGGACAAGAAGGCTGTTGTCTTTGAAGCCTGGCTAGCGATGAACGAAGCCATGGCCGACTTCATGAAGGCTCGGTTCAAACGTGATGACAACGAGTGGCGCCTGTTCCAACTGGCGTTCGTCATTGCGAATATTCCAGCCTTGGCCTCACGTATACCGGAGTTCGCTCACCTCTTCGACGAGAAACGCGACGACGCCGTCACACTGCTGTACTTCGCAACCGGTGGGGGCAAGTCCGAGGCCTTCTTCGGCTTGCTCCTGTTCAATCTCATGCTTGACCGGTTGCGTGGCAAGCATCGAGGCGTGACCTCGTTGATTCGATACCCACTTCGTCTGCTCACCATTCAGCAGGCTCAACGCTGCGCCCGCGTCCTCGCACACGGCGAGCGTGTGCGGCGAAGTCGCGGCTACGGCGGAGAGCCGCTCTCCATTGGCTTCTGGGTCGGCAGCGGAGGCTCGCCGAACCGGCACAGCACAAAGGGCGTCAAGAGCATTCCACTGGCAAGTGCTGCGCCGCCAACGCCTGCCAACGAGGAAGCACTCAGGTCGAACGACTCAAAGTACTCCGCAGCGATGCGGGCATGGAGGAAGTTGCCCAAGTGCCCCTTCTGCGGCAGCGAGACTGCGCTGCGGCTCTTCTCAGAGCACGGCGACCAGACGCTGGGCCACGTCTGCACGGACATCAAGTGCGACTCGAATAGCGACACATGGAGGCCTTTGCCTTTCTATATTGTTGACGAGGACATCTACGACCTAGCACCGTCAGTGCTTCTGGGCACCGTCGACAAGCTGGCACTCATCGGACACTCGGGCCGAACCATTCGCCGCATCTACGGCATGTTCGGGGCTGCCCCTTGGTACAGCCCAGCGTCGGGGCGCCTCTACATCCCAGAGAACAAGGAACTCGCAGCGGGCCCCACCGCGAAGGGCATGGCCGGCGTCTATCCCGCTTACAAGGGTGGTCAAAAGCTCTTTCACGACCCGTTTCCCAGCCTCATTATCCAGGACGAGGCCCACCTGCTCGATGAGTCGCTGGGGACGTTCGCAGGCCTGTTTGAGTCGACGCTGGACGCCATATTCGCTCACCTTGCCAGGCCATTGACGGGTCTTGTGGCAGTGGACACGCAAGGCAAGCGCCGACGGGCGAAGGTGATTGCGGCTTCCGCGACAGTCTCCGACCCGGAACGGCAGCTTGAACACCTGTACCAGCGGTCCATTCCGGCGACCCAGTTCCCTGAGCCTGGTCCATCCATCTACGAGTCGTTCTACGCGAAGCCTTCTGAAGCTGCGCCGGAGGATACGGAGCGGCGCGCAAATCCAGATGTTGAGATTGCAAGTCGTCAAGCGCGCGTCTACACGGCGTTCATGACCAACGGGAAGCCACACACGTCGACAAGCGTCTCGGTCTTGTCCGGCTTCCACCTCACTGTCACACGCCTGTTCGACCTCCTGACCGCAGGCGGGGACTCAGGGCTGCACGAGGCAAGGGACGAGCTGATTGGTCACATCTCGGCCGGCCCTCTCCAAGCCTTACACCAGCAGGCCCTCAGCATTGCCAGCGCTTCAGAATTGGCAACACTGGTTGACCTGCACCGCATTGCGTTGACCTACGTGACTAACAAGAAGGGTGGCGACCAAATCATGGCCGCAGAGGCCGAGGAGACGCGCAAGCGGCATCTGAATGAAGGCATTCCTTTGGAGGGCATCGACACGCGCCTTATTACGGGCTCGGTCGAACAAGGCGAGATTCAGGGCGTCGTCGATACCGCACAAAGGCGCGTGAACCCTGGCGAGACCCTTCCACCCATCCGAGAGCAGATGCGGTCTGTCATCGCGACATCTGCCATCTCTCACGGCGTCGACGTTGATGAGTTCAACTCGATGTTCTTTGCGGGTATGCCCTCGGACATTGCTGAATACATCCAAGCTTCTTCGCGGGTCGGGCGGACTCACATCGGCTTTGTAGTGCTTGTGCCAACGCCGCAGCGCCGGCGTGACCGACATATCGTCCACGTCTACGACATCTTCCACCGCTTCCTTGAGCGCATGGTCCAGCCGGCGGCCATCGACCGATGGGCCGAGAAGGCCATCGAGCGCGTGTTCCCCAGCCTATTCCAGGCCTACTTGTTGGGGGTTATTCCGAGCCGGGAGCTGTTGCGCTTGCCTGAGGACGAGAAGAGCAAGACGCCTGACTTCAGTTTCATCCCCAATGTCCGCGCCGAGTTCAAGGCTCGAGGCGACGCATTCCTGGATGAAATCGACAAGTTCGTCGAACTGGCGGTGGGGCTACGAGACGGCTTCTCGCCAGAGGGAGAAGAACACTATCGGCGCCGCATTGACCAGCGCACGCGTAACCTGATTGTTGATACTTGGAGCAGCCCGGTTTGGGGCAGCGGCACCATGGATGGCTTTTTCAAGGGGCAGACGGACCCGATGCTCAAACCCATGACATCGCTTCGGGATGTTGACCAAGGCGGTGTCATTCAAGCATCGCTACGGGATGCAACCGGGCATCGGCAGACTCTCCCCGAGGTTCAGTTGGTGATGGACATGGTGCGAAACGGCGTGGCTGACAGCGGTGGCGCAGACAACACTCAGACTGGAGATTGACGTGGCACAAACAGGAGCATTTCTCGGCTCGGACGAGGACGAAAAGACATTAAGCGCGCCAACAATGACGCGGTCTCGCGGCCAACTTGGGTCGGCCTACGCGCCAGGTGCGTTCTTCACCTTTGAAGGCGGCCTGGGTGCCTGTATCTCCATCCCAGACCTATCGACATCGGTTGACGACGCCCCCATCTCCGCACCAACGAAGGCGCAAATCATTCTGCGCCTGCAGGAAATCTGGCAGACCTGGTTCTCGCGCGCCTACTCAGTCGGCTCCACCACTCGGCTCATTGACCCCGAACAGTGTCTTGACGAGGCCCTCCTGAAGGGCGCCTCCGTGGTGCCCCTGGCCGGTGACCGCATCTCCTTCCTGAGTCCATTAAGGATGGGTTACGCGCCGGCGCCGCTTACGTTCGTTTGCAACAGGTGCCGGCTGTTCCGAAGGTTTGATTCTGCCCACGACCTTTCGCAGAATTTTCAGGGCATGAGAAAGACCAAGTGCACAGCACCAGAGGCCAAGGGACCGTGTCAGTGGCGCCAGGTTGACGTCGTGTTTGTTCATTGGTCCGGCGAGTGGATGCCGGTCACTCCGGGACGGTGGGAGTGGAACTCTCGAACAGGAGCCGCACGCCTGCATGGCGAAGAGTGCACCGTTTGCGGTGGCAAGTCCTTCAAGCTGAACACGGACTCACCACGAATTGGTAAGTGGCACTTCTACTGCGCCAACCCGACCTGTGGCCACAAAGGGTCCGACGAGTGGCGACAGAACGACCCGTTCACGACAAGCGTATTCAGGGATCGCCCTGGCATGGACAAGCGAGTCGGGGAGCGACGGATGGAGCCCATCTCGTATCGGGCGTCTTCGGCGTATTACGCGCAGGCCGACCAGTTCGTCTTGTTCCCAGAGTCCGAGCATCAGCTGCTTACTTTGCTAGAACCGCATCGACAGCTTGAACTTGCTGATTTCATCGGCATCCAGTTCCGGTTCACGAGCGGCGAACTAACTTCTGAGGAGATGAAGCACTCGCTTCAAGTTGTCGGAAAGGTAAGTGAATGGGAGACCTACGAGAACCTGTCGAAGATGCGCGACCTCGCGAAGGGCATGGATGACGCGGACGCGCTGGCGTTGGTGGACGGCGAGCTGAAGAAGCTGGTCACGCGCTGGACTACAAGTGACCCGCCTCTTGTACGCCCGCGGGTTGAGCTCCCTCCCGCCATTACAGCCCAGATGGCGCTTCGTAGCGAATACACGAGTCGATTCGACCCCTTCGTCTTGGCTGTGGAGCATGAGGCCCTGAATCGAGGAAAGCTCTCAGCGCCACCTGACGGAGGTCGGGCGAGGTTCGTTAGGTTCAACCACCTAGACAACGACCTTGCACCCAAAGACCTGCCGGTCAAGGCCGCGCAGGAGGCTGAAACGACACGGCTTATGAAGAAGCTCGGTTTCGCAGACCTCGGTCTGATTCGGGAGTTTGACCTTTGTCGCTTCACGCACGGCTACACGCGGGTCTCGGCGACGCCCATCTTAGAGAAGCGCGGCCAGAATGTCCCAGTTCGTCTACGCCTGTTCGATTCCCTGCGCAACAGCAAGCGACCCGTCTACGTAGTCACGCAGGCCAACGAGGCGGTCTACGTCAGGCTGGACCCGGAGGCCGTGTACGCTTGGCTGCAAGTTGTCGGAGTGGGCGATCTGCCGGACTGGAACCTGGACAGCGCCGTCAAGCTCGGCGGCCGTCTGCTTGAGGTGGCTCAACCGTTTGGGCGCTACTTCTCGCTGCTAAAGGAAGGGGACGCAGCCACCTACCGCTATGTCTACACCCTGCTGCATACGTACGCGCACGTGCTCATGAAGAACATCGCTGAGCTGTCCGGTCTCGACTTGGGCTCAATGGGCGAGTACATCTTCCCGTTGGACCTGGCCTTTGTCGTATATCGCAACGGAACAACGATGGACCTGGGCAACCTTTCGGCGCTCTGGCGAAATGAAAACCACCGGTTCCTGGCCCGGCTCTTGGAATCATCAACGCACCGCTGCAACTCTGGTCGCCTCTGCGACACTGCCGGCGGTGCTTGCCCAG
Organism: Halotalea alkalilenta; assembly: GCF_001648175.1. Classification (NCBI taxonomy): domain Bacteria; kingdom Pseudomonadati; phylum Pseudomonadota; class Gammaproteobacteria; order Oceanospirillales; family Halomonadaceae; genus Halotalea; species Halotalea alkalilenta. The sequence goes on along the minus strand of NZ_CP015243.1, from coordinate 3,398,806 downwards.
ACTGCATCATGATTCCGGAGACGTCGTGCATCGCTCAGAACCAGCTTCTCTCGCGAGCGGTATTAAAGGGTGGCCCACCGCCTCGGGAAGACGCGACACATAGGGGCCAACGCATCCGTGGCTTCCTTGAAGTGGTCAACGAGGACGATAAGCTCTAGCCTTTTGTATACGTTCGACGCGTTGGCGCCTCATGCGGAGGTGAGTGCACCGCTTTGCGCGGCGGCAGCCCAAGAACGGCTGGACCTGCCTGCGGACGCTACAGTCTATGGCCATCCCGACGTCCCCCCGACGTCCCCCCGCTTTCAGTAGCGGGACCATTTGGAGCCCGGGGTTACTGTAGCTGAGCTTCTGCCAGTTGTTTTGCGTGGGCGGCGGGCGTCAGCCCGCCGAGTGATTTCTTTGGTCGTTCCTCGTTGTATTCCCGCCGCCAGCGCTCGATCTCGCTTCGGGCATGCAGCAGCGTCGGGAACCAGTGTTCGTTGAGGCATTCGTCGCGCAGGCGCCCGTTGAAGGACTCGACGTAAGCGTTTTGATTCGGCTTGCCCGGCTGGATCAAGCGCAGCATCACGCCCCGCTCGTGCGCCCAGGCCACCATCGCCTTGCCGCAGAACTCCTTGCCGTTGTCCGTTCGGACCACCTTCGGCAGGCCACGGCTTAGCGCCAGGCGGTCGAGCACACGACTGACCCCGTGCCCGGAAATCGCGCGTTCGACTTCGATCGCCACAGCTTCGTGGCTCGCGTCGTCCACGATCACCAGGCACTTGATGACGCGGCCGTCGGCCGTGCGGTCGAAGATGAAGTCCATCGACCACACTTCATTGGCCGCAACCGGACGGATCAGCGGTTGCCGCTCGCCCACCGGCACCTTCTTGCGCTTGCGTCTCCGCACCTGCAGCTTCGCGTGCTGATACAGCCGCTCCACGCGTTTGTAATTCACGGCATGGCCGCCTTGCCGCAGCTTGAGATAGATCATGCCCACGCCGTAGCGCTTGTGCCGATGCGCCAATGCCTGGATCTGCGCCCGCAGTTCGACATTGCGATCCGGACGAGGTGTGTAACGCAGTGCGCTGGCGCTCATGCCCACCACGCGCAAAGCGCGCCGCTCGCTGAGTCCTTTTCCGACCATGTAGCGCACCTGCTCACGACAGGCCGGTGCGCTCACCATTTTTTTCGCAGTACGTCCTTGATCACCTCGTTCTCGAGGACTTGCTCGGCCAGCAGCTTCTTCAGACGCGCATTCTCGACTTCGAGCTCCTTGAGCCGCTTGGCTTCGGAAACATTCATCCCGCCGAACTTGCTGCGCCACAGGTAGTACGACGCCTCGCTGAAGCCATGCCGGCGGCACAGCTCCTTGACCGGCAGGCCGGCCTCGGCCTCACGCAGGAAGCCGATGATCTGTTCTTCGCTGAAACGCTTCTTCACGTCCAATCTCCTTCTCGTTCGGGATTGGACTCCAAAGCTGCCTGCTACTCAATTGCGGGGGGACGTCGCAATTTCAGCCAGCGGTTCACCATGGGCGTTCAGTGTCAGCCCCACCTGCTCAGGATAGGCGACCAGCTTGTCATTGAGCGCGGGAATGTCACGGTTGACGATATAGAACACGCCGCCGTAGTCAGTTCCGTGGAGCGAGACCTGGTAATCGGGGCGAGTCAGCTCAAGCGCACGCTGCCATGCAAGGTTCTCAGGCGTCGAATTCTTGAAGCTGTAATCACCGGTCTCGAGCGGGAAGGTATACTCAGGCTGATCGATAAAAGCGGGGCGGAAAAAAGAGTTGAGATAATTTTCCAGCGTACGTGGCGATCGAAGCCAGCCATCGTTCAACGCAAGCCCGTCAGGATCGATCGAGCCGATGAAGTGCCATCGATAGCCTAGCCGCTTGCGCAGTTCTCCGTCTTTGGCCAGTTGCCGGGCGAGATGCACGGCGGTCGCACCGCCCGCCGGCTCGTTGGGATGAGGCCCGCCGACGACGAGAGCTGACTTTTCACCTTCGCCCACGCTGAGCATCATGATCCGGCGGCCGTTCCGGCTCGTCCCTACCGGCTGGATTTCAGCGATATCAGCATATCGGTCGGCGATTTCCTGCAGGGCCGTATCAAGCTCGCCATTGGCGGGGAAGGTGTCTACGGACACATCCCACTTTTGCGGCATAGCCCAAACGCGCGACGTCGCCAGTGCCAGCCCGGCAAACCCGAGACCCTTCAGGGATGTTCTGCGAGTAACGAGCATGGAATCAGCCTGTCTTCCTTGTGGACCTTCCCTAATAGTGGGCGAGTTCAACTCTGATTCGCAACAGTCTCGTTGAGTCCTCGACAAAGGAGACCGGTCCAGTGCAAGGGCAATGTTCCGAAGGCTGCAGCCGGCTTCATAAGGTATGCGCTGGCCGAGCGCTCGCCAGCGCCGAGGGAGGCTACCAGGGCGCGCCGCCGAGCACGTCGAGGGGGATCTTGAGATAGCGTTTGCCGTTCGTCTCAGGCTCCGGCAGTCGCCCGCCGCGAATGTTGACCTGCAGTGCGTGAAGAATCAGCTTCGGCATTGGTAGCGTATGGTCGCGCGCCTGGCGCAGTGCCACGTAGCTCTGTTCGTCGATGCCGACGAGATGGGCGTTGACACGCTTTTGCTCGGCGACGCTGCTTTCCCAGCGCGGTGCGCGGCCCTCGGGCTGGTAGTCGTGGCCGGTGAACAGCCGGGTCTGGTCGGGCAGGGCGAGAATGCGCTGGATCGATCGCCACAGCCTGCGTGCGTCGCCGCCGGGAAAGTCCGCCCGCGCGCTGCCGCTGTCGGGCATGAACAGGGTGTCGTGGACGAAGGCGGCGTCACCGACCAGATAGGTGATCGATGCAAGCGTGTGGCCGGGGGAGAACAGCGCCTCGGCCTCCAGGTTGCCGATCATGAACCGCTCGCCATCGGCGAACAGCCGGTCCCACTGCGAGCCGTCGGTAGCGAGCGCCGGCCAGTGGTAGATCTCCTTCCATAGTTTCTGTACCTCGATTACCCGCTCGCCGATCGCGGTCGGCGCACCGGTGCGGCTGCGCAGGTAGTGGGCGGCGGAGAAGTGATCGGCATGGGGATGGGTATCGAGGATCCACTGAAGCTTGAGCTCTTCACGAGCGATGAACTCGAGCAGCTCATCGGCGCTGCGGGTCGAGGTAGCACCGGATTTCTCGTCGAAGTCGAGCACCGGGTCGATGACCGCGCACGCCCGCGTATCCGGGTCGATCACCAGGTACTGGATCGAAAAGGTGCGTGGGTCGAAGAAGCCCTCGACACGCGGGCGGCTCGAGCGTTCGCGCTCGAGCCAGCGCCGCACGGCGGTAAGGTCGATGCCATGTCGCTGGCCGAAGTCGATCACCTCGTCCTCCTCCATCCGGCCATCGAGCGCTTCTCCGAGCACGAAGAGCATCAGCGCCCGGGTGCCGGTCTTGCAGTGCGCCACCGCCGGCCCGCTGGCCTCGGACAGCGCCGCTTGGAAGGCCCGGATGTCCGCCTTGGTGATCGTGGTTCCGGTGACCGGGATGAACGCATAGGCCATCCCTGCGCGCTCGGCCGTGTGCCGTTCGCAAGCGTTGCCGGGTTGGCTCGCCTCTTCGTCATCTGGGCGAGCGTTGATCAGCAGGGTGAAGCCTTGATCGGCCCATTGGATGATATCGGTCGAATTCGGCTGAGCGGCGATCGAGAGCCGCTCGGTGATCCTGGTGACACGCATGCGGTAGGACCTCGGATGAGTGAGGTTATTAAAGGAATAAGTATATAGCCAAAAAAAGAGAGGCGTCCTGCGCTCCTCTGGCGTTTGGCTCAAGGGCGGGTAGAGCGATCGATCACGCCGATACGCGCTCGAGCCGGCAGGATCACGCGCATGTGAGAGCTTGGCGAGGAGGTTATGAGGCGAGGTTATGGGGCGAGGTCATGGGAAAAGCCCCGTGCGATGCCGCTGGCTGCATCGGGGCTGTCTCTCAAGTAAGGCGGGGGGGCGAGCATCGGGGTCTTCATTTCGCTTGGCGTCGATGTCCAAGCGTCCGGCGAGAGATGTGCTCGCCGCTTCAGTGCTCGCTGGCTGCTGGCTGCATCTCGAAGGCCTGGCCCGGGGTCATGGCGGCGAAGCACCACATGAACAGCCCCATCGCGCCGGCGAACGGCTGCTCGACCAGGAAGCAGAGCATCAACAAGGTGGACAGCAGCGACCATGACCAGCTGCCCGGCAGGCCGATGTCGCGAAGCCTGGCGGTCAGCGCAATGCAGAAGACCGGGGTGAGCGCCAGCCAGAGCCAGACCTGCTGGACGAAGTCCAGGTAGGTGTCATGGGTTGCCACCACGGCGATCGCGACCACTGCGTTGAGGATCAAAAATGGCCATAGACCCAGCTTGAATGTGGACTTGGGCGTCATGGATTCATCTCTCCGAGCTTTTTGATGCCGGCACTATACGTGATGAGAATCAAAAGGATAGAAAAACGCTAGGTTATTAACCTGGCGTTAAAGAAGCCGGTTCGTCGCGGGAAAGATGCCCCGTGTGGGGATGCGAGCCAGGGGAAGGAAAGCCGCTGGCTCCAAATGATGACTGTATATATGGACAGTATTTTGTCCATGGGGTACAACTGCGCCCATGAACCGACTACTGCCCATCCGAGAAGTTTTCGCTCTTCCTGGCCAATCCGCTCGGGAGTGCCGTCTCGCCTGGCATTGCAAAGCGAGAGGGCATCGATGAGCGGATTGGAAGCCCTGCTCGATGAGCGCAGGATCTGGCGTGGCCGCGAGACGAACCGCCCGCCGGCGGGCTGCCCGAGTGGACACGATGCGCTGGATGCGGCGCTGCCGAGTGGAGGTTGGCCCGAGGCGGCGGTGACCGAGATACTCCTGGCCGGCCAGGGCTTCGGTGAACTCGCGCTGCTGTGGCCGGCGCTCGCGCGCCTGAGCCAAGTGGGCGAGCGGGTGGTGCTGGTGGCGCCGCCCTGCCTGCCCTATCCGCATGCCTGGGCACGGGCCGGTGTGGTACTGGAGCGTCTGGCGCTGGTCGCGGCGGATGAGCGTGATGCGCTGTGGGCGGCGGAGCAGTGCCTGCGCTCGGGGAGCTGCGGTGCGGTGCTGTGCTGGCCGAGAATAGCGGACGATCGTGCGCTGCGCCGGCTGCAGGTCGCTGCCGAGAGCGGCCAGACCCTGGCATTCGTTCACCGTCCGCTGGCGGCGCTGGCCAATCCATCGCCCGCGGCGCTGCGCTTGGTGCTCGAGCAAGGGCGGGTCAGGGTGCTCAAGTGCCGTGGCGGGCTGGCGCCGCCCACGTCGATCGCATTCGCGCGGGCGGGTTGAGGCGACGATGCGCTGGGCCTGTATCCTGCTACCGAGGCTTGCGCTGGATGGTGTGCTGCGGCGCCATCCCGATCCCGAGGCCCCCTTGGCGCTGATCACCGGGGCGTCGCAGCGTCGCGTGCTGCATGCGGTCAACCCATCGGCGCGGGCGCTGGGCCTGCGCGCTGGCCAGTCATTGACCGCGGCTCAGGCGCTGAGCCGCGATTTCACCATCCACGGCTATGATCCACGGGATGCCGAGCGCTGGCAGCGGCTGCTCGCCGCCTGGGCCTATCGCTACAGCTCCCAGGTCAGTCTGCACTATCCGCGCGCGTTGCTGGTCGAGATCGCGAGCAGCCTGGCGCTATTCGGCCCCTGGCCGCGCTTCGAGGCGCGGCTGCGCGAAGAGCTCGCTGCGCTGGGTTTCACTCATCGGATCAACGTCGCACCCAACCCCGCCGCCGCGCGAGTGCTGGGCAATGCCCACGATGGCCTCGCCGTGGCGAGTCAAGAGGCACTGAAAGATGTGCTCGGCGCGCTGCCGGTCGAGCGCGCCGGGCTGCCCCGCGATGCGGTCGAGGCGCTCTCGAGGATGGGGCTGCGTCGCTTGGACCAGGTGCTGGCGCTGCCCCGGGCGACCTTGACCCGGCGCTTCGCCCCGGAGGTGATACGTCATCTCGGCGAGCTCCTGGGCGAGTGGCCGCTGGCGCTCGAGAGCTACCTGCCGCCGGATGAGTTCGACCTGCGTCTCGAGCTCAACTTCGAGGTCTCCTCCCACCAGGCGCTACTGTTTCCGCTCAGGCGATTGATCGGCGACCTCGCCGCCTTCCTCGCCGGTCGTGACAGTGGGGTGCAGCGCTTCACCCTCGAGCTCGAGCATGTCAAGGGGGCGCCGAGCCTGGTCCCGGTCGGGCTGCTCGGTGCCGAGCGCGACCCTGGGCTGCTGTTCGAACTTGCCCGGGGCCGGCTCGAGCGTACCCGGGTCGGTGCGCCGGTACGCGCGGTGCGGCTGACCGCGCGCGAGCTGCCGCCTTTCGCACCGGAGCGACGCGAGCTGTTCGATGCTCGTCCCCAGCAGTCCCAGCCCTGGGAGCAGTTGAGGGAGCGCCTGCGCGCACGGCTTGGCGACCATGCGGTGCATGGTCTCGGCACGGTGGGGGATCATCGCCCCGAATGCGCTTGGCAGCCGGCGTTCCTGTCCTCGGCCCAGCTGGACGGCGCCCGGCTGCGCCCGGGCTGGCTGCTGGCGCGGCCGATACCGTTCGACGTCGAAGTGGCGGGCATCCTCGCCGGTCCCGAGCGGATCGAGTCGGGCTGGTGGGATGGCGGCGACGTGCGGCGCGATTACTACCTGATCGAGACTCGAAAAGGGCAGCGTGGCTGGGTCTATCGCGAAGTGGGGGGAGATGGCCACTACTGGCTGCAGGGGTGGTTCGGATGAGCCCCGACTACGCCGAGCTGCACTGCTTGTCCAATTTCAGCTTCCAGCGCGGCGCCTCGAACGCGGACGAGCTGTTCGCGCGTGCGCGCCGGCTCGGCTACCGGGCGCTGGCGATCACCGATGAGGCGACCCTGGCCGGCATCGTGCGCGCCTGGCAGGCGGCCAGGCAGCACCAGGTGGCGCTGATCGTCGGTGCCGAGTTTCGCCTCGATCAAGGGCCCAAGCTGGTGCTGCTGGTCGAGGACCTCGCCGGCTACCAACGGCTCTGCCGGCTGATCACCCGTGCGCGCGGGCGTGCGGAGAAGGGCCGCTACCAGCTGTTCGAGGATGATCTGCGCGAAGAGGGCTGCGATGGGCTGATCGCGCTCTGGGTGCCCGATGACGAAGGCGACGCCACGCCGGGCCGCCGGCTGGGCGAGCTGTTCCCCGGGCGGCTGTGGCTCGCGCTCGAGCTGCATCGTGGGCCGGACGACGCTGCGCGCTGCGAGCGGCTGCTCGGACTGGCCCGGCGGCTCTTAATCCCGGTGGTGGCCTGTGGCGACGTGCACATGCACGCCCGCGGGCGGCGTGCGCTGCAGGACACGATGACGGCGATCCGTCACCACACCACGGTGGCCGAGGCGGGCCATCGGCTGTTCGCCAATGGCGAGCGTCACCTGCGTCCGCGGGACGCGCTGGCCGAGCTGTATCCGCCCCAGGCGCTGGCGGAGAGCCTGGCGATCGCCGGGCGCTGCCGCTTCGATCTCGGCCAACTGCGCTACCACTATCCCCATGAACTGGTGCCCAGGGAGCATACGCCAGCCAGCTGGCTGCGCGAGCTGGTCGAGAAGGGGATGCTCGAGCGCTGGCCCGAGGGGGCTTCCACTGAGGTCAGGGCGCTGATCGAGCGCGAGCTCGCGCTGATCCATGAGCTCGGGTTCGAAAGCTACTTCCTCACCGTCCACGACATCGTCGCCTACGCGCGCCGCCAGAATATCCTCTGCCAAGGGCGCGGTTCGGCGGCCAATTCGGCGGTGTGCTTCGCGCTTAGGATCACCGAGCTGGATCCGACACGGATCAACCTGCTGTTCGAGCGCTTCATCTCCAAGGAGCGCAACGAGCCGCCCGATATCGACGTCGACTTCGAGCACGAGCGGCGCGAGGAGGTGATCCAGTACGTCTTCCGACGCTATGGCCGCCATCGCGCCGCGATCACCGCCGTGGTCAGCACCTACCACGCCGCCGGCGCGATTCGTGACGTCGCCAAGGCACTTGGCCTGCCGCCGGACCAGGTCAATGCGCTGGCCGACTGCTGCGACAGCTGGAGCGATCGGCTGCCCTCGGCCGAGCGGCTGGTCGAGGGCGGCTTCGACCCGGCGAGCCCGGTGCTCGCGCGGGTGCTGGCGCTGTCTCGTGAGCTGGTCGGTTTTCCTCGCCATCTCTCCCAGCATCCGGGCGGTTTCGTGATCTCCGAGGCGCCGCTCGACACCCTGGTGCCGGTGGAGAACGCGGCGATGGCCGAGCGCACGGTGATCCAGTGGGACAAGGACGATCTCGACCTGGTCGGGCTGCTCAAGGTCGATATCCTCTCGCTCGGCATGCTCAGCGCGCTGAGGCGCTGTTTCGCACTGATCGAACGGCACTACGGGCGGGTGCTGACCCTGGCGACGGTGCCCGCCGAGGACGGGCCGACCTACCAGATGATCCAAAACGCCGACACCCTCGGCGTGTTCCAGATCGAGTCGCGGGCGCAGATGGCGATGCTGCCCCGGCTCAGGCCGAAGACGTTCTACGACCTGGTGATCCAGGTCGCGATCGTGCGTCCGGGGCCGATCCAGGGCGACATGGTGCATCCCTACCTCAAGCGCAGGCGTGGCGAGGAGCCGGTGAGCTACCCCTCCGAGGGATTGGAGCGGGTATTCAAGCGCACCCTCGGCGTGCCGCTGTTCCAGGAGCAGGTGATGGAGCTTGCGATCACCGCGGCGGGATACAGCGCGGGCGAGGCCGATCAGCTGCGTCGCTCGATGGCGGCGTGGAAGCGCCATGGCGGGCTCGAGCATCATCGCGAGCGGTTGACCCAGGGCATGCTCGATCGAGGCTACGATGCCGGCTTCGCCGAACGGATCTTCGAGCAGATCAAGGGCTTCGGCAGCTATGGCTTTCCCGAATCCCACGCCGCCAGCTTCGCGCTGCTGACCTACGCCAGCTGCTGGCTCAAGTGCCACTATCCGGCGGCCTATGCCTGCGCGCTGGTCAATAGCTGGCCGATGGGCTTCTACTCTCCCGACCAGGTACTGCAGGACGCTCGCCGCCACGGCATCAGGGTCCTGCCGGTGGACGTTCGCTACAGCGTCTGGGACTGCTCGCTCGAATCGGGTCGCGACGGCGCATGGGGGATCCGGCTGGGGCTTCGAATGGTGCGCGGCTTTCGCCAGGCGCAGGCCGGGCGGATCGAAGCGGCCCGGGCACTAGGAGCGTTCGACGACGTGGCGGAGCTGGCCCGCCGTACCCGGCTCGAACCCCGCGCGCTTTCGCTGCTCGCCGACGCAGGGGTCCTGCGTGCGCTGGCGGGCAACCGCCATCGGGCCCGCTGGGCCGTGGCGGGTATCGAAGCGCAGCGTCCGCTGTTCGCCTCGCTCCCTGCCACCGAAGAGCAGGCGGTCCGGCTACCGCTGACCAATACCGGCGAGGACCTGCTCACCGACTATGCCACCCTGGGCACCACCCTGGGGCCGCATCCGCTGCGGCTGCTGCGCGGGCGCGCCGAACTGCGCCGCTGCGTCGACTCCCGCGCACTGGCCGGGCTCGAGCAGGGGCGTGGTGTCAGCGTCGCTGGGCTGGTGGTCGGCCGCCAGCGTCCGGGCACCGCCAGCGGGGTGATCTTCGTCACCCTCGAAGACGAGTTCGGCATGGTCAACGTGGTGGTCTGGCGGGCGCTCGCCGAGCGCCAGCGCCTGGCGCTGGTCGAGTCGCGGCTGCTGAGGGTGAGCGGGCGGCTGGAAAGCAAGGAGGGCGTGCGCCACCTGATCGCCCACCACCTGCACGATATCAGCGCGCTGCTCGATGGGCTCGACGTGCGCAGCCGCGACTTTCAATAACGCGTGGATGCACCCTGGCCCGCGTGGACGAGATCGGGGATCCGTCGCTCAGCGACGCCCAAATCCGCCCAGGCCTCGGGATGGCAGCTGAAGATCAGCAGCTGATGGCGGGTCGCTGCGTCGAACAGCACCCGCTTCATCTGCGCAAGCCTGGATTCGTCGGCGTGTACCAGCGCATCGTCGAGGATCAAGAGCGTCGGTCGTCCGGCCTCCTTGAGCAGGTCGGCGTAGGCGAGGCGGCTGATCACACCCATCTGCTCACGGGCGCCGAAGCTCAGCTGGTCGAAATCGCCATGCTCGACGCCGTGCGCGCCGGGGCGGGTCAGGCTCACTGGCGCCAGGCCCTCGTCGAGCTCGAGTCGGGCCTCGGGCAGCAGCAGGCGCAGGTAGCGTTCGAGATGATGCACGAGCGGCGCCTGAAGCCGCTGGGTGAGCCGCTGGCGCTTGTCGCGCAGCCGCTCGAGCAGCAGGTCCAGCGCGCGGGCTCGACGCTCCAATTCATCACAGCGGCGTGTCAGCTGGGCAAGGTCGCGGGCGAGCTCCGCGCGGCGCTCCTCGAGACCTTGGGCGCCGAGGCTCTCGAGCTCGACTTCGAGCCGAGTCATCGCCTCGCGGCGCTCGGCGAAGCGGCGTTCATGCTGCTGGACGCTGCGCTTCAGCCGTTCGACGTCCTGGGCGATGATATCTGGCTGGTCAGCCTCGAGCTTGCGCTCGAGCGCCTCGATCCGTGCGAGCTGGGTGGCGAGCTCGGCATTGGCCTCGGCCTCCTCGCGGTGGCCGGCATCGAGCCGCGCGGTCCGCTCCGGCGCCTCGAGCGCCGCCTGCGCAGTGGCCAGCTCGCGCTCGTCGATGTCGCACTGTACCTGGGCCCGGCTCGCGCGCAGTTGAGCCTGGCGCAGCGCTTGGTCGACCTCGCGCAGTTCGCCATCGAGCCGCTCGTCTTCGGCCTCGACGGCGGCGATGTCGAGCGCCGGCTCCCGCGCTTCGGTAGTCAGTTCGGCAAGCGTGCGGATCAGCGTCTCGCGCTCCTGCCGGCGCGCGGCGCATTCCTCACGTAGAGCCTCCACCCCCGCCGGCGCCAGGGCAGCGAGCGTCGCTTCGAGGGCGCGCGCCTCGGAGTCGAGCTCGCGCTGCTCGACCAGACACGCTTCGGCGCGGTGGAGCGAGTCCACGCCGAGCTTTGCGAGCCGCTCGGCGTGAAGCTCCGAGAGCTCGCGATGGCGTGCGCCAAGGGAGGAAAGATTCGCGCCCCCGGGGATGATCCTGAGCACGCCGAGACCCGGCAAACGCAGCGTTGCGGGGCCGAGCAGCCGGCGCTCGCCCTGGCCTTCGAGCGCCTCGCCATCGAGCTCGATTCGCCCGTGCTCATCGAGGGTGAAGTCGAGCAGGGTGGCGGCGGCGCGGCGTTCGATCTCGAGCTCGCGCAGCCGGGCCTGCTCTGCGCGCAGCGCCTCCACTTCGGATGCTTCGATCGCGTTGCTGCCACGCAGCTCGGTAAGCTGGCGCGCCCGCTGGCCCGCGGTCTCGACCTGGACGAGCCGGCGTTGGCGCTGGTCGAGCTCGTCGTCGAGGCGCTCGATCCGCTGCGTCAGCTGCGCGCGACTGGCCTGCTGGCGCGCCTGGCGAAGCTGGTCGCGACTGAGCCGGCGCGCCCGATCGACCTGCTCGAGCCGGCCCCGCCAAGCGATGAGCTCGGCGTTGGCGCTAGCCAATGCCTGGGTGCTCAACGTCAGCGCCTGGCGGCGTTCGTCGACCGCCAGCCGTTGGGCGGCGAAGCTTTCGAGCCGCTCGCGCAGGAGCCTGATGCGCGCCTCGATCTGCCCTGCGCGCAGGCGCTCGTCGGCCAATCGGCGCTGGCGCTCGTGTGCCTGCCTGAGCTGGTCCTCGGCTGCTTCGAGCCGCTCGCGCAGCGCGCGCGATGGCGCCTCGCGCTGGTCGCGTTGGTGCTCGGCGCGCAAGCGGGCGAGTTCATCGACGCGTTGGCGGTAGCGGCTGATTTGCTCGTCCAGCTCGGCGAGCTGCGTGGAGAGCGCGTCGCGCTGCTTGAGCGCACGCTCGAACTCTCCGCGCGGCTTGCCGGTAGCCGCGGTGAGCAGCTCTAAGCGCAGCGCCTCGACCCGTGAGATCAGCTCGTCTCCGCCGCTCGCCGCAACCTCGCCGAGCGAGCGTTCGAGTGCGCCGCGCAGCTGATCGGTGGCGTGTTCGACCGCGGGGCGAATCTCCTGGGCGTCGCCCTGGCGAATCCATAGCAGCCCGGGAATGCCCCAGTGCTCGGCCTTGCTCGCGCCACGGCTGGGCTGCTGGAAGCCGAGCAGGTCCTTGATCCGCTCCTCGGCGTCGTCGCCCTCGAAGCGCTCGCCGTCGATCAGCAGCTCGCAGCGCTTGCGGGCGAGGAAACTCTTGGTCAGCCGATAAAAGCGGCCGTCGAGTTCGAACTCGAGCATCACCGTGGGGGCGACGCCGCTCTCGCCCCAGGGGCGCAGGTCATCGACATTGCTCGAACGGTGACGCTCGAAGAACGCGGCTCGGATTGCCGCCACCAGGGTACTCTTGCCCGCCTCGTTGGGGCCGGTGAACAGATTGAGCCCGGGGTCTAGATGGTCGAGCTCTATCCCTGAGCGAAACTGCTTGAACTGCTCGACGCGCAGCTTCGAAAGCCTCATGCGCGCTTCTCCCTGCGCTCATCGAGCAGGCCGGCCAGCAGCGCCAGCGCATCTCGTGCGACGGCGCCGTCGCTGCCCCCCTGCTGCTCGCGCAGTTCATCGATCACTTCGCCGACATAGCCGTCGGCGGCGAGCGCATCGAGATCCTCGACGGTCGGCTCGAGCCGCAGTGCCTGGGTGTCGACCCTGAGGCTCCTCGCCCGGCCGCGGGCCTGGCCGAGTGCGATCTCGAGCCGCCGGTGAGCGGCGAGATCGAGACTACCCTCGAGGATGAGCGCGACGACGTCGTCGCCACCGAGCGCGCCCAGCCATTCGAGCAGGGCGTCCAGGTCGCTCGCCACTCGCAGCGTGCGTGTTTCCTGCCGCCAGCGGTAGCGTCCGGTCTCGAGCTGGGTGACGCGTGGCTCGATGCCGGGCGCATCGAGTTCGACCAAGAGCGCGCGTCCTGCGTCGTTGGCCTTGAAGCGATCGGGCTCAGGCGTGCCGGCGTACCAACTGCGCGCGTCGATGCGCTTGGCGCCATGCCAGTCGCCGAGCGCCAGGTAGTCGAGCCGCGCTTTGTCGGCCCGGTCCAGCGCGATCGGGTTGGGCGAGTCGATCGCCTCGATCAATATCCCCTCGACGCTGCCGTGGGCGAGGCCGATCCGCAGTGCTCCCTCGGGTGTCGCGGCCAGGTCGAACCAGTCGGTGAGGTCCTGGTAGGTGTGGCGCTGGGTCAGCGGCGCCGGCAGCACCACGAGGTTGGCGGCTTCGAGATGCAGGGGCTCCGGGCGCAGGCAGAGGTGGAGGTTGGCCGGCAGCGCATCGAGGCGCTCGGCACGGCGCCACACCGACTCGGCCAGCGCCGCGTCATGGTTGCCGGGAATCATCACCCAGGGGCCGGGGAAGCCCGCCAGGGCATTGAACAGCCGGTGCAGGGTCTTGTCGGCGACGGTCTGGGCATCGAACACGTCGCCCGCGACCAGGACCGCGTCCACCTGGTGCTCGGTGGCGAGCATGGCGAGGCGCTCGACGGCGAGAAAGCGGGCCTCGCTGAGCAGCACCGCCTCGTCGGGTTCGAATTGGCCGAATGGCTTGCCGATCTGCCAGTCGGCGGTATGCAACAGCCTGATCACATCGTGCTCCGGGGGAAGGGGTCAGCCAAGCGGCGGCAGCCGGCGCTTCACCGGGCTGGTCTTGACGATCGAGGTATGCGTCCCGGCCTGTCTCGCCAGCCGGTTGGGCAGCGTGGCGAGCAGTTTCTTTTCGCAGCCAGGATCGGTGAGCGGGCTTGAGAAAAGCCAGGGTAGCGCTTCGCGCTGGGATGTTCCATGGATGCGATGCGCGCCAGAGCATGCTTCATGGCTTTCGGCCAGGGCTTGCCAAGCGGGGACGAGTCGTGAATAATGCGCCGCGTCGCGGGTCAAGCAACCAGCGGCGCGGCGCACCGGGAACAGCCGGTTTCGCCTTCTGCGTCCCATTCGTCTAGTGGTCCAGGACACCGCCCTTTCACGGCGGTAACAGGGGTTCGAACCCCCTATGGGACGCCACTTTCCTCCTTCCCGGCCAGCCTTCGGGAAGCGAATCGAAAGGCGCCGAGAGGCGCCTTTTTCGCCTTCGGGCGCTTATCCATGGCAGTGCGGCCCGCCCTTTTGCGCTAGAATGTTGCGCCTTCTCGTTCCGGCGTTCTCTGCCGCTGCGAATACCGTTGCCGTGCTCGCTGTCTGGTTGTCGGTGCCGCGCGGCCGGCTCACGCGTCGGTTTCAAGTACAGGAGTAGTGGATGGCGGCTCCAGCCCTTTCGATCCGTGGCCTGACCAAGGTCTACGCCAATCATCATCAAGCGCTCAAGGGTATCGATCTCGAAGTCGCCGATGGCGATTTCTTCGCCCTGCTCGGTCCCAACGGGGCCGGGAAATCGACCACGCTGGGGATCATCTGCTCGCTGGTCAACAAGACCGCGGGGAAGGTGGAAATCTTCGGCATCGATATCGATCGCGACTTCTCCAAGGCCAAGTACGCCCTCGGCGTGGTGCCCCAGGAGTTCAATTTCAACCAGTTCGAGAAGGTCGAGGACATCGTCCTCGCCCAGGCCGGCTACTACGGCATCCCGCTCAAGCGGGCCAAGCCGCGCGCGCGCCAGCTGCTCGAGGACCTCGGGCTCGCCGACAAGCGCGATACACCCGCGCGGATGCTCTCGGGAGGGATGAAGCGCCGGCTGATGATCGCGCGGGCCTTGATCCATCAGCCGCGGCTTTTGATCCTCGACGAGCCGACCGCCGGGGTCGACATCGAACTGCGCCGCAGCATGTGGGAATACATGCAGCGGATCAATCGGGAGGAGGGGACCACGATCATCCTCACCACCCACTACCTGGAGGAGGCCGAGAGCCTCTGTCGCAACATCGCGATCATCAACCGCGGCGAAATCGTCGAGAACACCAGCATGCGTGCGCTGCTCGGCCAGCTCGATGTCGAGACCTTCGTGCTCGATCTCGCAGCTCCGCTGGAAAGCGTGCCCGAGATCGAAGGCTTCGCGGTCGCGCGCCTCGACCCGTCGCAGCTCAGCCTGTCGGTGAGCCGGGGCCAGCGAATCAACGACGCCTTCGCCGCGCTCACCGCCCAAGGCATAGAGGTGGTGTCGATGCGCAACCGCGCCAACCGACTCGAAGAGCTGTTCGTCGCGCTGGTCGAGGACAAGCAGGGTGGTAAGGGAGGAATTCGCTAAGTGAATGCACAGCAGACCTTGATCGCGCTATGGACCATCGTGGTGCGCGAGATTCGCCGCTTCATGCGGATCTGGCCGCAGACCCTGCTGCCACCCTCGATCACCATGGCGATGTACTTCCTGATCTTCGGCAACCTGATCGGTTCGAGGGTCGGCGAGATGGATGGTTTCGACTACATCGACTACATCGTACCGGGTCTGATCATGATGTCGGTGATCACCAACAGCTACTCCAACGTCGCTTCGTCGTTCTTCGGCAACAAGTTCCAGCGCTCGGTCGAGGAGCTGATCGTCTCGCCGATGCCGGGCTGGACCATCCTCACCGGCTTCATCGCCGGCGGTGCTGCTCGAGGCCTGCTTGTCGGCCTGATCGTCACCCTGGTGTCGATGTTCTTCACCCGGCTGGAGGTGGCCCATCCGCTGCTCACCTGCCTGGTGGTGGTGCTCACCGCGACGCTGTTCTCTATCGGCGGCTTCATCAATGCGCTGATGGCGAACAAGTTCGACGATATCTCGATCGTGCCGATCTTCGTGCTCACCCCGTTGACCTATCTCGGTGGGGTGTTCTACTCGATCCACACCCTGCCCGAGTTCTGGCAGCACGTCTCGCTGCTCAACCCGATCCTCTACATGGTCAATACCTTCCGCTTCGGTATCCTCGGAGTCTCCGACATCGCGGTGGGCTGGGCGCTGGTGGCGATCGTCGGGTTCAACGTGCTGTTCTTCGCCGTGGCGCTGCGCATGCTCAACCGTGGCAAGGGGATTCGTCATTGATGAACGATCATGCAACACACGCAGGGCTCGATGACGCCCCGCTCGGTCACGCATCGAGCTATCCCGAGCGCTACGATGCGGGGCTTCTGTTTCCTATCCCCCGTGCCGCCAATCGCGTCGGGCTGGGCCTGGCCCCCGGTGCGGCGCTGCCGTTCGTCGGGCTGGACCAGTGGCAGGCCTTCGAGCTCTCCTGGCTGGACCCGCGCGGCAAGCCGGTGGTGAGACTCGCGCGTTTCACCGTACCTGCGAACTCACCCAACCTGATCGAGTCGAAGTCGTGGAAGCTGTATCTCAACGGTTTCAATCAGATGCGTCATGCCCACGAGGCGGAGGTCGCGGCGCTGCTGCATCGCGACCTGAGCCAGGCCGCGGGGGCGCAGGTCGAGGTGGCGCTGTTCGGCGTCGATGACCCGGCACTGGCCACCGTGCGTCTGCCGGGAAGCTGCATCGATGGGTTCGATGTCGAGATCGAGGATTATTCGCCGAATCCGGCGCTGCTGCGCTGCGTAGAGGATGAGGTGGTCGAGGAGACGCTCCATTCGCATCTGCTCAAGTCCAACTGTCCGGTCACCGGCCAGCCCGACTGGGGCAGCGTGGTCGTGCGCTATCGCGGGCCTCGCCTGGTCGCCGAGACCTTGCTCGCCTACCTGGTGTCCTATCGCAACCACCAGGATTTCCACGAGCACTGCGTCGAGCGGATCTTCCTCGATTTGCTCGAGCGCGCCCGCCCGGAGCGGCTCGCGGTGATGGCTCGCTACACGCGACGAGGCGGTCTCGATATCAACCCCTGTCGCGCCACGTCGCGCGATGCGCTCGACCCCGCCTGGCTCGATGCCCGGATGACGCGCCAATAACCTGCAGCGGGCGAATGCCCGCTCCGAGGATGGAGACGAAGGATGGATGCCAGGACGCTGCTGCTCGAGCGTAATTCCCACGGCAAGCTCGAAGGCCCGGCCCCCGAGGCGAGCCAGCTCGACACGCTCTACCGCGCCGCGCTGCGCGCACCGGACCACAAGGGGCTGACTCCCTGGCGATTCGTCGAGATCGTGGGTGAGGGACGTGCGCGGCTTGGCGAGCTGTGTGCCCGCGCCGAACGCGCGCGCAAGCCCGATGTCTCGGAAGGCAAGCTGGACTCGATCCGCCAGAAGGCGCTGCGCGCGCCCTTGATCATCGCGGTGATCGCCAAGGTCGTGGACAATGCCAAGGTGCCGCGAGTCGAGCAGGTGGTCTCTGCCGGCTGCGCGGCGCACGCGATGCTCTACGCCGCCCAGCTCGAGGGATTGGGCGCGATGTGGCGCACCGGCGACTTCGCCCACCATCCGATCGTGCGCGAGGGCTTCGGCCTGAGCCCGGTCGATGAGCTGGTCGGCTTCCTCTATATCGGCCACAAGACCGGGCGTGACAAGCGTCTGCCGGTCCTCGACCCTGCCGATTTCATCGAACGCTGGGACTGAGCTTCGAAGCAGACTCCGCGGCCTCGCGGAGTCGTCCCGCGAGGCCTGAGTGACTCAGTCGCGCTCGATGCGGATCACCGAGAAGTCCGTGCTGTTCAGGCGCACCTCGATCTCCCGTCCGCCGTCGTCGCGGCCCTCGACCTCGACGTAGCCGTCACGGTCGACCTCGAGCTGGGAGAAGTGGGTGACTCCCGCGCTGCGCCCGGCCTCGAGCGCCGCGTTGAGGCGTTCCCGGCTGAGCGCCCAGGCAGGTGCGCTCGCTTCGCGCATCGACTCCTTGATCTGGCGCCCGTCGTCGATCATCACTTCAAGCTCGAGCTTCCAGCCGTCGGCTCTCCAGCCCTCGATCTCGAGCTTGGTGCGGTCATCGACGCTGATCTCCTCGAAACCGACGAAGCCGAAACCTTCGGCCTGGTCGAGCAGGCTGCCGAGGCGCTCGTAGGGGATCTCGCCATCGGCCTGGGCGAGGCTCGAGACGCCAAGGGTGGCGGGGATGACGAGGGCGTAGATGAAAGGTTTGATCTGCATGATTGGCTCCTGGTATCTGGATACGTTGCGTTGAAAAGAGCGGCAGCTTCGCCACCCAGTGGTCTCCTTTTTAAACCACCCCAACTGTCCGGGGCCTGAACGCGCCGTTCATTTGCCGTTCATCTTTCCCCGGGTAAAGTGAAGACCTACCTTCCATCCACCGACCGCCCTGGCGAGCATTCTATGTCCCGAGTCCTGCGCGCCGGCGCTTTGGCGCTCGTGCTGTCGTTAAGCGGCGCAGCCTACGCCGACGATTGGCAGTCGCTTCACGAGGCAGTGCGCGAAGGGCGTGTCGTTCCCTTGTCGGAGCTGCTCGATTGGCTCGATCGTCACTACGTCGGTCGGGTCATCGAGGTCGAGCTCGATCGCGAAGATGGGCGGCTGGTCTATGAGATCGAGATGCTGGGCGAGCTGAACCAGCGGGTCGAATTCGAGTTCGACGCCGAAAGCGGCCGGCTGATCGGCATCGAGGGTGTCGACATCGAGGCGATGCGGCGGCGTTGACCCGCCGCGGCGGACGGTGGGCAGCGGCCTAGGAGGGCCCTTTGAAGATACTGCTGGTCGAGGATGACATTGCGCTCAGCGATGCCCTGGCGGCGTCGCTCAAGCAGGCGGGCGTGCTGGTCGAGCAGTCGTTCGATGGGCGCAGTGCCGACTATTTGATCGATACCGAAACCTATGACGCCGTGGTGCTGGATCTCGGCCTGCCCGACGGCGATGGCACCCGCTGGCTGGGCGAGTGGCGGGAGCGGGGCATCGAGCTGCCGGTACTGGTGCTCACCGCGCGAGATCGTTGGTCGGACAAGGCGGCGGGGTTTTCCGCCGGGGCCGACGACTACGTCACCAAGCCGTTCGAGACCGGTGAGATCCTGTTCCGTTTGCGTGCCCTGGTACGCCGCAGCCATGGCCATGCGCACCCGGTCCTGCGTCTTGGCGAACTCAGTCTCGACACCCATACCGGCAGCTTGACCCTGACCGGCAGGCCGATCGCGCTCTCCGCCCAGGAGCAGCGGCTGATCTCCTACCTGCTTCATGCCGCACCGAGGATCGTCTCGCGCAGTGAACTCAGCGAACATGTCTACGATCGCGATCAAGCGCCGGACTCCAACGTGATCGATGTCCAGATCAGCCGGCTGAGACGCAAGCTCGGCCACGGCTGCATCGAGACCGTGCGCGGCCAGGGCTATCGGTTGACCGAGGGTGACTGAGGGCGTGCGCGGCGCACGCCGGACGCGCGCGCCGCGCGCGCTCTCGACACGGTTGCTGATCGGTTCGCTGCTGCTGACCCTCGCGGTGCTGCCGCTGCTCGGTATGCTGCTCTCCTACGGTTTCCAGCGCGCGGTGAGCGATGCCTTCGATGATCATCTAGGCGCTACCCTCGACCTGGTCGCCGCCAACGTCGAATACCTGCCTGGCGCATCGACCCCCGGGCTGAGACGGAGCCTGAACGATCCCCGCTTCGAGCGGATCTACTCGGGCTGGTACTGGCAGATCGATGGCGAGGGTGGGTCGAGCGTATCGCGTTCGCTCTGGGACCAGCGGCTCGCCCTCGACGATATCGATCCCCGCGGGGAGCTCGACGGCCCGCAGGGACAGCGGCTGCGCGTCGCCAGCCTCGAGCTTCGGATCGCGGGCATCGAGCGGCCCTTGCGCGTCGCGGTGGCCGCCTCGGTTGGCGATCTTGAAGCCGACATCGGTCGCTTCAAGCGGCTGATCGGCTTTGCCCTGCTTGGTTTTGGCCTGCTGCTGCTGGTTGGGCTCTACCTGCTCGTACGGCTCGGACTGAGGCCGCTGCGCGAACTGCAGCGCGAACTCAAGGCGGTCGAGCGCGGCGACAGCGACAGGCTCGACGACCAGGCGCCGGCGGAGCTTGCCGGCGTCGCTCGGGCGATGAACGAGGTGCTCGCCCGTGACCGGCGGCTGATCGAACATGGGCGTGCCGCTGCGGGCAACCTCGCCCATGCGCTGAAGACGCCGATCAGCGTGCTCGGCATGCATGCCGAACGGCTCGAGCCCGACGCCCGGCGCGCGATCGGCGACGAGCTCGCGAGGATCGATGCGGCAGTGCGCCATCACCTGGCTCGCGCCTCCGCGGCGGGTGCCACCACCTTGGGCCAGCGCGCCACTGTGGCGCCGGCGCTGGCGCCGATCGTGCAGGGCCTGCGGCGCATCGCCGAACGCCGCGGCATCGCGCTGCACGTCGAGCTGGGCGAGGGGCTCGAGGTGCGCATGGATGCCCATGACTTCCAGGAGGTGATCGGCAACCTGCTCGAGAATGCCGTCCACTGGGCGGACGGACGGGTGCTGCTGCGGGTGACCGAGCAGGGAGGCCGCTGCCTGATCGAGGTCGAAGACGATGGGCCGGGGATGAGTGGCGAGGCGCGTGGGCGAGTCATGGCGCGTGGTGCGCGGCTCGACGAACGCCAGCCCGGCTCGGGGCTCGGCCTAGCGATCGTCGATGAGCTGGTGCTGCTCTACGGGGGAAACCTCACCCTCGACGATGCCAAGCCCCAGGGGCTGCGCGCCAGTGTCGTCCTCCCGCTTGCCCAAAGCGCGCCGCCCACGCGGTAGCTGATTGAATCGCTTGCAAAACCGAGGAGCAACGGATAGAGTGTGCGCCGTTCTCGTCGCAGCTTGAAACGCAGCGAGTGCAGGAGAGGTGTCCGAGTGGTCGAAGGAGCACGCCTGGAAAGTGTGTAAGTCGCAAGGCTTCGAGGGTTCGAATCCCTCCCTCTCCGCCACGAATATCGAAGAGGAATCGAGCGAAAGCTCGGTTCCTTTTTTCGTTTCTGGTTTTCGTCTCCGGATAGCGTACGCGGCGGGCGTCGTGGCTCAACAGGTGCGCAGTGAAAGCAGCGCCTCGACGGTCTCGTACAGCGCTCGGCTCGAACGCTTGTCTCGACGCATCACCAGCCCGAGCGAGCGCATCAGCGGTGGAGAGAGGGGGAGCCCCTCGATCTCTGCATCTCGTCCCTCGGGCGGCAGTGCCAGGCGGGGAAGGATCGCCCAGCCGAGTCCCGCGCCGACCAAACGCTTGATCGCTTCGACGCTGCCGAGCTCCATGCTCGGCTTCGGGCTTTCTCCGGCGGCTGCGAACCAGCGATCGACCAGATGGCGAGTATGGCCGGCGCTCTCGTAGAGGATCAGCGGCTGGCGGTGGAATCGCGCGGCATCGAGGGCCTCGAGACCGCCGGCTTCGCTGAGCGGCAGCACGGCGACCATTTCGTCCTGATAGAGCTCGATCACCTCGAGGCTGCGTCCGGCGGCGGGAAGAGTGACCAGGGCCAGATCGAGGCTGTTGCTCTCGAGCTGTTTGAGCATCTCCTGGGTGTTGCCGGCGCGCACGGTGATTTCGAGTCCTGGCATCCGCTGCTTCAACCGCTTGAGCAGCGGCGGCAGCAAATGGATGCAGGCGGTGGCTCCGGTGCCGAGCCGGATCCGGCCATGGGTGCCTTCACGGTGCGGCAGCAGGGTCTCGAGCGTACTGGCGACCTCCTGTGCGATCCGCTGGGCGTGCACCAGCAGCTCTTGACCGGCGGCGGTTGCCTGGGCACGGCGGCCTGAGCGTTCGATCAGGCGTACGCCGAGGCGGCGCTCGAGCTGGCGGACCTGGGCGCTCACCGCCGGCTGGCTGATCCCGCGATGCTCGGCGGCGGCGGAGAAGCTGCCAAGCTCGATCACGTCGACGAAGGTACGCAGCTGGTTGAGATCGAGGCTATTCATCAAAGTTTTCCTTATCGATGACATAACCAAGATAACCTTCTTCTTGAGCTGAAGAAGCAGCATCCTGCTCCTGTGCTTGCCCATCGATTCACCGCCAGGAGCCCGTCGTGTTTGCCATCGATCCATCCACTGGATTTTCCCTGCGTCCCTGTGAAGCCGAAGACATCGCCGCGATCACTGCGATCTATGCCGAGGCCGTGCGCTACGGGCGGGCAAGTTTCGAACTCGATCCGCCCGATGAGACCGAAATGCGCCAGCGCTGGATCAAGCTCGTCGAGGCGAACCATCCCTATTGGGTTGCGCGATGCGCCGGAGAGACGGTCGGCTACGCCTATGCGGGTGCCTATCGGACGCGCCCGGCCTATTCGTCCACGCTCGAAAGCTCCGTCTACGTCGATGCGCGCTGGCGCGGACGTGGTGTGGGGGAGGCGCTGATGACCCGGCTGATAGAGGACGCGCAGGAGAGGGGCGGTCGGCAGATGATCGCAGTGGTTGGTGACTCCGCCAACCTGGGCTCGCTCCGGCTGCACGAGAAGCTAGGCTTCGAGCGGGTCGGTACGCTGCGCTCGGTGGGCTGGAAGCACGGCGTCTGGCTCGATACCGTGCTGATGCAGCGCCCGCTGGGCGCGGGTGACAGCGCGCCGCGCTGAGCTCAATCGGTGCGGCAGCCGTCGAGGCGATGATCCATCCGCTGCGCCGGGACGGCGCAGCCGGCGGCGCCGACGACCCGTGCCGGCACGCCCACCGCAGTGGTATGCGGCGGTATCGGGTCGAGCACCACCGAGCCCGCACCGATCCGCGCGCCCACGCCGATCTCGATGTTGCCGAGCACCTTGGCACCGGCGCCGATCAGCACGCCGCGGCGCACCTTGGGGTGGCGATCACCGCTTTGCTTGCCGGTGCCGCCCAGGGTGACGCCCTGGAGCAGCGAGACGTCGTCGCCGATTTCCGCGGTCTCACCGATCACCACACCGGTGGCATGGTCGATGAATACGCCGTTGCCGATTTTGGCCGCGGGATGGATGTCGGTCTGGAACACCTCAGAGCTGCGGCTTTGCAGATAGCGCGCCATCTGCCGGCGGCCGTCATGCCATAGCGCATGGGCGAAGCGGTGGGTGGTGAGGGCGTGGAATCCCTTCAGGTAGAGCAGCGCTTCGCTGACCTGGCGCACCGAGGGGTCGCGTTCGAGTATCGCGATGAGATCGAGCGCGATGCCCGTGGCGATTTCGACGTGACCGACGAGCAGCTGCTCGAATAGCGATGTGAGCTGGTCAGCGGCGAGATCGGGATGGGCGAGGCGACGCCCCAGGCGATGCGCAAGACCTGCGCCCAGCGAAGGGCGGTCGAGAATCGCACCGAGCATCAAGGGCGTGAGCTCCGGCTCCTGATGGCTGATTGCCATCGCTTCGTCACGGGCCTGCTGCCACAGTGCGGCTGGATTCATTGACGCGTTCCTCGGCATGGAAAGGGCATTCTAATCGACTCGTCCGCAGGCGTCGCCCTACGTGTGCCCCGGCACGTCTGGTGCAGCGGGAAAGCAGATCCATTGCCGAAAATAGTGAGCCCGGTTTGGATACTCAACCGGGGTGAACACTCTGCCCTCATTGGCAGTTTCTTTTAGTTGGTTGATTTAACTGGGGTTGTTGAGTCGGTGTCGAGGTTCGGATAAGGTGCGCGTCGATGCTCGAGGGAGTAGTCGCTCCAAGGTTCGAACAGGACCGAGGAGGCTTTCGTCAACATGATTGGTGCCGCCCTGTCTCGCATCACGAGGGGTCATTGGCGCCATGGCGAGGGCAACCGCCGGGGGCGGTCTGACGAGACTCGGTGTTCAGATGGCGTGCGCTGGCCGGCGACGTCGTCGAGCGCCTTTCCTCGTCGGCCGGAGATGTTCTCCTTGGAAGCACTGTTCGTCGCCACTGGCGCGGTCGCCCTTGCCGAACTCGGCGACAAGACCCAGTTTCTCGCGCTGCTCCTGGTGATCAGGTTCGGTCGCCCCTGGACGATCTTCTTCGCCATCCTCGCCGCCGCTTTGCTCAATCACGGGCTGTCCGCCTGGGTGGGGCAGTTCTTCGCCAACCGGCTCGATACCGAGCTGATCCAAGTGATCACCGGTTTCTCCTTCATCGCCATCGGCCTTTGGATGCTGCGCCCCGGCGAGGCGCCTGAAGAGGCTCGCTCGCTGCGCGCTGGCGTATTCATTACCGCTTTCGTGCTGTTCTCGCTCGCCGAGCTAGGCGACAAGACCCAGCTGGCCACGGTGCTGCTCGGTGCGCGCTATGGTGAAGTACTGCTGGTCACGATAGGTTCGACCCTCGGCATGCTGCTGGCGAATGCGCCCGCGATCTGGATCGGCGAGCGTTTCGCCAAACGCCTGCCGGTACGCGGGCTCCACTTCGCCTCCTGCGCGCTGTTCATCCTGATCGGGCTGTTCACTCTGTTCGCTGCTTGGCGATGAGCGGTGGAGAGGGCGTTTTTCGTCTAAACTGCAAGCGTCGTAAGCCGTCTATCGTACTGTGTTGTTGCTAAGTTTACGTACATACGTTAGGAATGATGCGGATGGTTTTTATTCATGTTTGCATCTTGCGGCGTGGTCGGATCAGACACGGTGCCATGATGCGATTTTGGCAGTCTTCAGGAGGCGTGCTGTGAGAATCGGAATCGTCGGGCTTGGCAGGATGGGGGGCAACATCGCGCGGCGTCTGTTGGCGCACGATCATCAGTGCGTGGTGTTCGATGCCAATGCCTCCGCGGTCGAAGTCCTTGCCAGCGAGGGGGCACAAGGCGTCGATTCGCTCGAGGGCTTGGTGCGTGCGCTGCCCGCGCCGCGCTCGATCTGGCTGATGCTTCCGGCCGGCGAGATCACCCAGGCCACCATCGACGTATTGAGCGGGTTGCTCGAGGCCGGCGACACCCTGATCGACGGCGGCAATGCCTACTTCAAAGATGACGTTCGCCGCGGCGAGGCGCTTGCCGAGCAAGGCATCAGCTATCTTGACGTCGGCGTCTCCGGGGGAGTCTGGGGGCTGGATCGTGGTTTTTGCATGATGATCGGCGGTGACCGGGAGGTGTTCGAGCGTCACGATCCGATCTTCGCCTCGCTGGCGCCTGGCGAAGGGCAGGTGGAGAAAACGCCTGCGCGCGAGGAGCGCGACCCACGGGTCGCCCAGGGCTATCTCTACTGCGGGCCGGTCGGATCCGGTCATTTCGTCAAGATGATCCACAACGGCATCGAGTACGGGATGATGCAGGCCTATGCCGAGGGATTCGACATCCTGCGCAACCGTAACCAGGAGAGCCTGCCGGCCAACCAGCGCTACGATCTCGACACCGCCGACATCGCTGAGGTGTGGCGTCGCGGCAGCGTGGTTTCCTCGTGGCTGCTCGATTTGATCTCGATCTCGCTGGCCAAGGATTCCGACCTTGAGAGCTTCTCCGGCAAGGTCAGCGATTCGGGCGAGGGACGCTGGACGGTCGATGCGGCGATCGAGGAATCGGTACCGGCCGACGTGCTGACCGCCTCCCTCTATACCCGCTTCCGCTCGCGCACCGACAATACCTACGGCGAGAAGCTTCTGTCAGCGATGCGCAAGGAGTTCGGCGGCCACGTCGAAGTGTGAAGCCAGTCGTGCTGTGGGAGAATGCTCCTTGATCGGGCCCGCCGTAAGGCGGGTCTTTTCATTTTGATCGACGCTGGGAGTGGCGATGGGCGAGGGATACAGCGACTGGGACATAGTGGTCATCGGTGCGGGAGCGGCAGGGATGATGTGCGCGCACGTCGCCGGCTATCGCGGCCGCAGGGTGCTGCTGGTCGAGCATGCCAAGCGTGCGGGCAAGAAGATCCTGATGTCCGGCGGCGGCCGCTGCAATTTCACCAATCTCGACGCCGCGCCGCGCCACTACTTCGGTGCCAATCCGCGCTTTTGCATCTCGGCGATGAAGCGCTACTCTCCATACGATTTCCTCGAATTGGTCGAGCGGCACGGCATCGAGCACGTCGAGAAGGCGCCTGGGCAGCTGTTTTGCGCCGATTCGGCCAAGCCGATCGTCGAGATGCTGCTCACCGAGTGCGAGTGGGCCGGGGTCGAGACCTGGCTTTCCACTACGGTGGAGCGAATAGAACCACTCGGCCAAGGATTCGAGCTTCTCACCTCGCGAGGCCGGGTGCGCTGCAGCTCGCTCGTGATCGCAACCGGCGGGCTTTCGATCCCGACCCTTGGCGCGAGCGGTTTCGGTTACCAGGTCGCGCGCCAGTTCGGGCTCGAGGTGCTACCGACCCGCCCGGCACTGGTGCCATTCACGCTGACATCGCAATGGAAGTCTCGCTTCGAGCCGCTCGCCGGGATCGCGACGCCAGTGATTGCGCGCTGTAACGGCGCAAGCTATCGCGAGCCGCTGCTGGTGACCCATCGAGGGCTTTCAGGTCCGGCGATGCTGCAGGCCTCGAGCCATTGGCTGCCCGGCGATGCGCTGGAGATCGACTGGCTCGATGGGATCGACGCCAAGGCTTCGCTCTTTAGAGCACGCATCGATACGCCGCGCAGGAGCCTCGGCGGATGGCTGTCCGACCGGTTGCCGAAGCGGCTCGCACTTGCGCTTGCGCAGTGGGCCTGCGAGGCCGTGGGCGTCTCGGCGGAAACGACGCTTGCGGATCTCTCCAACGCTCGATTGGAGGCATTGACCGCCCAGCTCTGCCGCTTCTCGATCAAGCCCGCCGGCACTGAGGGCTGGCGGACCGCCGAGGTGACCATGGGCGGGGTGGATACCCAGGCATTCTCCTCGAAGGATTGCGCCGTACGCGACGTGCCGGGGCTTTACTTCATCGGTGAGGTGCTCGATGTCACCGGCCAGCTCGGCGGCTACAACTTCCAGTGGGCCTGGGCATCGGGCGTCGCCTGCGGGCAGTCGGCCTGAGGCGCGACCTGTGCATCGCAAGCCCGATACGAAGCGAGGCGCCCACATGGGGCGCCTCGATTGCGCTTGAGCGCGGCAGCCGCTTGAATCCGCTACTTGAGCAGGCCGCGCAGGTTGCGCGATAGGGCATAGAGTCCGATCCCACGCTTGGCGAAGCGCATCAACCTGCCCGGGCGCTTGAACACCCGCAGCAGGAAGTAGCCGCCGATGATCATCGCCGGACGCTTGAACCGGGCTAGTTTTTCGACGCTGCGATCGATCGATGCGGTGGCGACGTGCCATTCGTCCACCGCAGCGGCGATCGCCCGGCGCTCCAGCTCGATTCGCCGTTCGATCCGGCGACGCTGCTCCGCGGGGCTATGCGCCTTGGCCTCTTCGCTCATCGCCGGGCGTCCTTGTCATCCAGCTGCCGACCGACCCGATGCTCGTCGACGTGCTCCTCGATGCTGTCGCGGTCCTCGCTCAGACGAGCGAGAGTGGAGCGCAACAGGGTGGGCTGGCTCGCCACCGCCTTGACCCGCAGCGCCAGCAGCAGCGCCAGCAGCAGCAGGATGCCGGCGGCACCGCCGATCGCGAGCAGTCGATGGGTGTCCCAGAAGTACACCACCACCCAGAGCATCAGCATGCCGATGCCGAAAGTTGCGAGCAGCAGCGCGGTGAAGGCCATCAGCAGCAGCGAGAAGAAGCGATCACGCTCTTCCTGGAGCTCGACGATCACCAGCCGCAGACGGGTTTCGCCAGCACTCAGCAAGGTGCCCAGCAGGCGGCGGCCTGCATTGAACAGGCCGGCGGCGGGACCGCTGCGTCCCTGGCCCATCAGCGACGCCCGAGTAGTAGCCCGACGAAGACGCCCGCGGCGGCCGCAATGCCGATGCCACGCCACGGATTCTCATGGACATAGTTGTCGGCGCAGTCGATCGCATCGCGGCTGCGCTCGCGCAGCTCATCGCCTCCTGCCTGCAGACGATGCTTGAAGTCCTCACCGTAGCTGGCTAAGCGCTGCTTGATCTCCTCGAGCGTGGAACCCGCTTCGGCGCGCAGCTGGGTCATGTGCTCGCTGGTGTCCTCGGCGCTTGATTTGAGGAACTTCTCGACGGTGTCGGAAAGATCGCGCAAATCCTGCTCGAGCTGCTCCCTGGTGCGGTCCGCGTCGATCTTGATGTCCTTTTTACCTGCCATCTCACGTCCTCCAATGACTCCGAATGGTGTTTCCAGCTTAGCAGGGAATTGGCAGTGTTCAATCCGCCCTCGCTAGGCGATCGCGGAAAACGGCGTGCAAATCAGCCGATTGGCTGGTTGCACGCGAGCTCCTCAGGGGGTACCGAGGAAGACATTGTTGAAGCTCAGGCCAATCCCGATGCGACGCACGTAGTGATCATAGTCGATCAGGCTCTCGCCATAGCCTTCGTAGTACTGGATGAAGCCGTGCACCTTGCTCCACAGCGGGAAGGCGTACTCGAGCTGGTTGCCGAAGTTGCCCTTGCCGGGGTTGCCGCGGGCGAGCCAGGTGAACTCGTGCCCGCTTCGGGTGTAGCCGAAGGTGAAATCGGCATAGCCGACGTACTTCTCGATATCCGGATTGTCGTCGTCTGCATCCGATTCGGGGACGCGCCACCACGGCATCAGGCTCATTGTCATCGGGCCGCGTTCCAGGGTGGCCTCGGCGAATACCCGGTTCCAGCTGCGCGAGATCGGGTCGGCGCGGCCGTTCGATTGGTGGTTGATCCCAATCCGGTTGTTGGTATTGGTCCAGCCGAATACGGGAGTGTCGTTGTTGAAGCTCAAGAACAGCTCCGGCTCGTAGTTGGTCTCGCGAAACGGCGATGACGCTTCCGAGTTGTAGGCCTGCCACCATGAACGTTGCGTATAGGCGAGATAGAGATCGCCGTTATCGCCGAACACGTTGTCCCACACCTTCGCCTTGATGCTGATCTGGAATTTCATTTCGTTGTTGTCCGGCGGATCGTCCGGGTCGAGCGCGGTGAAGTTGGCGCGGTCGGGCTGCTTTGCGTTGTAGGCCACCGGCAGCACGTAGTTGCGCCTGTAGGTCGAGAGCGACAGCGGGTTGTCCTGGGCCTGGCGCTCGAAATAGGCCCGTGCGCGGCGCTCCCGTGCAACTTCCTCCTGGACGCTGGAGAGCTGTTCGGTGCCGTCCCCGCCCTGGGTGTACTGCTGGGCGGCCTCGGCCGCGGCGACGTCGTGATAGCCCTTGTGGGTCTCCTCGGCGGCGCCGGGCAGGAACGGATTGAAGCTGACTCCGAGGCCGATCCGGTTGACCCGGCGGTCGTAGTCGATCAGCGTCTCGCCGTAGCCGTTGTAGTACTGGAAGTAGCCTCGCACCCTGCCGAACAGCGGGAAGGTGTAGTCGAGCTGGGTGCCATAGTTGCCCTTGCCGGGATTGCCGCGCGCAAGCAGCGCGATCTCATGGTTGGCGGCGGTGGTGTAGAGCAGTCCCAATTCGCCGTAGCCGAGGTAGTTCTCGATGTCCGGATTGTTGTCTTCGTTGCGCGACTCGGGAATGCGCCACCAAGGCCTGATCGACACCGCCCATGGGCCACGCTGAAACACCGCTTCGGCGTAGATCCGGTTCCAGCTGCGAGAGATCGGCTCGCCTCGACCGTTCGACTGGTGGACGTAGCCGATCCGGTTGAAGGTATTGGTCCAGCCCATCCACTCGGCGTCGTTGTCGAAGCGCAGGAACAGCTCCGGTTCGTAGTTGGTCTCGCGAAACGGCGCCGAGTCGCGATCGTTGTATGCCTGCCACAGCGAGTACTGGGTATAGCCGAGGAACAGGTCGCCATTGTCACCGAAGATGTCCTCGGCGAGAGCGACCTTGAGGCTGATCTGGTACTTGAGCTCGGTATGCTCGGGGTTGTCGTTGCCTATCTCCCTGTAGTCTCTCATCCGCGGCAGATTGGAGTCGTAGGTGTAGGGCAGGATGTAGTTGAGCCGGTAGGTGGAGATCGCCAGTGGATTGTCGTTGGCCAGGGATTCGTAGTATCTCGCCCGCTCGGCGGTCTGCTGTGCCTGGCTGACGGCGGGCGTGTCGTTATCGTCGCTGGTCTGGGCGAAGGCATTGAGCGACGCGCAGGCGCCGACGAGTGCCCAGAGGGCAGGGTAACGGTGAGGTGACGCCATCGATATGGTTCCTGCGGTCCTGTGCGAGCGGCAACGCATCTGGGAAAAGGGCCGGTTGCCGAGCCTACCATTGGCTCGACGCGGAGGTTAAGCGCGGCGTGACGCGATTATAAGCGCCAATCCATGCGATGACAGTGCGCAACCAGTCGGCAAAGGCCGATTCATCCGCTGCTGCGCTGCTCAGTGCGTTCCGCTGACATGACGCGTCGCACCCTCGGGAAGGTCTTCGAAGCTGCGCGGATCCTCGAGGCGTTTGAGGATCGCGCACTCCTCGCCGCTGCGCTCGCCGCCGCACTCGCCACGCAGGTCGACCAACTGATGGCGAAGCGCTTCGAGCTCTTTGATCCTCGCCTCGACATGGTGCAGGTGCGCCTCGACCAGCCGGTCGACTTCGCCGCAGCGGTCAGGCCCGGCGTCGCGCAGCACGAGCAGTGCGCGGATCTCATCGAGGGTCATGTCGAGTGAGCGGCAGCGCCGGATGAAGCGCAGCCGCTCTTCGTGAGAGGCGCTGTAGAGGCGATAGTTGCCTTCGCTGCGCGCGGGGGGCGGCAGCAGGTGTTCGCGTTCGTAGAAGCGGATCGTCTCCACCGCGCAGCCGGCGCGCTTGGCCAGCGCGCCGATGCGCAGTCTCGCCGCGGACTCGTTTCGATCGTCCATGACTTGACCCTGTAGCGGTTATAGGCTGTCCAATCCCATCGACGAGGAGTGCCGGGTGCGCTCCATCGAGCGGACTTGGAGGAAACCTAGTGTCTCACGAATGTCGTCAAGGCGCCCAGCGCCACCGGGATGGACCGTCGCAGGAGCTGGAGGGGCATCGCCACGACCACGCTCATGATGATCACGATCACTCTCATGATGGTCACGACGATGGCCATGACCACGACCATGATCACTCTCACGATGGTCATGACCATGACCACGTACCGAAGGTCGACGCCGACAGTGAGAAGAGAGTGCTCGTCGTTCTGGTGGCGACGGCAACCTTCATGGTGGTGGAAATCGCCACGGGTTTCTTCGCCAACTCACTGGCGCTGATTTCCGATGGCTTCCACATGCTCAGCGACTCCTTTTCGCTGGGGCTTGCGCTGGCGGCCTTCCGCCTCGGCAGGCGAGCGCCCGATGCCAAGCACAGCTTCGGCTACCAGCGTTTCCAGGTGCTCGCGGCTTTCGTCAACGGTTTGACGCTGTTCGTGATCGCCGGCTGGATCCTGTACGAGGCGGCGCAGAGGATGTTCTCACCGGTGGAAGTGATGGCCGGGCCGATGCTGGCGGTGGCGGTGGCCGGCCTCGGGATCAATGCCTTCTCGCTGTTGATCCTGCATCGCGGCGATCACGGCAATCTCAACCTGCGCGGCGCCTCGCTCCATGTGCTCGGCGATTTGCTCGGCTCGGTGGCGGCGATTCTCGCTGCGGTGATCATCATGTTCACGGGCTGGACCGTGGCCGACCCGATCCTTTCGGTGCTCGCCTGCGTGCTGATCCTGCGTGCGGCCTGGGGCGTGCTGCGCCGCTCGACCCACCTGCTGCTCGAGGGCACGCCGGAGGGCGTGGTGTCGGGGGAGGTACGCACGGCGCTCGAGCAGGTCGACGGGGTGGACGAGGTCCACGACCTGCACATGTGGGGACTCTCGAGCCAGCAGAGGATGCTGAGCGCGCATCTGGTGGTCGATCAGTCGATCGACCGCGATGCGGTGCTCGCCGAGGCGTACGCCTTGCTCGCCGAGCGCTTCTCCATCGGCCATGCCACCCTGCAGGTCGAGGGCGAGCACTGCATGACCAGCGGCGATTGCCATGCCGCGCTCGGAGGGCATCGTTGAGACGCTGTGAGCGGTCAAAACGTCGATGACTGTGTAAACTGCGCGCAGCGGCGCTCAGCCCACCGATCCTGATCTTCCAGGTGGCGCGCAGTGCCAGTGATGAGCAAGTACATCGACTTTCGGAAGCGTCAGCACATGCGCCTCAATCCCGCCGTCATCCGAGCACGCCTGGTCGTCTGCGTGCTACTCACGCTGCTGTCGGTGGCGCTCCCGGCCCAGGCGCAGGATACGCCGAGCCGGGAGTCCATCGCCCAGCAGCTCGAGCAGTTGGAGAGCTCGGGCTCGAGTGACCCGTCGGTCGCCAATGACATTCAGCTTCTGCGCGAGAGCCTGGCCGGGCTCGACCGCGCCGAGGTTGCCAGGCGCCAACTGCAGGCGCTCGACCGCGAGATCGAGGAAGCGCCGCGCAGGCTCAGCGGCTATCGGCAGGCGCTGCGCGCGCTCGACCAGGACGGCGCCTTGCCCTCCCAGGCGCAGCTGGAGCGAGCCTCACTCGAACAGCTCGAGCAGCGTCTGATCGACTCACTCGGCGAACTCAAGCAGGAGCAGGATGCGCAAGGCGACGCCACCCGGCGGATCACCGCGGCGCAGACCCTGCCCGAGCGGGCCCAGGCGTCGATCGGCTCGGCCCAGGGGCGAATCCAGCAGCTGCGCACTCGGCTGCGCAACGAAGGCGATCAGCTTGGCGATATCGAGCGCCGGCAGTTGGAGATCGAAGTGGCGGCGCTCGAAGCCGAGGTCGAGCTGAGCCGGCGCGAGCTGATCAACAACACCCTGCTGCGCGATCTCGCCCAGGCCCATCGCGAGCTGCTCGCTCGGCAGGTGGAGGCGCGCCAGGCGGAGCTTGCGCTGATCCAGAGCGCGGTCACCCAGAAGCGGCGCGAAAAGTCACAGCGGGCGATCGAGGAGGCCCGCGAGGGAGCCTCGCCCAGTGAGCTCGACAACCCTCTGGTGCGCGA
Organism: Halotalea alkalilenta; assembly: GCF_001648175.1. Classification (NCBI taxonomy): domain Bacteria; kingdom Pseudomonadati; phylum Pseudomonadota; class Gammaproteobacteria; order Oceanospirillales; family Halomonadaceae; genus Halotalea; species Halotalea alkalilenta. Next base: position 3,366,336 of record NZ_CP015243.1, on the reverse strand, counting down.
GGTCACCGCGCGCAACAGTGAACTGTCCGAATCGTTGCTCTACATCACCGAGCGGGTCAACGAGCTGATCCGCGACGGGATCGAGACGCGCAGCCAGCTCGATGCGGTGCAGCAGGTGCAGTCGAACCTCAATGACCAGGTCGAGGCCGTGCGCGGCAGCGTGCTGCTGTCTCGCATCCTGCGCCAGCAGCGCGAGTCGCTGCCGGTGATGGTGCAGCGACCGGCGCTGAATGATGAAATCGCCGATCTGCGGCTCAGACAGTTTGATCTTGCCGAGGCCAGGGAGTCACTTGGCGATGTCGAGCGCTATGTCGACGGCCGGCTGGATGCGCTGATTCCGAGCCTCGATCCCGCTACCCGTGAAACGGTGCGGCATACCTTGCTTTCGCTCTACGAATCCCAGCGCGAGCTGCTCGAACAGCTCGATCGGGAGTACGGCAACCTGCTGACGCTTTCGATCGACATCCAGCTCAACCAGCAGCAGCTCAGCGAGATCGGTACCTCGGTACGCGCGACGATCGACGAACAGCTGTTCTGGATCGCCAGCGGCCAGCCGCTCGGGCTCAACTGGCTCAAGCAGCTGCCCTCGGCGCTGTATCATGAAGTCGTCGATCCAGCCTGGCGGCAGGTGCTCCGGGCGCTGTTCATCGTGCCGTCGCTGTGGATCGTCAGCATATTGCCGATGCTCGCGCTGGTGATGGCGCTGAGCTTCTATCGCACGCGTATTCGCCAGCAGCTGCGCGAGCTGCACGACGAGGTCGGGCGGATCAAGCGCGACTCCCAGCGCCATACCCCGCTCGCGCTGCTGCTCAACCTGGTGCTGGCGATTCGTGGGCCGCTGCTGCTCGCCTCGGCCGGCGCCGGGCTGCGGCTGTCGGGTAGCACCTCCGGCCTGGTGCTGGGCGGTGCGCTGCTCACCGCGGCCTTCGCCTGGGGATACTTCGCCTGGGCTCGGCGGATCCTGATCGACGACGGCGTGGCGATGCGCCACTTCCACTGGCCGGCGGCCTATGTCGCTCGGCTGCGTCGATTGATCAGTCATCTCGGGGTGGCCAGTGTCCCTGTGGTGCTGGTGATCTATCTGATCCAGCACTTCGACAGCAACCTGGTCGATCAGCCGGTCGGGCTGCTGATCGTACTGTTCGGCTATCTGATGATGAGCGTGCTGCTGTTCAAGCTGATCCTCGCTCATGTGCCCTATCTTGGGGTCAAGCTGGTACGTCTTGGTCTCGGCCTCGCCATGGCGCTGGTACCGCTGGTGCTCGGCGGCCTCGTGCTCTATGGCTACGAGTACACAGCGGTACGCTTGACCACGCGCTTCATTACTTCGCTCTACGTGTTCGGTCTCTGGGTGCTGGTCGAGGCGACGGTGGTGCGAGGGCTTGCGGTCGCCGCGCGACGGCTCGCCTATCGACGCTCGGTCGAGCGGCGGCGCGCGCTGATCCAGGCCCAGGGCGGGGAGGCGGTCAGCGAGGTATTGGAAGAACCGCCGCTGGATATGGATCAGGTCAACAAGCAGTCGCTGCGACTGTCGAAGATGGTGCTGTTTCTGGTCTTCATCGCGTTCCTCTACCTGGTTTGGCACGACCTGCTCGGGGTGCTGTCGTATCTCAACAACATCAATGTCTGGCAGGTCGAGCAGAGCGAGGGTGGGGTGCAAAGCGTTGCCCACGTTTCGCTGGCGAGTCTATTCATCGCGGTGATCACCATTGCGCTGATGACCACCATGGCGCGCAACCTGCCAGGGTTGCTCGAAGTGATGGTGCTGTCCAAGCTGGAGCTCAAGACTGGAAGCGCTTACGCGATCTCGTCTCTGCTCTCCTACATCATCCTCAGCTGCGGCATCGTGGTGGCGCTGGGCACGCTCGGACTCTCATGGTCGAAACTGCAGTGGCTGGTGGCAGCGCTTGGCGTCGGGCTGGGGTTCGGTCTGCAGGAGATATTCGCCAACTTCATTTCCGGTCTGATCATCCTCTTCGAGCGACCGATCCGGATCGGTGACACCATTACGCTGAACGACCTGCATGGCACGGTGAGCCGGATCCGGATGCGTGCCACTACGGTGATCGACTTCGACCGCAAGGAGATCATCGTACCGAACAAGACCTTCATCACCGACCGACTGATCAACTGGTCGCTTTCCGACAACATCACCCGCGTGGTGCTGACCTATGGGGTCGCCCATGGCTCCGATCTCGATCGTGTCCACCAGATGCTGATGCAGATCGCCAGGGACAATCCGCTGGTGCTCGAGGATCCCGAGCCGCTGGTGTTCTGCATGGCCTACGGCAACAGTTCGTTCACCTTCGAGGTGAGGGTGTTCGTCAGCGATATCGGCGACCGGCTGCGGGTCACCGACCAGATCAACCGGGCGGTGGATGCGGCGTTCAAGCGTGAGGGCGTGCGTGTGGCGTTCCAGCAGATGGACGTGTGGCTCCATCGCGAGCGCGATGGAGACAAAGGGCGCAAGTTGAAGGGCCTCGGCATCGAGGGCGATTCGCCCGGAGGCGCTCAGCCCTCCTGAGCGTGGCCGAGGCGCCGCGCCAGCATCATGAACTCCTGGTTGCCGTCGCCGCCGAGGATCACGCTCTTCTCCCAGTGCAGGACCTCGAAGCCGGTGTCGGCCGCCGCTTTGCGCAGCCGCCTCTCGACCTCGGCGTAGTGGCGGGGGTGGCGGACCAGGCCGCGGTCGTCGATCTCGGCAGGGGAGAGCTCGAACTGCGGCTTGACCAAGCTATAGAGCCCGGCGTTCGGCGGCAGCAGCCGGGCGAGCTCGGGCAGGATCAGCGTCTGGGAGATGAACGAGACGTCGATCATCGCCCCATTCAGGCCCTCGGGGGCGAGCTCGCGCAGCCGTGCGTCGGGCAGCGCCCGGGCATTGACGCCCTCGAGACAGACCACCCGCGAATCCTGGCGCAGGGTTTCGTCGAGCTGGCCGTGGCCGACTTCGATGCCGATCACCCGGGCCGCGCCGAAGCGCAGCGCGCAGTCGCTGAAGCCGCCGGTCGACTGGCCGACATCGAGCAGGATCTGGCCTTCGAGATCGATCCCCAGGCTATTGAGCAGCCCCTCGAGCTTGAGCCCCGCCCGGGACACGTGGCGCTCCTGTGGGTCTTCGTCGAGCCGGAACCGGCTGTCTCGCGGCAGTTTCTCGCCCGGTCGTTTCACCACGCGCTCGCCGCCCGGGCCGAGCAGGGTTACGCGGCCATGCTTGATCAGCCGCTGGGCGCGGGTGCGCGAGCGGGCGAGGCCGAGCTCGACCAGCAGTTGGTCGAGTCGCAAAGGGGAGTGGGCGTCGTTCATGGCATCGTTCATGACCAGGGTCCAGCGGCGTAGAGGGCGCGCAGAGTATAACGGGCCTGGTCGCACAGTGGCGCGGCCCGAGGCTGTCTCGATGCGCTTGCCGGGGGGCGGCGCAGTTGCTAAGATGGCGCCTCGATCGACCAGCGGTGTTCTTTCAACTTCATGATTTGAAAAGAATTTTGGTCTAATCGGTTATGGTGGCCCCCATCGGTCCTCCCGCAACGTGAAATCGCGAACCCCGCCAGGCCCGGAAGGGAGCAACGGTAGTGATGGAGTCGTGTGCCGGGATGTGGCTGGCGGGGGCCGCCTCCATTTCAGCTCTTCCTTCAACTCGCCCAGGCCGGCTCGCGTGCGGCCCATGCGACGCGCTAAGATGGCGCCTCGTCAGCAGCTTCGCTGCACCCCGATCGTTACCAGCCGTCCCTACGGCGGTCGGCGCAGGTTATAGCCGTCAAGGATACCGTTCGCCTACATGAGCTACCAGGTATTGGCCCGCAAATGGCGGCCACGCACTTTCCATGAGCTCGTCGGCCAGGAGCACGTCTCCCGGGCGCTGATCAATGCGCTCGACCAGGAGCGCCTGCACCACGCCTACCTGTTCACCGGCACCCGCGGGGTCGGCAAGACCACCATCGCCCGTATCCTGGCCAAGTGCCTCAATTGCGAACGCGGGGTGACCTCGACGCCCTGTGGCGAATGCCAGGCCTGCCGGGCGATCGACGAGGGACGCTTCGTCGATCTGATCGAGGTCGACGCAGCCTCCAGGACCAAGGTCGAGGACACCCGCGAACTGCTCGACAACGTGCAGTACGCGCCGACCCAGGGGCGCTACAAGGTCTATCTGATCGACGAAGTGCACATGCTCTCGTCGCACAGCTTCAATGCGCTGCTCAAGACGCTGGAAGAGCCTCCGCCCCACGTCAAGTTCCTGCTCGCCACCACCGATCCCCAGAAGCTGCCGATCACGGTGCTGTCACGCTGCCTGCAGTTCGCGCTCAAGATGATGCCGCCGGAGCGCGTGGTCGGGCATCTTTCCCGCGTCCTCGGCGAGGAGGGGGTGAGCTTCGATGAGCGTGCGCTGTGGCTGCTGGGGCGCGCCGCGGATGGCTCGATGCGCGATGCGCTCTCGCTCACCGACCAGGCGATCGCCTTCGGCCAGGGAACGGTCAGCGAAGCCGATGTCGCGGCGATGCTCGGCACCCTCGATCATCGCCACATCCTCAAGCTGGCCGAGGCGCTCGGCGAGATCGACGCCGCCAAGGTGCTCGCCGAGGTCGCGGCACTCGCCGAGCATGCGCCGGACTTCGGTGCGGTGCTCGATGAACTGGCGGGACTGTTCCATCGGCTGGCGATTGCGCAGATGGTGCCGCAGGCGCTCGACAATGGCTTCGGTGACCGCGATGCCTTGCTCGCGCTGGCCAGTGGTTTCACCGCCGAGGATGTACAGCTCTACTACCAGATTGCGCTTTCCGGTCGCGCCGACATGGATAATGCGCCCGAGCCTCGCACCGCGCTCGAGATGACCCTGCTGCGGATGCTCGCCTTTCGCCCTCAGGGCGTACCGCGACCTGCCCAGACGCCGCTGCCGCTGCGCGGTGACGGCGGCCAGCGCGAGGCGCGCGATGGCCAGCAGGCGGCCCCGGCGTCGGCGCAGGTCGCCGACGAACCTCCGCCAGCCGACGGCCCTACGGCCGAGCCGCCCTGGAACACCGTATCGGCATCGGAGCAGAGCCCGGTTGCGGCCAGCTCCGTCGCTGAAGCAACGCCGCAGCAGGCGCAGCCCCAGATGGCGGCCGAGGCTCCCATCGAGCCCGAGCCCGAATCGCTGCCCGAGCCGGCAGCGGAGCCCGAAGATCTTCCCGCTCCTGGGCCTTCGGCCAACGACGCCAGCGAGTTCGCAAGCTACGAGGCGCAGCCGCTCGACGACGAAGACGATGACGACGAGCGCGCCTATGCCGAGTACGCTTCTCCCAACGCGGCGTCTCAGCTGAGCGAGGCGTTCACCGACGCGCTCGCCTCGTCGGGCGGCGATGCGCTCGAGCCGGCGGAGCAGGAGGCCGATGTCGATGACTGCGTGGAGGGGTTCTCGCTACCCACCGGCGCGACGATCGACCAGGCCGCATGGCTGGGGATTTTCCCCAGCCTCGGCCTGGGCGGGATCACCGGTAACCTGCTCGCCCACTGCGCGGTGATCGAGGACCGCGACGGCGTTCTCGCGCTGCGCCTCGATCCCTCCCAGGCGGCAATGAATGCCGAGATTCACGTGCGCAGGCTGGAGGCGGGGCTGGCCAAGCTCGGCGCGGCGAGAAGAGTGACCATCGAACCGGGCGAGATCGACCCTGGGATCGAGACGCCTCACGCTCAGCGGGAGCGACTCAGAGCTGAACGCCAGGCACGGGCGGTTGAAGCGCTTAGGCGCGACCCGCATATAAGAGCGCTGGAGGAGCAGTTCGGCGCGCGGCTGCTCGAGGCGAGCGTGCGTTCGCTCGAGAGCGACGCCTGAACGGCAGCGCTTCTCCACCTGTATCCCTCGATTGACCGAGCAGATCATCGTTAGCTAAGGAGTGTGGCCATGTTCAAGGGTGGTATGGGCGGCCTGATGAAGCAGGCCCAGCAGATGCAGGAAAAGATGCAGCAGGTGCAAGAAGAGATCGCCCAGCAGCAGGTCGAGGGTGAGGCCGGCGCCGGAATGGTCAAGGTCACGATGAACGGCCGCCATGACGTGATCCGTATCGATCTCGATGCCAGCGTGATGGAAGAGGACAAGGAGTTCCTCGAGGATCTGCTCGCCGCCGCGGTCAACGACGCGGTGCGCAAGGTCGAGGTCAACTCGCGCAGCAAGATGGAGGAAGCGACCGCCGGGCTCAACCTGCCGGCTGGGTTCAAGCTGCCGTTCTGATGAGCTTCTCACCCCTCTTCGAGCGCTTGGTCGAGGCCTTCCGCACCCTGCCGGGGGTCGGCCCCAAGAGCGCTCAGCGCATGGCGCTGCATTTGCTCGAGCGCGATCGCGCCGGCGGCGAGCGGATCGTCGGTGCGCTGGGTGAAGCCCTGGCGCGGATCGGCTATTGCCAGCGCTGCCGCAATCTGACCGAGCACGATCTCTGTGCGCTCTGCGAGGACCCCAGGCGTGACGAGCGCATGCTCTGCGTGGTCGAGTCACCCGCCGACCTGCTGGCGATCGAGGAGGCCGGTGGCTATCGCGGCCGCTACTTCGTCCTCCACGGGCACCTGTCGCCGCTCGACGGCATCGGTCCTGAGGAACTCGGGCTCGAGCGCCTGGAGGCGGAGGTGGCCGGGCACGACTATGAGGAAGTGGTGCTGGCGACCAACCCCACCGTCGAAGGGGAGGCCAGCGCCCACTACATCTCCGAGCAGCTGCGTCCCTATGAGGTGCGCTGTACGCGGCTGGCCTACGGCGTACCGCTCGGCGGTGAGCTCGAGTACGTCGATGTCGGCACGCTCTCGCGCGCGTTCAGCGGACGCCTGCCATTCACGTCCTGAGCGTCGCGGGTCGCTGCGTCGCGCTGTGCGCATCCCGGTTTCCTGTCTGCAGGCGTTGTCGAGGTAAGCGAGCGTATGCCTGCACGCTTGCACCTCTGCCATGCCATGCCGTTAGCAGCCCGTCCCGCCTCCCTTGCCGGCGTATGCGGCGCGTATGGAAAAATGCGATAAACCTCGGGGCGTGTTGAGCATGAAACACTCGTCGCGCCAGAGGTGGCAAACCGTGCGCGGCGGGCCCGCCGCGCCAGGCAAGCATTGCGCCAGCAACGCGATCGCTGGCTTATTCTCAACACGCTCCAGTCAAGAGAGTCGAAATGAACACGTCCCAGGGCTACTGGGTAGCCACTACCGAGGCGCTTGACGAAGCCTGCGCCGCACTTTCGAACTGCGAAGCGGTCGGTCTCGACACCGAGTTCATGCGCGAGACCACTTTCCACGCCATTCCTGCGCTGATCCAGCTCAGCGACGGAGATCGGGTGTGGTTGATCGACCCTTGCGCGGTCGAGGCAAGCGATGCGCTGCGCGCGCTGCTTGGAGCCCAGGGACCGCTCAAGCTGATCCATGCTTGCAGCGAGGACTTGGAAGTACTCGCCGCCTGGGCGGGGTGCCTGCCCGAGCCATTGATCGATACCCAGGTCGCCGAGGGGTTCTGCGGCGCAGACGCGGCGATCAGCTATCAGCGCCTGGTGGAACGCCGGCTCGGCATCGAGATTCCCAAGGATGTCACCCGCTCCGACTGGCTGGCGCGTCCGCTCTCCGAGCAGCAGCGGCGCTACGCCATGCTCGATGTCCTCTACCTGCCGGAACTCTGGCGGGCCCAGCATGCGACGCTTGAGCATCTCGAACGCCTCGAGTGGGTCGAGTCGGACTGCCAGGCGATGATCGATACGGCGAAGGCCGGTAAAGCGCTCGACGCCTACCACCTGCGCAATCGCAACGCCTGGCGGCTGTCGCCGCGAAGTCTCGCCGCCTATGCGGCGCTTTGCGCCTGGCGTGAGGAGGCGGTGCGGGCTCGAGATGTGCCACGCGGGTGGCTCGCCAACGACGGGCTTTTGTTCGCCGTGGCGGAGAGGATGCCGAAGAATCGCTTCGAGCTCGCCGAGGTACCGGAGATCAAGCCGGCGCTGATCAAGCGCGAAAGCGACACGCTGCTCGGGCTGGTCAAGGTGGCCCAAACGATCGATGCCTCCCAGCTGCCTCGTACGCTGCCGTCTCCGGTGAGCAACGACTACCGCAAGCGGCTGAAAGTGCTGAAGCGGGTGGTCGAGATCGAGGCCGAGCGCCTCGGGCTTGCCGCCGAGCTGCTCGCCCGGCGGCGCGATCTCGACGCCTGGGTGCAGGCAGACCTGCAGGGACGGCTAGACGATTGTTCACTGGAAGGCTGGCGTGGAGCGCTGCTCGACGGAGCGCTGCGCGATGCGCTCAAGGCCGCTCGCAGCCCTGTGGGGGATGAGGAGTCTCGGCTCGAGGGAGGTACGCGGGGATGAGCGAACGCTTGATCTGTCAGGTCTATCGCAGTCCGCGTCGCGATGAGACCTATCTCTACGTCGATCGTGGCGAAGGACTCGCGCGGGTGCCCGAGGCGCTGCTCGAGCGATTCGGCAAGCCGGAGCCGTCGATTGTGCTGATGCTGACGCCCGAGCGGCGGATGGCGCGGGTCGAGGCGAGCGAGGTGATCCGGCTGGTGCGCGAGCAGGGTTTCTATCTGCAGATGCCGCCGCCGCGCGATCCTTCGATGCTCGATCTCTATCGCGCGCCGACCGAGGGACGCTACTGAGATGCCGGACGTCGCGCTGCGCGAGCGGTTCTGGGAGCGCTATCCGCTCGATGCATTGAATGATGCCGAGTGGGAGGCGCTCTGCGACGGCTGCGGCCGCTGCTGCCTGGTCAAGATCGAAGACGAGGAGAGCGGCGACCTGGCGCTGCTCGATGTCGCCTGCAAGCTGCTCGATATCGACAGCTGCCGCTGCAGTGACTACGCCAACCGTTTCGCCGAGGTCGCCGAGTGCACCAAGCTTACGCGCGAAAACCTGTATGAGTTCGACTGGTTGCCTTCGACCTGCGCCTATCGCCGGCTTGGCGAAGGTCGGAGGCTGGCCGGCTGGCATCCGCTGGTCGCCGGCTCCGACCGCAGGATGCATCGCAAGGGGATCAGCGTGCGCGCCATCGCGGTCTCCGAACGCGATGTCGACGAGGACGATCTCGAATCCCATATCATCGCCATCCTGCCCTGCTGAGCCGATTCGCTCGCCGATGTAGCGCTGTCGTCGCAACCGTCTATCCTTTAGCAGTTCCATGATCGGTCGCCTCACGAGAGTATCTCCATGCGCGTCTTCGAATGTGTCTGCTCCACTCGCTTGTTCTTCGACAACAGCCAATGTCTTTCCTGTGGTCGCGAAGTGGGCTGGTGCCCGGCCTGCGATGGCATCCATGCACTCGAGCCCTTGGATGCGGGCGGCTATCGCTGCGCCAATGCCGAGTGCGGTGCGAGTCTGCTGAAATGCGCCAACTATCGCGATTATGGGGTGTGCAACCGGATGGTCGAGCTCGATGGCCAGGGGGGCGCGCCCGAGCTCTGTGATTGCTGCCGCTGCAATGAAATGATTCCCGACCTGTCCGTGGATGGGGCGCTGGTACGCTGGGCCGCGCTCGAAAGCGCCAAGCGCAGGCTGTTCTACACCCTCGATCTGGTCGAGCTGCCGCATCCGGACAAGCACGTCGAGGGCGCACCGCTGCCGCTATCGTTCTCGTTCATGGCGGATGCGCTGCCCAATGACGGGCTGTGGCGTCAGGTCGGCGATCAGACGGTCTATACCGGGCACGCCAATGGCCACATCACCATCAACGTGCGCGAGGCGGACGATGCCGAGCGCGAGCGGCTCAGGGTCGACATGGGAGAGGAGCATCGCACCCTGATCGGCCATTTTCGCCACGAGATCGGCCACTATTATTGGGACCTGCTGGTCCAGAATCGGGACGAAGCCGCCTGCATCGCGGTGTTCGGCGATCATAATTCGCCGACCTATGCCGAAGCGCTCGAGCGCCACTACCACCAGGGGCCGCCGGTTGATTGGGAACTTCACTACGTTTCCGCATACGCCACCATGCATCCCTGGGAGGACTTCGCCGAGACCTTCGCGCTCTATCTCGACGTCGTCTCGGTGCTCGACACCGCCAAGGGTCTGGGCTTCACTCGGGTCGACCATGATCGCAGCCTCGATCAGATGCTGGTCGCCTGGCAAAGGGTGGGGCTCTCGATCAACGAGCTCAATCGCGACATGGGACTGCTCGACTTGGTGCCGGTGGTGCTCAACGACACCGTGGTCGAGAAACTGCGCTACATCGATGGCCTGGTGAAGGGGGCGGGCGCCAACGCCCACGCGGCCTGAGCGGCTGCATCTCCAAGCGGGGTGGCGAGAACGCCGGCGACCGGATGATCCGGTCGCCGGCTTCGCTTTTTGCCGGCAGGATTTTCCTGGCCAGGTCGTCAGGGCGAGAAGCGGACCAACCCTTCCTGCATGGTGGTGGCGACCAGTACGCCGTTGCGATCGAAGATCTCTCCATGGCTCAGGCCGCGTGCGCCGCCGGCCCAAGGGCTGTCCATCTGGTAGAGATGCCAGTCGTGGAGATCGAGGTCGCGGTGGAACCAGATGGCGTGATCGAGGCTCGCGATCCTGAGCCCCGGCTCGTGGGGACGCTTGTCGTGGGCCAGCAGCGCGGTGGCGAGCAGGCAGAGATCCGATGCGTAGGCAAGCATTTGGCGGTGCAGCGCGGGATCGGCCGGCGCTTCGCCGAGCAGCCTGATCCAGACGCTGTGGCGAGGTGGATCCCGGGAGAGATCGCAGCGTAGGATCTCCACCGGCAGGTTGGGCAGCCGCTCGACTCGCACGCCGCGCTCGAGCAGCGCCTCGGGGGAGGCGGTGTCCGGCGCTGCGGCTGAGCTCTGGTGTTCGAAGCCTGGCTCTTCCAGGTGGAAAGAAGCGCTGCAGAAGAAGATCGGTTGGCCGTACTGGATCGCGGTGATGCGCCGGGTAGTGAAACTGCCCCCATCGCGGGTCGGGTCGACCTGGTAGACCACCGGGCGGCTAGCATCGCCTGGACGCAGAAAATAGCCGTGCAGAGAGTGCACCGCGCGCTCGCTCGGTACCGTCCGAGCCGCTGCGGCCAGCGCCTGGGCGAGGACGTGACCGCCGAACAGCTGCGGCAGGCCGAGATCCAGGCTCACACCGCGAAAGAGGTTCACCTCGAGCGGTTCGAGCGACAGCAGCTCGGGCAGCCCAATACTGGATTGGGTCATGGGGAGGAATTCCTCATCGAAATGTCAGGGTCGCCGCCCAGCATAACCGAAGCGCTCCGACGTTGGGACGGCGGAGCGCTCGGCGGTCACCGCACCGGGTTCAGTCTTCGTCGAGCATGTCGTCGCGCTGGGTCTGGCTCTGGCTTTGATGCGGCGGCGCATTGGCCAAATCGCGTGAGAAGTAGGTCGCGGCGATCGAGTCATGGAGCGTGTTGAAGCCGATCTGCAGCTTGTCGATGGCCAGGCGCAGGTCGTCCGGGGAGCGCGCCAGCGAGCGCACGTCGGCCTCGGCGACCTCCGCACGGACCAGGGTGGATGCGGCCAGAGGGCGGTCGTAGCGGGGCAGGGTGCGCAGGTTGTCGGAGATACTGTCGAGGCAGTAGGCCACCGCGCGGGGAAAGGTCGGCTCCTTGAGCAGGAACTCGAGCACGTCCGGCCCGCGCACGCGAAGTCTCACCTGCTGGCGGTACATCTGGTAGCCGGTCAGCGACTTGAGCACGCTCATCCACTGCAGGTTCTCGAACGGGGTGAGCTCCTCCGGATTGCGCGGCAGCAGGTTGCCCGAGCGTACGTCGACGATACGGGTGGTCATATCGGCGCGTTCGAGCTGGCGGCCGAGCTCGACGAAGGTGAAGGCCTGGGTGCGGCTGAGGGTGCCCTCGAACAGTCCGGTGACGGTCTGGCAGCCGCGGATGATCCGTTTGAGGAACTCCTCGCGCCGGGCCAGGGCCAGGCTGCTCGAGGCGTGTGCGACCGCCTCCATGTAGAGGCCGTTGACCTGCTCCCAGATCTCGCGCGGGACGATGTCACGGGTGGTGCGCAGGTTCTCGCGGGCGGCGGCCAGCGAGGAGAGCAGCGAACTCGAATAGCTTCGATCGGTACAGAGGAAGGCGAGCACGTTGCGCTCGCTGAACTCATCGTAGAGTTCGTTGAACGAGTCAAGGCTGCCGGTGATTTCGATCAGTGTCGCCCAGCCGAGATTGGCGGCCTGAGGGAAATCGAGCAGCAGGTGGGTGTTGACGTTGACCAGCCGCGCGGTGTCCTCGGCGCGTTCGAGATAGCGGGCCACCCAGTAGAGATTCTCAGCGACGCGGGAGAGCATGGCCATCAGTCGTTCTCCTCGGTTTCGACGATCCAGGTGTCCTTGCTGCCACCGCCTTGAGAGGAGTTGACCACCAGCGAACCCTCGATCAGTGCGACACGGGTCAGTCCGCCGGTGGTGACGTGGGTCTCGGCGCCGGAGAGAATGAAAGGCCGCAGGTCGACATGGCGAGGCTTGACCTCCACGCCGCCGCAGAGCGTGGGCGTGGTGGATAGATTCAGCGTCGGCTGGGCGATGTAGTTGCGTGGGTCGGCCTTGATCCGTTCGGCGAACTGCGCACGCTCCTCCGCCGTCGAGCGCGGTCCGATCAGCATGCCATAGCCACCGGATTCGTTGGCCGGTTTGATCACCAGCTCGTCGAGGTGCTCGAGGACGTAGTCGCGCTGGTCGTCGAACATGCACAGGTAGCTTGGTACGTTGGGCAGGATCGGCTCGGCGTCGAGGTAGTAGTCGATGATCTGCGGCACGAAGGCGTAGACCACCTTGTCGTCGGCGACCCCCGCGCCGGGCGCGTTGGCCAGGGCCACCTTGCCCGCGCGCCAGGCGCGCATCAGCCCGGGTACGCCGAGCATCGAGTCGGGATCGAACGCCTCGGGATCGAGGAACAGGTCGTCGATCCGCCGGTAGATCACGTCTACCCGGGTCGGACCGCTGACCGTGCGCATGTAGACCACATCGTCATCGTCGACCATCAGGTCGTCGCCCTGGACCAGCCCTACGCCCATCTGCTGGGCGAGATAGGCGTGCTCGTAGTAGGCGGAGTTGTAGATCCCCGGGGTCAGCACCACCACCTGCGGCTCATCCTGGGGGCGCGGAGACATGCTGGCGAGCATGTCGTAGAGCTGGGCGGCGTAGTCGTCGACCGGCAGGATGCGGCCGGTGGCGAAGAGCTCCGGCAGCACCCGCTTGGTGACGTTGCGGTTCTCGAGCATGTAGGAGACGCCCGAGGGCACGCGGAGGTTGTCCTCCAGTACGTAGAGCGTACCGTCGCCGTCGCGGACCAGGTCGGAGCCGCAGATGTGGGCCCATACCCGGTGGGGCGGGTCGATGCCGATGCACTGCGGGCGGAAGTTGACCGACTGGGCGAGGACTTCGGCGGGAAACACGCCGTCTTTGATGATGCGCTGGTCGTGGTAGAGATCGTCGATGAACAGGTTGAGCGCTTCGACGCGCTGCTTGAGCCCCGCCTCGGTGCGTCGCCACTCTGCGGCGGGGATGATCCTCGGCACGATGTCGAACGGCCAGGCGCGATCGATCATGGTGCCTTCCGAGTAGACGGTGAAAGTAATCCCCATCGTCCTGATCGCCGCCTCGGCTGCGGTCTTGCGTTCGGCTAGTTCGCTGGCATCCAGGCTCGCGAGGTAGTCGCAGAGCGCCTTGGATGCATTTCGGGGCACGCCGGCCTGGGCCAGTAGTTCGTCGTAATGCGCGTCGCAGTGATAGTCGTTCCAGTCTATCCGAGTCATGGTCCGAACCCTCTTGTCATCGATCGCCTCGGATCGATCTCTATCTTGATCTTGTCGTCGCGGGCCGAAGCCCCGCGCGGGTCATGCAGAAGGTCCGTCCCGCTAAGCTATAGCATCGTGGCGAAGCAAAGAGAAGCGCCCCGCGAGCAAGATAGTCGTTGTAATCCTGTAGGCATCACGGTGATATTTGCGACATCTCAGTCGCCGGCTCCGAGGCTCCGATGTCCATACGCGTCGCTGTGCACCACGCCACCGAATATCGCTTCGATCGCCCGGTCGCGCTCTCTCCCCACCTGATCCGGCTGCGCCCGGCGCCGCACTGTCGCACGCCGATAGAAGCGTTCTCGCTCAAGATCGAAGGTGGCGAGCACTTCATCAACTGGCAGCAGGACCCCTTCGGCAACCTGGTGGCACGGGTGGTGTTCCCCGAACCGCTCTCACGGCTTTCGGTGGCGGTCGAAGTGATCGCCCCGATGACCGTGATCAATCCATTCGACTTCTTCGTCGAACCCTACGCAGAGCGTTTTCCGTTCGAGTATTCGGCGGCATTGGCCAAGGAGCTGGCGCCCTATCTCGAACTCGACGAGGGCGGGGAGAGACTCGACGCCTGGCTCGCCGAGGTGGCGAAGGAGGCGGATTCATCGGTCAATTTCCTGGTCGCGCTCAACCAGCGCTTGAGCCAGGACATCGCCTACCTGGTGCGGATGGAGCCCGGTGTCCAGGCCGCCGAGGAGACCCTCGAGAAAGGCAGTGGTTCATGCCGCGACAGTGCCTGGCTGCTGGTGCAGATCTTTCGCCGGCTGGGGCTGGCTTCGCGCTTCGTCTCGGGTTACCTGGTCCAGCTGGTCGCCGATCTCGAGGCGCTCGACGGGCCCTCCGGTACGACCCACGATTTCACCGATCTTCACGCCTGGACCGAGGTGTTCGTGCCCGGTGCCGGCTGGATCGGGCTCGACCCGACCTCGGGGCTGCTCGCCGGCGAAGGACATATCCCACTGGCGGCGACACCGGAGCCGAGCAGCGCGGCGCCGATCACCGGGCTCAGCGAGCCGTGCGAGGTCGAATTCGACTTCGCCATGCGCGTCGAGCGGATCGAGGAGCGTCCCCGGGTCACCAAACCGTTCGATGAGGACCAGTGGCAGGCGGTCGACCAGCTCGGCAAACGTGTCGACGCGGCGTTGAAGGCGGGCGACGTACGCCTGACCATGGGCGGCGAGCCGACCTTCGTCTCGATCGACGACATGGATGGCGACGAGTGGAACACAGCGGCGCTGGGGCCGACCAAGCGCAGGTTCTCGGTGTCGCTGCTCAAGCGGCTGCGCGAGCGTTTCGCCTCGGGCGGACTGTTCCATTACCAGCAAGGCAAGTGGTACCCCAGCGAGCCGCTGCCGCGCTGGGCCCTGGCCTGCTACTGGCGCCGCGATGGCGTGCCGGTATGGCGCGACCCCGCGCTGCTCGACGACGACGCGGTCGAGCGCGACTACGGGCCGCAGCAGGCGCGCCAGTTCGCCGACACCCTCTGCGAGCAGCTCGGCATCGATGCGGTGCACCTGATTCCCGCCTATGAGGACGTTTATTACTACCTTTGGCGTGAACGTACCTTGCCGGTGGACTTCGACCCGCGCGACGTCGATCTCGACGACGACGCTGAGCGTCGTCGTCTCGGCCAGCTGCTCGAGCGCGGCTTGGGCGAGGTGGTCGGCTATGCCTTGCCGCTGCGCGCCGAAGGACGAGGCTGGCGCAGCGGCGCCTGGCTGCTGCGCCGCGACCATCTGCTGTTGGTGCCGGGTGACTCGCCGATGGGGCTGCGCCTGCCGCTCGACGCGCTGCCGTTGAAGAGCTGGGAGGATCCGCGCCAGCCGGTGGCCAGCTTCGCCCCGCGCGGACCGCTGCCGGATCCCCACCAAGAGATCGTCGCGCGCCTGGTTGCGCTGGCGCGCGGCCAGCAGCAGCCGGCGAGCGATGCGCTGCGTGGCGAGGCCGGCAGGCACGTCACCGCCCGCGCCGGTGCGAAAGGCGAGGGCACCGACACCGGAGCGCTGCTCGACGCGGTCCAGGACCTCAACCGCGCCGCGGCGGAATCGATACCGACCAGCCTCTGCGTCGAGCCGCGGGATGGCCATCTCTACGTCTTCCTGCCGCCGCTCGAGTCGCTCGAGGCATATCTCGGACTGATCGCCGCGGTCGAGCGCACCTGCGCCGAGCTCGGCATGCCGGTATTCGTCGAGGGCTACCCGCCGCCCTCCGACCCGCGGTTGGCGAAATTCATGATCACTCCTGATCCGGGGGTGATCGAGGTCAACATCATGCCGTCGGCGAGCTGGCCCGAACTCGTCGATACCACCACCGCGCTGTTCGACGAGGCCCGGCAGTGCCGGCTCGGTGCGGAGAAGTTCATGCTCGATGGGCGTCACTCCGGCACCGGCGGCGGCCATCACATCACCCTGGGCGGCGCGACGCCTGCGGACTCGCCGTTCCTGCGCCGGCCCTCGCTGCTCTCCAGCATGGTCACCTTCTGGCAGCATCACCCCTGTCTTTCGTATCTCTTCTCCGGCCTGTTCATCGGGCCGACCAGCCAGGCGCCGAGGGTAGATGAGGCGCGCCACGATTCGCTCTACGAGCTCGAAGTCGCGCTCTCCCAGGTGCCGGACGACGAGGTGACCCAGCCCTGGCTGGTCGACCGACTGTTCCGCCACCTGCTCACCGATTTGACCGGCAATACCCACCGCGCCGAGTTCTGCATCGACAAGCTCTACTCCCCCGACAGCGATACCGGTCGACTCGGGCTGCTCGAGCTGCGCGCCTTCGAGATGCCGCCTCATCCACGGATGTCGCTGCTCCAGGCGCTGCTGGTGCGCGCGCTGGTCGCGCGCTTCTGGCGCGCGCCCTATAGCGCACCGCTGGTGCGCTGGGGCAGTGCGCTGAACGATCGCTGGATGCTGCCGCATTTCCTCTGGAACGATCTGCTCGAGGTGCTCGGCGACCTGCGCCGCCACGGCTTCGACTTCGACCCGAGCTGGTTCGAGAGCTTCCTCGAGTTCCGCTTCCCGCTGCATGGTGAATTCAACACCGACACCCTGAGCGTCGAGCTGCGCCAGGCGCTGGAGCCCTGGCATGTGCTCGGCGAGGAGGCGAGCTCTGGCGGCACTGCGCGCTACGTCGACTCATCGGTCGAGCGCTTGCAGGTCAAGGTCCAGGGCTTCGTCGATGGCCGCTACGTGCTCACCTGCAACGGCCGGCGGGTACCGCTGGCGCCGACCTCGCGCAGCGGTGAAGCGGTCGCAGGGGTGCGCTATCGGGCCTGGCAGCCACCCTCGGCGCTGCATCCGCGGATTCCCGTCCATGCGCCGCTGGTGTTCGACCTGGTCGACACCTGGAACCAGCGCTCGGTGGGTGCTTGTACCTATCACGTCGTCGATCCGGCGGGGCGCAACTACGAGCGATTCCCGATCAATGCCAATGAGGCGCAGGCCCGCAGGCTGGCGCGCTTCGAGCGGCAAGGGCATACTCAGGGCAAAATCAATGTGCCCGCCGAGACACCGAGTCTCGAGCTGCCGCTGACGCTGGATCTGCGTCGCGGCACCTGAGCCGGTCGCGACGCCTCCACTGTGCCCCTGCGGTGCCTGTTACCCACCAGCGCCCTGTCTGCCTCGTTCGTCGGGCGGGCCGGGTGCGGTCGATGCCTTCATGAACCAGGAAACGATCACTTTGACCCCCATGCCGAGCGGTGTGCTCTCAGCGCTGCTGGCCGGCTATCGCAGCGCCGGTGGCTTCGACAGCCTGCTCGGCGATAGCGGCGAGCTGCGCCCGCACTGGCACGCGCTGCTGGAGAACTTCGCCCGTCTCGGCCTCGACGGCATCTGCCAGCGCGGTCTCGAGGCGCAGCGGCTGCTGCACGAGAACGGCGTGACCTTCAACGGCCGTGCGCTCGGCAGCGCCGCGCGCAGCTGGCGCGTGGACCCGCTGCCCTTGGTGATAGACAGGCACGAGTGGCCACTGCTCGAGGCCGGGCTTGCCCAGCGCGCCCGGCTGCTCGATGCGCTGCTGCGCGATCTCTACGGCGAGCAGCGTACGCTGCGCGAGGGGCTGATCCCCGCCGAGGCGCTGTTCCAGCAGGGCTGGTGGCTGCCGCCCTGCCAGTACTCCTTCGATACCGAACGCGCAGCGCTGTTCTCGCTCGGAGTCGATCTTGTCCGCGACCGCGAAGGCCGCTGGCGGGTGATCGCCGACCGTGTGCAATCGCAGGCCGGCAGCGGTTACGCGCTGGAAAACCGTATCGTGCTCGCCCGCTCGATGCCGAATCTCTATCGCGACGCGCCGCTGCGCCGGCTCGCCGGAGCGCTCGCCGACGAGCACCGCGCGCTGGTCTCGCTCGCCCCTCAGCATCGCGAACATCCCAACGTGGTGCTGCTCACCGCCGGGCCCGGCAGCGACGGCTATCTCGAGCACGCATACCTCGCCAGCTATCTCAACCTGCCGCTGGTCGAGAGCCTCGATCTGGTGGTGCGCGACCAGCGGGTGTGGATGCGCACCCTCGGCGGGCTCAAGCCGGTCGACGTGATCCTGCGCCGGATGTCCGACGTCTGGTGCGATCCGCTGGAGCTTCGCGCCGACTCGGTGATCGGCGTCGCCGGGCTTGCGCAGGCGGCGCGCGCGGGCAACGTGCGCCTGGCCAATCCGATCGGCAGCTGCGTGCTCGAGCATCCGGTGCTCGAGCCCTACTGGCAGACGCTTTGCGAGCGGCTGCTCGGCGAGCCGCTGCTGCTGGAAGGCCCCCAGGGCTGGTGGTGCGGTGCGCCGGATGCGCTCGAGCGCACCCTGGACGAGCTGCCCGGGCTGATCCTGCGCAGCTTCGAACCCGGCGCCGCGCCGGTGCATGCCGCTCGGCTCGACGTCCATGAGCTTGCGCGGCTGCGCCAGCGAATCATCGCCCACCCCGATGAATTCGTCGCCCAGCGTCCGCTGGCTGCCGCCAGTGGGCCGGTGTTCGACGCCGAACACAAACGGCTGGTGCCGAAACCGCTGTCGCTGCGGATGTTCTGTTCGTTGGACTCCAGCACCGCCGACGGGAGCCTCGAGGAGGTCGTCTATCGGGTGATGCCCGGCGGGCTCGCCTGGGTGGGTGAGCCCGGCCATCCCTCGGTGAACAGCGAAGTGGTCAAGGACGTCTGGGTGCTGGCCGATTCGCCGCAGCCCCACGTCAGCCAGCTGCGCCAGGCCAGCGAGCCGCTGCTGGTGACCCGCGATGGCATCGATCTGCCCAGCCGGGTCGCCGACAGCCTGTTCTGGCTCGGCCGCTATGGCGAGCGTCTGGACAATCGCGCGAGGCTCCTGCGCGAGGGGCTGGTGAGGCTGCTCGAGCAGGATCAGTCGAGCGTCGCCGATCCCAGCCTCGACGGACTGCTGGAGGCGCTCGAGCTCGAGCCGCTCGAGGCCCTGGCCCAAGGCGAGCAGCGTTTCGGCCTGATCCGCGCACGCTTGATGAGCCTCTTCTCCCCCGACACGCCCGACGGGCTGACCACGCTGGCCAGAGCGGTGCATCGCAATTCCCAGGCGGTGCGCGACCACCTCGGCGACGACGCTTGGCGGGTGCTCAACAACGTCGGCGAGGAGTTCGAGCGCTGCACCAGCGCGAGTGTCGGCCGCCGCGCCTGCGAGCGCACGGTCCCCGAGCTCGCCGCTTTCTTCGGCCTGTGCAACGAGACCATGCCGCACCACTACGGCTGGCGATTGATGGACATCGGCCGCTTCATCGAACGCTGCCAGAACACTTTAGCGCTGCTGCGCCTTGCGCTGGTCGAGACCGAGCACACCGGGGCCGCGGCTTGGGAGATGGTGCTCGCGACCACCGACAATTTCACCGCCTACCGGCGACGCTATCGCAGCGAGCTGCACCCCAGTGCGATCCTCGACCTGCTGCTGTTCGACGAGGGCAACCCGCGCTCGGTGGGCTACATGCTCAAACGGCTGCGCCGCCAGATCGACCATCTGCCGCAGCCGTCGAGCGCGCCCTATCGCTCCAGCGAACAGCGCCTGGTGATCCGTGCCGCCACCACGCTGCAACTCGCCGACGTGGCGGCGCTGGCGGGGCTGCCGCATTCGCCGAGCGCTCGCGAGGCGCTCAGCGCGCTGTTGGATGCGCTGCTCGATCCGCTCGGCGAGCTCTCCGAGGCGGTCAGCAACAGCCACTTCGCCCATGTCGAAACCCCTCGGCAGCTGCTCGAGATGCAGGTGCAGCCATGATCTACCAGCTTCGCCACACCACGCGCTACGACTATGCCGCCACCGTCACGCTGTGCCACAGCGAAGCCCGGATGCTGCCCCGCGCGCTGCCTTGGCAGCATTGCGAGCCCTCCGAGATATCGATCGTACCCACCCCGGCCACCCGGGTGCAGCGAGAGGATCCCTTCGGCAACCAGCTGCTCTACTTCTCACTCGAGGAGCCCCATGTGGCGCTCGAAGTGTCGGTCGCGACGCGCCTGGAGAGCGGCCCCCGCCCGGCACCGGTGGACAGCCGTCTGGGCTGGCGGGAGTCACTCGCCCTGCCGCCGCTCAGCGATCCCGAAGCGCTGGCGGTGCGGATGATGACGCTGGACTCGGCGTTCGTGCGCCGCTCGCAGGCGCTTGCCGACTATGCAAGGCCAAGCTTTCGCGAGGGAGGGAGCGCGCTCGAGGGGGTGCTCGATCTCAACCGCCGGGTATTCGAGGAGTTCACTTATGATCCCGGTTTCACCACCGTGGCTACCCCGCTCGATGAAGTGCTGCGCAGCCGTCGCGGTGTCTGCCAGGACTTCGCTCATCTGATGATCGGCTGCTTGCGCTCGCTCGGTTTCGCCGCCCGCTACGTCAGCGGCTATCTCGAGACCATGCCGCCTCCGGGGGAGCCGCGCCTGATCGGCGCCGACGCCTCGCACGCCTGGCTTGCGGTGTACCTCCCCGGCAGCGGCTGGATCGAGCTCGACCCGACCAACGGCAGCCTGCCGTCCGAGCAGCACTTGATCAATGCCTGGGGCCGCGACTATGCCGATGTGGCGCCGCTCAAGGGAGTGATGAGCGGCGGCGGGGAGCAGCGGCTCACCGTCGCCGTCGACGTCGAGCCGCTCGAGCCCTGAGCGCCTTCAAGCCCCGGCGTCGGTGGACGGGGGCAGCGGCTGCGCTTCGGCGAGGCCGAACGCCCAGAGCAGGAAGGCATCCTGGCGGGCGCTGTCGCGCCAGGCGTCGAAGCGCCCCGAGGCGCCGCCGTGGCCGGCGGTCATATCGGTGCGCAGCAGCACTGGGCCACGTGCGGTGCCGAACGCCGACAGGCGGGCATAGAGCTTGGCCGGCTCCCAGTAGGGCACCCGCGAGTCGTGCCAGCTGCCCTGGAGGAACATCGGCGGGTAGGGCAGGGCATCGAGGTTGTCGAGCGGTGAATAGGCCTGCAGGCGACGGCGTACGTCGGGATCGAACGGGTTGCCCCATTCGAGGTATTCGGCGGTGGTCAGCGGCAGGTCGGGATTCTCCATGGTGCGCAGCACGTCGACGAACGGCACGTCGAGGATCGCGGCGCAGAATGCCCGCGGGTCGAGATTGAGGCTTGCGCCGACCAGCAGCCCGCCTGCGCTGGCGCCATAGGCGGCGATCCGCTCGGGGTCGCTGATCCCGGCCTCGACCAGCGCGTTACGGGCGGCGAGGAAGTCGCGAAAGCTGTTCTGCTTGTGTTCGAGCTTGCCGGCGAGATACCAGGGCTCGCCGCGATCGCCGCCGCCACGCACGTGGGCGACGGCGAAAGCGATTCCGCGATCGAGCAGCTCGAGCCGGGAGATCGAGAACCAGGGGTCGAGTACCGTGCCGTAGGCACCGTAGCCGTAGAGCAGGGTCGGAAGCTGGTCACCCTGCTCGGCGAGGTCGCGGCGCATGACCACCGATACCGGTACGCGCTCACCATCGAACGAGGTCGCCCACAGGCGACGGCAGACCAGCTGCTCGGGGCGCAGGTCGCCATGCACCCGCTGCTGCTTGAGCAGGGTACGCTCGGTGCTGTCCAGATCGAGCGCCACCCAGCGAGGCGGGGTGACGAATGACTCCTCGCGCAGCCTCAGTACCCGGGCGTCGAAGTCCGGTACGTCTTCGAGCGACAGGCTCGACGGCGTTTCGGCCAGGGTGACCCAGTCGTCGAGCCTGATCTGCTCGGGGGCGTGACCCTCGAGTGCGGATCTCAGCGAGGTCGCTGGATCGCCCGGTGCCAGATCGATCACCCTGAGGTGTACCTGGGCTTCCTGATGGTCACGCTCGGTCAGCACCACGCCCCAGGAGAAAGCATCGACGCCCTCCAGGGTGGTCTCCTCGCGTGGCGCGATCCACGGCTGCCAGTCGCCGGGCGTCAGCTCGGCGGCGATGTCGAGCTGGAAGTGGCTCGAGACACGGTTATGGAGGACGTAGAAGGTCCCGGGGCGGTGTTCGAGGCTGTATTCGACTCCGGACTCCCGCTCTCGGGGGCAGAGCAGTGACGCGCCGGGGCGATCGGCGGGCAGCAGATGGCTCTCGGAAGTGTCCTTGGAGGCCGTCTCGATGATCAGCCAGCGCCGCGAGCGGGTCTTGCCGAGCCCGACCCAGAACTCGACGTCCGGCTCCTCGAACACCAGCTGCTCCTCGCCGGCCTCGCGGTCGAGCCGCCATACGGTGGCCGGTCGCTGGGTGGCGTCGAATCGGGTGAACAGCAGGGTGCGGTCGTCCTCCGCCCAGACCAGCTCCGCACCGATGCCTTGGGCGATGCGTACCGGTTCTCCCGCGGGCAGATGGCGCAGATAGAGTTCGAAGTATTCATCGCCCTGTGCATCGATGGTCCAGGCCAGCCATTGTTCGTCGGGGGAGAGCGCGATGTCGCCGAGTTCGACGTAGGACTGGCGCTGGGACAGCGACTGCAGGTCGAGGATCACCTCCACCTTGTGCTCCGCGCCGATCGGATGTCGACGCCATACCGGATGGTCGGCGTCGGCTGCGGTGTCGCTCCAGTAGACGTAGCGATCCAGCGCGGTGCGCAGTCCTTCGACCGCCAGCTCGCGGCGGGCCAGATGACCCTGGTAGAGTCGTTCCACCAGCGGTTCGAGCGGTGCCATCCAGGCGTCGCTCTCGGCGTTGGCGGCCTCGAGGAAGGCCTTCACCTCGGGTCTATCGCGATCCTCCAGCCAGTGCCACAGTGGGTCGTCGTCGCGATGGAAACGGCGGCTCGGAGAAAGTGTTTCGCTGCTGGAGGGGAGGGAACCCGGGGGTGACTGTGTTTTCATAGGCTCGTGGGTAACATGAAGCGAATCATTTTGGAGATGAACGCGTGTTGATGACCGATTCTCTGCCGCTACTGTGGCTCGCCTACGCGATCTTGTCACTGGTGGTACTCGGCGCGGGCTACTTTGCGATCGGATTCCTCCCTCGCCGGGTACGCTGGCCGCTGGTGGGGCTGGTGGCGGGGCTTTTGTGGACGCCATGGTACTACGCCATCCCGGCGACCACCGACGACCCGGGGTTCGCGGGCTTTGCGCCGGCGGTGATGATCACCGCGCTGGACCTGCTCAACCGCGGTCCCGGGGCTGCGCTGCTGGTGCTGTCGATCGGTGCGCTGGTGGGCGCGGCCGTGGGTTTGCTGATCTCCATCCGCCCTACACCGCCGCGTGCCGGCGGACGCCGTCCTGGCCATCGTACCGCTCGCGAGGCCTATGACGGTCGCGGTGCGCGCCAGGAGCCTTCAGTGTGAGCGTCGCCTGCGCGGTGGGCTGGCGTCGCTGGGCGCTGGGCGCCGGGATCGCCGCAATGGGGGCGCTGGCCACTCCGCTGGCCGGGGCCGACGTGCGCATGGTGGTCGACGTCTCTGGCAGCATGCACCAGAGCGACCCGGACAATGTGCGCTCCAGCGCGCTCAAGCTGCTGATCGAACTGCTCCCCGCATCCGAGCGCGCTGGCATCTGGACCTTCGGTACCGAGGTCGCCAATCCGCTGCCGCTGGCGCCGATCGATCCGGCCTGGCGCTCGCGGGCGCTGGAGCTTTTGCCGAGGCTGCTCGACTACCAGCAGCATACCGACCTCGAATCCGCCCTCGACGCGGCCCTCGCGCCCGAGGGCGATCCTGCCCGCAGGGTGGTGCTGTTCACCGATGGTCGGGTCGACCTGCCGGCGGGCGGCGACAAAGTGCGGCGCGATGCCGAGTCGCGCCAGCGGCTGGTCGAGCAGGCGCCGTCGCTCGCAGCGCAAGATGTGACCATCGATACCATCGGCCTCACTGACCTGGCCGATACAGCGCTGCTGCGCCAGCTCGCCCAGCCCACCGGCGGGCTCGCCTCCGAGGCGGAGGGGTCGCGCGAGCTGATGCGCTCGTTCCTCGGTGTGCTCGGTCGAGTGGTCGATCGTGACCAGCTGCCGTTCGAGGGGGATCGCTTCAGCGTCGACCCCGGGGTCGAGCGGATCACCGTGCTGGTGTTCCACGGCCGCAGCGGCGTCGCGGTCTCCCCGGTGCTGGTGACGCCTGATGGCCGCCGCTTCGGCAGCGGCGATGTGGGCGAACAGGCGCCGGTCTCGCGCTGGGTGGTCGATCGTTTCTTCGATCTGGTCACTATCGAGCAGCCGACGGCGGGGGAGTGGCGTATCGATGGCGACCTTGACCCCGGTAGCCGGGTGTTCGCCGATGGTGGGCTGCGGCTGAGTGGGGTCGCGCCGCCGGCGACGCTCTATCAGTATGCCGATGTGCCGATCGAGGCCTGGCTTGAGGGGGCTGCACCCTCAAGCGAGCAAGCGCCGCGGCTGCAGGCGAGGCTGATCGACGGCGACGACCAGCTGATCATCCAGCGGCCGCTGAACGCTGAAGCCGACGGTCGCTACCGCGCGGTGCTGCCCGGTTCGTCGCTCGATGCCAGCCGGCGCGGCGATGCGAGGGTGGTGATCAGCGCCGAGGGCGATGGCTTCTCTCGCGAGCGTGAGTGGAGCGTGGCGATCGCACCGGCGATCGAGGCCAATCTGGCGCCGGACCAGCGCAGCATCGAGCTGCGGCCGATGGATCCACGGCTCGACCCCGGTTCGACGCAGATCGAGGCGACGCTGCTTGGCGAGCCGCTGGAGGTGCGCGAGCAGAACGGTCGTTGGCAGGTGTTGCTGCCGCCGGCGGACTCGCTGCCGAGCCAGCGCGCCGAGGTGGAGATTCACGCGCGTTTCGATGCCGATGGCACGCCGCGCGAGATCACCCTGCCGCCGGTGGTGATCAATCCAGAATCGGCGATCGGGCTCGCGGGTGCCCGGCTCGACGATGCGCCGGTGGAAGCCGAGCGAATGGAGCAGCAGCCGCGAGCGGAAGTCGAGGCCGCCGAGCCGTTCGACTGGACCCCTCAGGCGATCTGGACCGAGCTCGAGCGTCGTGCGCCACAGTGGGGCGCGCAGGCGCAGCGGCTGGTGTTCGAACCCTGGGTATGGCTGTTGGCGGCGCTCATCGTGCTGCTGTGGGCGCTGTTCGCCTGGCGCGAGCGACGCAGAAGAATCAGGCGCCGCCGCCGTGCCGAGCCCAGCGTCGGCCCCGATGGGCGCGAACCGAGGCTCTAGAGGCAGCCGGCATCGGATCATGGGTGAAAAAACAGCGGGCCCGGCGAATGCCGGGCCCGCAGATTAATGACAAACCCCTTTAGACCCAGCGACGCTTTCGATCCTGGCGAGTGGAGAACCGTTTTCGCTCCAACGAGCCTATCGCTCGTTTAGATGCGAGGGGCGGACCCCTCGCGCTCCCCCTGAAAGGGGACGCGCCGCCACGAGATCGCGAAACCCTGGCCGATCAATCGCTTGCCCTCGGGTCGGCGCGCATGGACGTCCCTGTCCGGGCGCGCCTTTTGCGACATCCATGTCGCAAACCCCGGTGCAATCGATTGCCGTCCAGCGCGCTCTCGGAGGCGGCTGGAAACCATCGTGGCATCTTCAAATACTTTGTCAGCAGTCTGAGCGGGCCCGGCGAATGCCGGGCCCGCTGCGTGGAGCGTGGACGAATAGCGCTGCTCAGCCGAGCTCTTTTTCGGTGAACAGTCCCTCGAACAGCGGGCTCGAGAGATAGCGTTCGCCGCTGTCGGGGAGAATCACCGCGATGGCGCGCTCGGCGAATTCAGCTTCGCCCGCGAGCCGCAGCGCCGCGACCACCGCCGCACCGCAGGAGATCCCGCAGAGGATGCCTTCCTCGCTCATCAGCCGGCGCGCCATCTCGATCGCTTCCTCGGCGGCGACCGGCTCGACCCGGTCGACCAGCGACAGCTCGAGGTTCGAGGGGATGAAATTGGCGCCGATCCCCTGGATCTTGTGCGGCCCGGGAGTGAGCGGCTGATCGTTGAGCCGTTGCGAGATGATCGGCGACTCCGCTGGCTCGACCGCCACCGAATAGAGCGGCTTGCCTCTGACTTGCTCGAAGTAACGCGAGATCCCGGTCAGCGTGCCGCCGGTGCCGACGCCGGCGACCAGCACGTCGAGCTCGCCATCGGTGGCATCCCAAAGTTCCGGTCCGGTGGTGCGCTCATGGATTTCGGGGTTGGCCGGGTTGTCGAACTGCTGCGGCATGAAGTAGCGCTCGGGTGCCTGGTCGCGCATTTCGGTGGCCTTGTCGACCGCGCCCTTCATGCCCTTGGCCGGCTCGGTGAGCACCAGCTCGGCGCCTAGCGCCTTGAGCACCTTGCGGCGCTCGAGGCTCATCGACGCGGGCATGGTCAGGGTCACTTTGTAGCCGCGCGCGGCGCCTACGTAGGCGAGCGCGATGCCGGTGTTGCCCGAGGTCGGCTCGATGATTTCCATCCCGGGCTTGAGTACACCGCGCTTCTCCGCGTCCCAGATCATGTTGGCGCCGATCCGGCATTTCACCGAGAGCGCCGGGTTGCGGGCCTCGATCTTGGCGTAGAGACGTGGGTGGGAGGTGATGTGATTGAGCTTCACCAGCGGCGTGTTACCGATGGTCTCGGAGTTGTCGGAGAAGATCTTGCCCATCTGATGACCTGTCCTTTCAATGGCGGGAGAGGCGGCGCGCGATGCACCGAGTGGGGTCCAGATTAGGCCCATTCGCCCTCGCTTGACAAAGCCGGCGCAAGTTTGGGGATCGGCAGCCTCGGCGCTAGAATGGAGGATTACCATTGCCGCCGACGCGGGCGCCACGCCCGTCAGGTCAGTCAGCTTCGATCAAGAGGCCGCCTTGAGCGATTTCGCGCCATCCCATCCCGACTCACCTTCATTAGCCGCCCTGCGTTCGAGCCTCGCCGACGCCACGCTTGTCGATGCTCGCGCGATCGCAGCAAGGCTCGCCGGGCTCGAACGACGCGCAGCGCAGGGCAAGCCTGTCGATCGCGCGGCGGCCGAGCTTGCCGTTCGTCTCGAGGCGAGCCGCGCACGGGTGGCCGCGCGCCGGTCCCAGCCGCTCAAGCTCGACTACCCCGCGGCGCTGCCGGTCAGCGGCAAGCGCGAGGTCATCCTCGAGGCGCTCGCCCGCCACCAAGTGGTGGTGATCGCAGGCGAGACCGGCTCCGGCAAGACCACCCAGCTGCCGAAGCTCTGCCTCGAGCTCGGCCTCGGTGCGCGGGGATTGATCGGCCACACCCAGCCCAGGCGGCTGGCCGCGCGCTCGGTGGCGGCGCGGCTCGCCGAGGAGCTCGATACTCCGCTCGGCGAGGCGGTCGGCTACCAGATGCGCTTCGCCGACAACACCGGGCCCAACACCCGGGTCAAGCTGATGACCGACGGGATCCTGCTCGCCGAGACCCAGCACGACCCTGATCTCCTGCGCTACGACACGATCATCATCGACGAGGCCCACGAGCGCAGTCTCAACATCGACTTCCTGCTCGGCTATCTCAAGCGGCTGCTCGCGCGCAGGGATGATCTGAAACTGGTGATCACCTCGGCGACCATCGATCTTGAACGCTTCGCCCGGCATTTCGGCCGTGAGCGGGAAGGACGGCTGGTGCCTGCGCCGATCATCGAGGTCTCGGGACGTACCTTCGCGGTCGAGACCCGCTATCGGCCGCTGGTACGCGATGGTGACGACGAAGAGGATCTCAGCCTGCAGGAGGGGATACTCCATGCGGTCGAGGAGATCCAGGCGGTCGAACGGCAGCAGCGCTGGGGCACGGGGCCCCGCGATGTGCTGGTGTTCCTCCCCGGTGAGCGCGAGATCCGCGAGACTGCCGACACCCTGCGCCGCGCGGGGCTCAGGGACACCGAGGTGCTACCGCTCTACGCGCGGCTCTCCAATGCCGAGCAGAATCGCGTCTTCGCGCCCCACACCGGCCGGCGTATCGTGCTCGCCACCAACGTGGCCGAGACCTCCCTGACCGTCCCAGGGATCCGCTACGTGATCGACCCTGGGCTGGTCAGGATCAGCCGCTACAGCTATCGCTCGAAGATCCAGCGACTGCCGATCGAGGCGGTCAGCCAAGCCAGCGCCGAACAGCGCAAGGGACGCTGCGGGCGCGTCGCCGAGGGGCTGTGCATCCGCCTCTACAGCGAGGAGGATTTCCTCTCCCGAGCGCCCTTCACCGAGCCCGAGATCCAGCGCACCAATCTTGCTTCGGTGATTCTCTCGATGCTGGCACTGAAGCTCGGCGACGTGGCCGATTTTCCATTCATCGATCCGCCCGACCCGCGTTTCGTCCGCGATGGTTTTCGCCTGCTCGACGAACTCGGCGCGGTGGACGAGACCAGGATCACCCCGCTTGGGCGCAAGCTGGCGCGACTGCCGATCGACCCCAGGCTTGCGCGGATGGTGCTGGCGGGCAGCCAGCTCGGCTGCCTGCGCGAGACGCTGATCGTGGTCAGCGCGCTGGCGGTGCAGGACCCGCGTGAACGGCCTGGCGACAAGCGCGAGGCGGCCGATCAGGCCCACCGTGAATGGAGCGACCCGGTTTCCGATTTCGCCGCCTGGATCAACCTCTGGCGCGGCTTCGAGGCGGCCCGCGACGAGCTGTCCGCGGCAGCGCTCAGACGCTGGTGCCGCAGTCGCTATCTCAACTACATGCGCCTTCGCGAGTGGCATGACACCTTTCGTCAGCTGCGCCAACTCGCTCGTGAGCTGGAGCTCGGCGAGGCGGAAGCGGGCCAGGGCGAGCGGGAGATCGATTATGAGCGCCTCCACCAGGCGCTGCTCAGCGGGCTGCTGTCGAATCTGGGGCTCAAGCTCGAGGGACGGGAGTATCTCGGCGCACGCAACCGCAAGTTCATGATCCATCCGGCCTCGCAGCTGGGCAAGAAGCCGCCCAAGTGGGTGATGGCGTTCGAGCTGCTCGAGACCTCGCGCCTGTTCGCCCGGGAGCTTGCGATGATCAAGCCCGAATGGGTCGAGGCGGCGGCCGGGCGATTGCTCAAGCGCAGCTACAGCGAGCCGCACTGGGAGGCCAAGCGTGCCCAGGTGGTCGCGTTCGAGCAGGCGACCCTGTTCGGCCTGCCGGTGGTCAACCAGCGCAAGGTGGCGTTCGGTGCGATCGCGCCGGTGGAAGCGCGTGAGATTTTCATCCGCGCTGCGCTGGTCGAGGGGCAGCTGCGTACCCAGGGCGCTTTCTTCGCCCACAATCGAGCGCTGATCGACGAGGTCGAGTCGCTCGAGGACCGGGCACGGCGTCGCGACATCCTGGTCGATGAAGAGACGCTCTACGATTTCTACCACCAGCGTCTCCCCGCGGACGTCTACGATGGCCGTTCGTTCGAGCACTGGCGCAAGCAGGCCGAGCGCGTCGATCCCCGGGTGCTGTTTCTCGACAAGCAGGCGCTGATGGCGCGCGCGGCCGAAGAGGTGACCGAGGTCCAGTACCCCGACACCCTCGAGCTCGCCGGCGTCCAGCTGCCGCTGTCCTACCACTTCGCTCCGGGCGCGGCGGATGACGGTGTGACCGTGACGGTGCCTGCGCTGATGCTCAGCACCCTGCCCGGCGAGCGGCTCGACTGGCTGGTGCCGGGGCTGCGCCGGGAGAAAGCGATCGCGCTGATGAAGGGGCTGCCCAAGCAGTATCGTCGCCAGGTGGTGCCGATTCCGGATTGGGTCGACGCGGCGCTCGAGGCGATCACGCCGGGACGAGAACCGATGGGGGCGGCGCTAGGAGAGTTCCTGCGCAGGAAGACCGGTGCGCGACTCGAGGCTGGCCTTTGGGAGGCCATCGAGCTGCCCGACCACCTGCGCTTCAACGTACGGGTGATCGACCACGATGGAAGAATCCTTGGCGAGGGGCGTGACCTCGATGCGCTGATCGCGCGCTTTCGCGGGGCCGCGAGCGAGGGCGCCGCGGCGCTCGCCGGCGCTGGACGGGAGGCTTCGCGAAGCGGGCTCTCCCACTGGCCCGAGACGCCGATTCCAGAACGCGAACAGCGCCAGCAGGCAGGCATTCGGGTCGAGCTGTTTCCGGCGCTGGTCGACGAGGGCGAGACCCTTGGGATCCAGCTGTTCGATCATCCCGGGAAGGCCTATGAGCAGCACCGTCATGGGGTCAAGCGCGCGGCGATGCGAGCGCTGCCCGATCAGCTGCGCTATTTCACCAGGCTCCCCCGGCTCGAGCGCATCGCCTTGCTCTATGCCCAGGTCGGCGCCAAGCGTGAACTGATCGATGACTTCATCGACGCGCTGTTTCTTCGCGCCTTCTCGTTCGATCCGCTGCCACGTTCCGCAGGCGAGATGCGCGAGCGACTCGACCAGCGGCGCGGTGAGCTCGGTGAGCTCGCCGAACGTCTGCTCGACCAGCTCGAAGCCGCGCTCAAGGGCCATCTCGAGGTGATGCGGGCGCTGAAGAAAGGACGGATCGGCTTCGAGCTTGCATTGACCTACGCCGATCTCAAGGCGCAGATGGCGCGATTGGTGCACAAAGGCTTCGCCCAGCAGGCGGGAGAGTGGCTTGCCCACTATCCGCGTTACATGCAGGCGGCGCTGATCCGGCTCGAAAAGGCGCCACGCGAAGTGCGTCGGGATCAATTGGCGATGGAAGAGGTCAATATGTTCCAGCGCCGGTTGGACGAGCGGGTCGCGCGTGGTGAGAAGGGCGGCCTGGTGGAGCCCTGGCTCAGGGAGTTCGGCTGGTGGCTCGAGGAGTTTCGCGTCTCGCTCTTCGCTCAGCAGCTTGGCACCCTCGAGGCGGTATCGGCGAAGCGGCTCGAGAAGCGCTGGCGCGAGGCGAGCGATGTCGGATAGCGATCCGTGATCGAGATGCTCGATTGCCGGAGGGCTTGGTCCTGCTATGATGGTGCGATTGAGTCCGAGCGTGGCTAACCAACGATGCCGGGACGTTTTTTTCCAAAGGTTCTCGCCAGAGGCTCCGCGGAACTAGGCGATGGCGAGAGGAACAGCCTGTGGCGTCTGAATACAAGGGAACCAACGGTATGAATGGATGGAGCAGACTCGCGCTCGCCGCGGCGGCGTCGGCGACGCTGAGCGGTTGCGCTGGGATGTATACACAGGACGGCACCCCGAACGATCCTTGGGAAGGGTTCAACCGAGGTGTGTTCCGCTTCAACGACACGCTCGATCGTTACGCGCTGCGGCCGGTCGCTCAGGGCTATGATGCGGTCACGCCGCAGCCGGTCCAGGACGGCATCGGTAACTTCTTCAGCAACCTTTCCGAAGTCGGCAACATGGCCAACGGGGTGCTCCAGGGCAATCCGGCGATCTTCGGTGCTTCGCTTGGCCGCTTCCTGATCAACACCACGCTTGGCCTCGGTGGCTTCCTCGATCCGGCCACAGGCCTTGGGATCGAGCAGCGCGACGAGGACTTCGGCAAGACCTTCGCCGCCTGGGGTGCCAACTCAGGTCCCTTCGTGATGCTGCCGCTGCTCGGTCCGAGCACGGTGCGCGACACTGCCGGCCTGCCGGGAGACTGGTACGTTTCGGCGACCCGCCACATCGAGGATAACTACGTGCGCTGGGGGCTGCGCTTCATCGACGTGGTTAATACCCGGGCAGGCTATCTCGACCAGGAGCAGCTGATCCACGGCGATCGCTATACCTTCATCCGCGATGCCTGGATGCAGCGTCGGCAGTTCGAGATCGATGGTGGGCAGGGAGACGACCCGTTCGCCAGCGGTGATTTCGACTACCAGGAGCCCGAGCCGGCATCCGATACACCATCGCAGTGATCCATCCCATGGAGCGCCGACCGGCGCTCCATGTCCTTCCGCGGTATGCAGGAGCGACCCTTGAAACCGATCAGTGCCAGGCGTCTGGCGCTGCTGGTTGCGGCCAACACCGCGCTGGCGCCATTCGCCATCGACGCCTATTTGCCGGCGATGCCGATGCTCGCCGAGCACGTCGGTGCGAGCGTCCACCACACCTCGATTTCGATCAGCATCTTCCTCTTTGGTTTCGCCTTCGGCCAGCTGCTGTTCGGTCCGCTTTCCGATCGCCTCGGCCGCCGCCCGGTGCTGATCGGTGGGGTGCTGACGTTCATCGTCTCGAGCCTGGCGCTGACCATGATCGACAGCCTCCATGCGCTGTGGTTCTGGCGCTTCATCCAGGCGCTCGGCGGCGGTGCTTGCGTGGTCAACTCGCCGGCGATCGTACGCGACTGCTTTTCCGGCCGAGAGGCAGCCAAGGTGCTCTCGACCATGGTGATGATCCTGCTGCTGGCACCGCTGCTGGCGCCGGCGCTGGGCAGCGTGATGCTCTACATCGGTGGCTGGCAGCTGATCTTCGCCTTCCTCGCGGTCTACGGCTTGGGCGTGCTGGGGTCGGTGCTCTGGCTGCTGCCGGAGACGTCGGTGCGACCCGAGCGCCCGGCCTCTGCAAGGCAAGTGCTCGGCCATTATCGCCAGATCGTCACCCACCGGGCGGCGATGGGCTACATTTTCGCCGTGGCGCTGTCGTTCGCTGGGATGTTCGCGTTCATCACCAGCTCGCCCTATGTCTATCTCGACTACTATGGCGTTTCGCCGGCGGCCTACCCGCTGCTGTTCGGGATTAACATCCTGGTGATGGCGGGGTCCAATCGCGTCAATATCCGGCTGCTGTCCCGCCACTCGCCGCGCAGGCTGCTCAAGATCGGTCTCGGCATCCAGCTCTGTGCGGGTATCGCTCTGGCGGTGACGGTGGCGCTGGGTCTCGATTCGGTGCCGGTCATCGCCGTGCTGGTGATGTGTTTCGTCGGCATGAGCGGACTGATCAACCCCAATGCGGTCTCCTCGATGCTCGACTACTTTCCGCAGATGAGCGCGACCGCCAATGCGGTGCTCGGCTGCGTGCAGTTCACCGCGGGCGCGCTTTCGGGGGGATTGATCAGTGCGATCGGGATTTCGGGGGTATGGCCGATGGTGCTGATGATGCTGCTCAGCACGCTTGGGGCCAACCTGCTGCTGCGCTGGCTCTCGGAGCGGCGCATGCTGGCCAGGGCGGCGCTGGGTGCGTCGTCGAAAGATTCTTGACTCGGAGCGATAGCTGCCATGGTGGATCCCGAGCGTCCGTCGGACGACAACGAGCAGAAGGGCACGGAAAACGTCAGTACGATCCCCTTCACCCTGGTGATCGTCGCTGCGGCGCTTTTCATCGTCATCGGCGGGCTCAGGCTCGGCAGCACGCTGGTGATTCCGATCCTGATGAGCCTGTTCATCGCGATCCTCTGTGCCCGGCCGGTGAAATGGCTGGTCGAGCGTGGCTGGAACGTGACCCTCGCGGTGTGCGTCGTGCTCGCGCTGGTAAGCCTGATCATCGGCCTTTTCACCCTGCTGATCGGCAGCCAGTTCGGCGAGTTCAGCGATCAGATGCCGATGATCTCCGACCGGCTCAGCGCGCTCTACGGCCAGGGGCTGAACTGGATCGAGGACTTCGGCGTGCCGATCGATCGCGGCGCGATCGCGGGCAGTTTCGATCCCTCGCAGCTGGTGCAGTACATGCCGACGCTGCTCAGCGGCGTGGGGGATACGCTGTCGCAGACGGTGATCATCGTGATCATGGTGGTGTTCATGATCTACGAGATCCTCGATCTGCCGCAGAAGCTCAAGATCGCCTTCGAGAATCCGCAGAAGAGCCTGACCCGGTTCAAGCAGTTTTCCGAGAGCCTGCAGCGCTATCTGATCGTAAAGAGCGAGATCGGCGTTGCCTGTGGCGTCCTCACTACCCTGACCTGCTGGGTGCTGGGCGTGGAGTTCGCGCTGATCTGGGGGGTGCTGGCCTTCTTGCTCAACTTCATCCCCAACATCGGCGCCTTCCTGTCAGCCATCCCGCCGGTGCTGCTGGCGCTGGTGATGCCCGATGGCGGTGTGCTGCTGGCGATCGTGCTCGGTGGGGTGCTCGGCTCGGTCCACTTCATCACCGGCAACATCATCGAGCCCCGTCTGATGGGGCACGCCTTGGGCATGTCGACGCTGATGGCGTTCATGTCGCTGGTGGTGTGGGGCTGGGTGCTCGGTCCGGTAGGGCTCTTGCTCTCGGTGCCCTTGACCATGTCGCTTAAGATCCTGCTCGACAGCCACCCCGACACCCGCTGGCTGTCGGTGCTGATCGGTCCCACCGAGGAGCGTCGGCGGCGCAGCCGTCGTTAGGGCGGGGCGCTCGTCGCGAGCGCCCTGCGTTCGCGCCCTCGGTGATGTGCGAGTAGCCAAAGAAAAGTCCCGCCTGGTATCAGGCGGGACTTTTCCTTTTCGTCGCTATTTCATCATGCTCGCTGCATCGGGCTCGCAGCGCCATCGATTCAGCCGTTCTGATCGATGAACTGGGTCAGCTGGGACTTCGACTGGGCGCCGACCAGCGATGCGATCTTCTGCCCGTTCTTGAACATGATCACGGTGGGCACACCGCGCACGCCTTGCTCAGCGGCGATCTCGGCTGCGTCATCGACATTGATGCTGACGACCTTGAGGCCTTCCGCTCGCTCTTCGGCGACCTCGTCGACCACCGGCGCCATCATCTTGCAAGGGCCGCACCAGGGGGCCCAGAACTTGAGCAGTACGGGTTTGTCGGACTGCAGTACTTCCTGATCGAAGTTGCTGCCGGTGACGTCCACGTTGTTGGCCATCTGAATCTCCAGTCAGTTGGGGGACCGCTCCCACCAAGGTGGGTACGATCGAATGAGCAGATGGTAGCGGCTGCGCGTGCGGGGGGCAAATACCCACCGACGATCGCTCCCATACAGGCTTGCTATCCCGCCCGGGCCCGTGGCCTCGCCGCTCGTTCAAACGCTCAAAAAAAAATCACAGCAGCGCGTAGCGCAGGCCGAGTCCCAGCAGCAGCAGGGTGAGGATCCAGCGCAGCAGCGCTTCGGGCATCCGCTGGGCCAGCACCGCGCCGAAGTGGATCGCCGGGATCGAACCGACCAGAAGCGCTGCGAGCAGGGCGAAATCGATGTTACCCAGGAACAGATGCCCGGTGCCGGCGACGAAGGTGAGCGGCACTGCGTGGGCGATGTCGGTGCCGACGATCTTGCGCGGCGCGAAGCGCGCGTACAGCAGCATCAGTACCGCGGTACCGAATACCCCGGCGCCCACTGAGGAGAGCGTCACGCAGATGCCGAGGAGGATGCCGGAGAGCACCGTCAAGGTGGGCGCGCGCCGGCTGACCCAGGCATCGTGGCGCAGCGCCAGGCGGACCAGCGGTCCACGCAGGATCAGGATCACTGCGGTGATGATCAGCATCACGCCGAGCACGTCGGTTAGCAGCGACGCATAGCCTTGGGAGTCGGTGAAGAAGCGGTCGAGGGCGATCACGGTGAGGAAGGCGGCGGGTACGCTGCCGAGGCTCATCAGTCCCATGACTCGCCAGTCGATGTTGCCGCGTCGCTGGTGACTGATCAGCCCGCTGACCTTGGTGACCGAGGCGTAGAGCAGGTCGGTGCCGACCGCGACCTGCGGCGGGATGCCGACGGCGAGCAGGATCGGCGTCATCAGCGAGCCTCCGCCGATGCCGGTGCAGCCCATGGCGAGGCCGACGCCGGCGCCAGCGACGACGTAGAAGAGGAATTGACTCAGTTCCATGCGAGTGACTCGGGTCGAGGTGAAGTCGCCGGCGGGATGGGAATAGCACAACCCGTTGGATTGCAGGGCGGCCGCACGGCGGAGTGCGTGCAACCTAAAGCCTATGATTTATAGCCAAAAGGAACATTTGTTCATGATTTTATTCCTTGATAGCATTAGCAGATCCGCGATCCTCTAGAGGGCACTAGCGTTGAAACTGCAGCAGCTACGCTACGTTTGGGAGGTTTCCCGCCACAATCTCAACGTCTCCGCCACCGCGCAGAGCCTCTATACGTCCCAGCCTGGGATCTCCAAGCAGATTCGCCTGCTCGAGGGCGAGCTCGGTGTCGAGATCTTCGCCCGCAGCGGCAAGCACCTGACCCGGGTGACGCCGGCCGGCAAGTCGGTGATCGAACTCGCCGGCCAAGTGCTGCGTACGGTCGAGAACATCAAGCAGGTGGCGCAGGAGCACAGCGACGAAAAGCGCGGTGCCTTGACCATCGCGACCACCCATACCCAGGCGCGCTATGCGCTGCCCTCGGTGATCCAGGCTTTCGGTGAGCGCTACCCCGGTATCGCGCTGCACATGCACCAGAGCGATCCGCGACAGATCGCCCAGCTGGTCTGCGATGGCAAGGCGGACTTCGCCATCTGCACCGAGGCGCTCGGGCTCTACAACGATCTGGTCGTGCTGCCCTGCTATCGCTGGAATCGCTGCGTGCTGGTGCCTGAAGGGCACCCGTTGGCCGGCATTGGGCCCGGCGAGCTGACACTCGAGCAGCTCGCCGAGCTGCCGCTGATCACCTACACCGTCGGTTTCACCGGGCGCTCGCAGCTCGACGAGGCTTTTCGTGCGCGCGGCCTGACCCCCAACGTGGTGCTCACCGCCGCCGATGCGGATGTGATCAAGACCTACGTACGCCTGGGAATGGGCATCGGCATCGTCGCGCATATGGCGGTCGAGGCCGATGAGCAGGGGCTGGTGGCGGTCGATGCCTCTCATCTGTTCGAGTTCTCGACCACCAATGTCGGCATCCGGCGAGGGACCTTCCTGCGTCGCTACATGTTCGATTTCCTCGAGCGACTGGCGCCGCATCTGGACCGCGACCGGGTCGAGGCGGCGATGGCCGCAGGGGTGAATCACGAGGAATCGGTATTCGACGGCGTCGAACTGCCGATACGCTGAAGGTCGAGTCAGGTTTGGTCTGAAAAGTCGGCGAGCGCAGCGGGTAGGCGGCGTAGGTCTTGCTGAGGCAGGACTACCTCGAGGCGCTTTTCAACCCGCGATCGTCGAGCTCAGCCACTTTTTAGACAAGACGTCGGGCACTATACGGATTTACGTTTGTCGTATACCGTCGAACCCTCTGGAGCTTGGCCCGCGGCCTACGCTTTGCTCCCAGCGAACAACCCATCGCCCACACAGGACGATTTTCGGTATGGATCGTAGAGCTGTTCTCAAGGCCTCGTTGGCCTTCGCCGCCTATTTTGGCGCCCCCTCGATGGCGGCGATTTCGCGTTCGGCGCTCGCCGCCGATGTGGATATCGCCGATGGTAGCGCGACCACGTTCGATTTCGACACGCTGCGACAGATGGCGTTGGACCTGTCCCGCCAGCCCTTCAGCGGCCCACCCGGCGAGCTGCCGGGCACGCTGGCCACTCTCGCTCCGCAAGCCTACAACGCGATTCAGTACGACGCCGAGCACTCGCTGTGGTACGACATCGAAGGGCGCCAGCTCGACGTGCAGTTCTTCCACGTCGGCATGGGCTTCAAGCGTCGGGTGAGGATGTTCTCGGTGGATCCCGAGCAGCGTCAGGCGCGAGAGGTGCACTTCCGTCCCGAGCTTTTCAACTACAACGACGCCGGTGTCGATACTTCCCAACTGGAAGGCCAGGACGATCTCGGCTTCGCCGGCTTCAAGGTGTTCAAGGCACCGGAGCTGACCAGTCGCGACGTGGTCTCCTTCCTCGGCGCGAGCTACTTCCGCGCGGTGGACGACACCTACCAGTACGGCCTTTCCGCCCGGGGCCTGGCGATCAACACCTTCACCGACCAGACCGAGGAGTTTCCCGACTTCGTCGCCTTCTGGTTCGAGACGCCGAAATCGGCCAGCGACACCACGTTCACCGTCTATGCGCTGCTCGATGGTCCCAGCGCCACCGGCGCCTATCGCTTCGTCATCCACTGCGAAGCGGAGCGGGTGGTGATGGAGATCGACAAGCACATCCATGCCCGGGCGGCGATCGAGCAGCTGGGGATCACCCCGATGACCAGCATGTTCAGCTGCGGCAACAACGAACGGCGGATGTGCGACACCATCCACCCGCAGATCCACGACTCCGATCGCCTGGCGATGTGGCGCGGCAATGGCGAGTGGGTCTGCCGCCCGCTCAACAATCCGCAGAAGCTGCAGTTCAACGCTTTCGCCGATGACAACCCGAAGGGCTTCGGGCTGCTCCAGCTCGACCACAACTTCGACAATTACCAGGATATCGTCGGCTGGTACGACAAGCGTCCGAGCCTTTGGGTCGAGCCCCTCGGCGACTGGGGCAAAGGTTCGCTCAACCTGCTCGAGATCCCGACCACCGGCGAGACGCTCGACAACATCGTCTGCTTCTGGCAGCCCGAGAAGTCGATCGAAGCGGGGCAGGAGTACAGCTACCGCTATCGACTGTACTGGAGCGCCAGGCCGCCGGTCAGCAGCCCGCTGGCGAACGTCTACGCGACCCGCACCGGGATGGGGGGCTTCATCGAGGGATGGGCGCCGGGTGAGCATTTCCCCGAGGTATGGGCGCGTCGCTTCGCGGTCGATTTCGTCGGCGACAGCCTGAAGAATCCCTCTGGCGGCGGCATCGAGCCGGTGATCACCATCTCCGGCGGGGAGGTTCGGGACGTCCATGTGCTCTACGTCGAACCGTTCGACGGTTATCGCATCCTGTTCGACTGGTATCCGACCAGCGACGCGGTGGACCCGATCGATATGCGACTGTTCCTGCGTTCCGGTGACGATACCTTGAGCGAGACCTGGCTCTACCAGTACTTCCCGCCGCCCCCAGAAGAGCGTCGCTATATCGACGATCGCGTGATGAGCTGACGCTTTGGGCGATGGCTGGCTTTCGAGCCAGCCCTGAGGTACGCCTGTCCGTGGCGGTGATCACGATATTGGACTCACCGCCACGGCCGTACGGCTCGGATGCTCCACGCGGCTGAAGAGCCGACGGTTTGCGCCCTTCCGGCCCGCCTCTGCCTACGCCTACGCCTGCTCGATCATCGCCATCGTCTCTCTCTGGCAAAATCGATTGCATCGTCCGTGCGCGTCTAAAATTCTTCGACTCGTACGCGATCGACAAGAGCCAGAGCGCCAAAAAGGTGCTGCATCGCCTGGTGGCTTCGTACGGAGTTGAGCGAGGAGGGCGAGGGCTGCGGCTGAATATTCGGCGACGAATACTGAAGGAAAAAACGTCACCGACGACGGATGTGATTCACTCCTTGATGACTGCTCGTGCCTGAAGGTTTGGCCATCATCGCAGCCTTGGGTTCAGCCTCAATACTGGATAGCTGATGCGCTATGTCGACGCTGGCGCGGCGTTGGCCTGCTGGTGATAGCGTTGGCGCGCCGCTGTAAAACCATCAGCGTTCTCCAACACCCAAGTCCACAGCGGAATCATCTGCACCAGCAGCCCCATCCCCAGGTCAGTCAAAGAGTACTCTACGCGAAGGGGCTTCTCGTGGAAGTCGTGGCGCATGATTAACCCATCCCGCTCGAGCTGGCGCAGTGTATGGGTGAGCATGCGTTGAGTTACGCCATCTAGCCGCCTTCGTAACTCGGCATGACGCAGGGGGCTGCTCACTCCAAGCGCGTGGACCACCCCTAGCGACCACCGATTACCTGAGTGGCTCAGGATATCTCGCTTGAGGCCATCGTCGTCTTCGCTCAGCGCGGCACAGGCCGCTTGAGACCGTCGTACTATTTCCTGCGCGTCGAGACCGCTAGGTATCACCGATGTACCTACTTTCTGCGTATCGATGGCCATGACAAGATCTCCGGTCCGAAGTTGAAATGCTTTGCACAGGAGCTAACCATGCAAGCCGATATCGCAAACGTCAAACAGCGCATTCTGGTATTGGGGGCTGGAGAACTGGGGCTATCGCTGTTGCGAGGGCTGGCTGCTCGGGCAATGACGCAAGACGTGAACATTAGCGTGCTTCTGCGTCATGGATCGCTGGATAGTCAGCAGGAGCCGGGCAAGGGTGGGAAAATCGAAGAGATCCGCGCATTGGGTATCTCCATCGAGCTTGCCGATTTGATCGATGCCACAGTGGCAGAACTCGCCGCTGTCATGGCGCGCTACGACACGGTGATAAGTTGCGTGGGCTTTGCCGCCGGCCGAGGCACTCAGCGCAAGTTGACCGAAGCGGCGCTGGCAGCGGGAGTAAAGCGCTATTTTCCGTGGCAGTTCGGTGTCGATTACGACCTCATCGGCCGAGGCAGCCCCCAGGATCTATTCGACGAACAGCTGGACGTGCGGGACATGCTACGTTCCCAACACCAGACTGAGTGGGTGATCGTGTCGACTGGGATGTTCACAAGTTTCTTGTTCGAACCATCGTTCGGCGTTGTCGACCTGCAGGCCGGGCGGGTCAATGCGCTCGGCAGCCTGGATACCGCTGTGACGGTTACAACGCCGGAGGATATCGGCAAGTTGACCGCCGCCATCGTATTGCAAGAACCGCGTATCGCGAACCAAGTGATATACACCGCCGGCGACACGCTGACGTATGCCGAGTTAGCCGATGTGGTCGAGCGTGTCACCGGACGATCCATTGAACGGCGAGAGTGGAGCGTGCAGCAACTGCAGGCCGATCTGGCAGCAAAGCCGGATGACACCCTATGCAAGTATCGGGCGGTTTTCGCCATGGGCCGAGGAGTGGCGTGGGATGTGGCCAAGGCTTACAACACCCAGCATGGAATGGATGTCATCGGTGTGCAGCAATGGGCGCGGGAAAATCTGAGCCGCAGCTAGGGTTTCGTAAGCGGAATTTGCGAGATCGAAGCACACCGTGGTGGAGAAGGCACAACGCATCTGTGACCCGTATCCAGAGATGGCTGCGAGCTTCGTGCCAGAGGAAATGGATGTGGTGTCGATATGGTTAGACGCCATTGCTCTATGCGGTTGCGCTAGCAAGGTATGTTGCAGTCGATTGTGCTCACCGAACCGCTGGACCAGTTCCCGGCGATTCACCAAAAGCGGAAGCACCCAAAGCGAAAGGGCCCGCCTGACGGCGAGCCCTTTGCTCTTTAGCGGCGAGGTACGCCGCTCAACGATGGATCACTTTTCCAGCCATTCGGTGTGGAACACACCTTCGCGGTCGAGCCGCTTGTAGGTGTGGGCGCCGAAGAAATCGCGCTGGGCCTGGATCAGGTTGGCCGGCAGCGTTTCGGACCGATAGCTGTCGTAGTAGGCGATCGCCGAGGAGAAGGTCGGTGCTGGAATGCCCTGCTGGACCGCATAGGCCACCACGTCGCGCAGTGCCGCCTGGTACTCATCGGCGATGCCTTTGAAGTAGGGGGCGAGCAGCAGGTTGGCGATGTCCGGCTGATCCTCGTAGGCGTCGGTGATCTTCTGCAGGAAGCCCGCGCGGATGATGCAGCCGGCGCGGAAGATCTTGGCGATCTCGCCGTACTTGAGATCCCAGCCGAAGCTCTCGGAAGCCGATTTGAACTGGGCGAAGCCCTGAGCATAGGAAGTGATCTTGCTCAGGTACAGGGCCCGGCGCACGTTCTCGATGAACGCTTCCCGGTCGCCGTCGAAGGGCTTCGGCTTGGGACCGCTGAGTAGCTTGGAGGCCTTGACCCGCTCTTCCTTCAGCGAGGAGATGAAACGGGCGAACACCGACTCGGTGATCAGCGGCAGCGGTACGCCGAAGTCCAGCGCGCTCTTGCTGGTCCACTTGCCGGTGCCTTTCTGTCCGGCGGAGTCGAGGATCACATCGAGTACGTCTGCATCGGTGTCAGCGTCGCGCTTGGTGAAGATCTGCGCGGTGATCTCGATCAGGTAGCTGTCGAGTTCGCCTTTGTTCCACTCAGTGAAGATCTCGGCGAGTTCCGCGTTGGAGAGCCCCAGGCTGTGCTTGAGCAGCGCATAGGCTTCGGCGATCAGCTGCATGTCGCCGTACTCGATGCCGTTGTGCACCATCTTCACGTAGTGGCCGGCGCCGTCCGGACCGATGTAGGTCACGCAGGGTTCACCGTCCGGCGCGCGGGCGGCGATCTTCTCGAGAATCGGTGCGACCAGCTCGTAGGCCTCGCGCTGTCCGCCGGGCATGATCGACGGACCCTTGAGTGCGCCTTCCTCACCGCCGGAGACGCCGGTGCCGATGAAGTTGAAGCCCTCGTCGGAAAGCTCCTTGTTACGGCGAATCGTATCGGTGTAAAGGGTGTTGCCGCCGTCGATCAGGATGTCGCCCTTGTCGAGGTGCGGTTTCAGCGCGTCGATGGTCTTGTCGGTGGCTTCACCTGCCTGGACCATCAGCAGGATGCGGCGCGGCTTTTCGAGCGAGTCGACGAACTCCTCGATGCTGTAGCTGGGCACCAGGCGCTTGTCGGGATGCTCTGCCATCACTTCATCGGTCTTCTCGCGCGAGCGGTTGAAGATCGAGACGCTATAGCCACGGCTTTCGATGTTGAGCGCTAGGTTGCGCCCCATGACTGCCATGCCGATGACGCCGATCTGCTGCTTGGACATTACACATGCTCCGTTGATTGGGGGATGAACCGGAAGCTTCGTCGCAACGGGGGAATGAGCGCCGACGCAGGCGTTCGGGTTCGCCCGCGTCGTTCGTGTTCGTCATATTACAACACTTGCAGCTCGGGTGGTCCCAGCGCGGCAACGCTCAATCCCGATCCAGATCCTTCCAGTTGTAAGGGGCCTTTGGACGCTCTCCGGCGAGGCCGCGAACCAGGTTGTCGACCGCCAGTTCCGCCATCGCGTAGCGGGTCGCATCGGTCGCCGAGCCGATATGGGGCAGGGCGACGACGTTGCGCATTCGCGGCAGCGGGTTGTCTGCGGGGATTGGCTCCTTGACGAATACGTCGAGGCCGGCTGCACGGATTGTACCCTGCTCCAGCGCCTCGATCAGTGCTGGTTCGTCCACAACGCCGCCGCGGGCGATGTTGACGAAGATCGTTTTCGGTCCCATCAGCTCGAACTCGCGCTTGCCGAACATCTTTTCGGTCTGTTTCGAGAACGGCACGGTGACGCAGACGAAGTCGGACTGTTCGAGCAGCGCATCGAGCTCACAGTACTCGACGCCGATCTCGCCTTCGTACTCCTGGTTGCGCGAACGATTGTGATAGAGCACCCGCATGTTGAAGCCGAACTTGCCGCGCCGGGCGATCGCCGCACCGATCCGGCCCATGCCGACCACCCCGAGGGTGGCGCCCTGGACATCGACGCCGAAGCGCGCCGGGGTGAGGCTCTCCTTCCACTGGCCATCGCGCACCCAGTCGGCCAGCTCGACGACGCGGCGGGCGGTGGCCATGATCAGGGCGAAGCCGGTGTCGGCGGTGGTCTCGGTCAGTACGTCGGGCGTATGGCAGAGCAGGATGCCGCGTCGGCTCAGCGCCTCGACATCGAAGTTGTCGACGCCCACCGAGATGCTCGAGACCACCTTGAGGTTGGGCGCGCGGTCGATCAACGCCTGGCCGAACTTGAGGCTCGAGCCGATCGCGCCCTCGGCGCGCCCGAGCGCTTCGAGAAAGCCGGGGTCCTCGCTCGGATCCTTGAGATGGGAATAGTCGGCGACTTCGAAGTGCTGCTCGAGCTTGGCCTTGAGCGTTTCTTCGAGAGGGCGATTGAACACCACCACGGTTTTGCTCATCGATCGTTTCCTTGTCGAAGCGCGAGGGCGGAAGGCCCTCGCGGAGTTGGACGTTGGAGCGGCTGCGGCGACTGGGCCTTGAGGTCGTCACAGCATGCCACGTTTGCCGGTGGTCTAGCTAAGTCCGGGTTCAGGCTCATTTGGCGTCCTCGTGGGCATCGAGATCGCGGTTGAGCGTCTCGGGCATGCGGAAGGAGACCACGACGGTAATTAAGGTGAGCAGCGACAAATAGGCGGCGATCGGTATCCATGCATGGACGCGCATCGCCGGGTCGCCGCCCATCCAGGCCGCGGTGGCGGCGATCAGCGCGGCGCCGATCAGCGGAGCGATACCGCCGGCGAGCACCGAGGATACCTCGCGTGAGATCGACACGCCCATGTAGCGATAGCGGGCGCCGAACAGCTCGGGCATCAGTGAGCCTTGAGTGCCGAACATCCCCCAGGTGCCGATCCCTAGCGCGACGGTGATCGCCGCGATCGTCGAGAAGATCTCACCTTGGCTCAGTACCCACCAGGCCGGAAAGGCGATCACCAGCTGGAAGATGGCGAAGAAACGGTAGACCGCCCGCCGGCCGAAGTGATCGCTGGCGATGCCGGCGAACAGCACGGTGAATGCGCCGATGGTGGCGGCGCTCACCAGCGAGAGCGCCCCGATCGGCCCCTGCACGCCGACCACGCCTGCGATGTAGCTGACCGCCAGCGCCTGGTAGATCGACGACCCGCCGTTTTCCGCCATGCGCAGGCCGATGCCGGTCAGCACGTTGCGCTTGGAGTGGCGAATCACTTGGCGCAGGGGATTCTCGGCGACCTGTTCGCGGGCGGCGAGCTTGGTGAAGGTCGGTGATTCCTTCATGTGCAGTCGCATGTAGAGCGCTACGCCGACGATCACTGCGCTGCAGAGGAAGGGCACGCGCCAGAGCCAGCTTGCGGTGATGTCCTCGACGCCGTAGAGCATCAGGAAATAGACCCCGGCGGCAAGCACCGTGCCGGCCTGCACGCCGGTGAACGGCAGCGCGGCATAGAAGCCCCGTTTGCCCTTCGGCGCGTACTCGGTCATCAGCACCGCGGCGCCCGCCTGCTCGGCGCCGGCGCCGAGGCCCTGGCAGATACGCAGCATCACCAGCAGCGCGGGCGCCAGGTAGCCGGCCGAATGGAAGGTCGGCAGCAGGCCGATCAGGGTGCTCGAGACCCCCATCAGCATGACCGTGGTGGTCAGTACGAACTTGCGCCCGAGCCGATCACCCAGGGCACCGAATACGATGCCGCCTATAGGACGCACGGCGAAGCCGAGGAAGTA
Source organism: Halotalea alkalilenta (assembly GCF_001648175.1). Taxonomy (NCBI): domain Bacteria; kingdom Pseudomonadati; phylum Pseudomonadota; class Gammaproteobacteria; order Oceanospirillales; family Halomonadaceae; genus Halotalea; species Halotalea alkalilenta. The sequence continues at coordinate 3,321,600 of NZ_CP015243.1, read as the reverse complement.
GGTGCCGAAGCTCAGGATCAGCTGCATCGCCACGGTCTGCTCGGGAAAGAACAGCGGCCCGAAGATCAGCGCCGAAGCGAGGCTGTAGAGGGCGAAGTCGTAGTACTCCAGGGCGCTGCCGAGCGAGCAGGCCCAGGCGGCGCGTCTGAGATCCTTGTTGTCTATCTTTGCCTCGGCCTGTTGGGAGCCGTGGCTGGTAGTGGACATCGTGGCCATGGAAATAGTCTCCGTGCCATCACGCGGATGAGAGTCGAGAAGGCGCTCGCTACGCTGGTAGGCGGTATCGTTGGGCGCCGTCACTGGTCCTGCTGGGGCGACCTGCCGGCATTGCCTGTTTGGGCGACACCGACCGGGGTAGAAGAGATTCAGGCCGGGCTGGTCACCGGACGGGCGGCTAGCAGCTGCTCCAGCGCGGCGCGATCCGGCAGGCCGGCGCTGTCGCCGAGTACCTGCACCTGGCGCGCCCCGATCAGCGCACCGCGCAGCACCGCGGCGGCGGCGTCCAGTCCGTCGAGGCGGGCGCTGATGAAGCCGACGGCAAAGCCATCCCCGGCGCCCACGGTGTCGACCACCTGGGCGACCGGAATCGGCGGCTGGCGCAAGCGCTCGCCGCTGGCATCCTTGTAGAAGGCGCCGTCGGCGCCGAGCTTGATGACCACCTGCTTCACGCCGCGCGCGAGATAGAAGTCGGCGATCGCTTCGGGGGTTTGGTGGCCGGTCAGGAGCCGCCCTTCCTCGATGCCGGGCAGCACCCAGTCGGCGAGGCAGGCGAGGGCGTTGACCTCCGCCACCATGGTCGCGCGGTCGGGCCACAGTCCCGGGCGCAGGTTGGTGTCGAAGGAAATGCTTCGCCCCGCCGCGCGCATGCGGCGCATCGCCTCGTGGCTCAGCTCACGGGCGCGCGGGCCAAGCGCGGGAGGAATCCCGGTGCAGTGCAGGTGACGAGCGCGGAGCAGGCGGTCGTCGATATCGTCGATCGACATCCGGCTGGCCGCGGTGTCCCGACGAAACGACTCGACCTCGGGGTCTCTACCGTCCTCGCGACGCGACTTGATCTGGAAGCCGGTGGGGGCGTCGTCGTCGGTGCTCACTGGTGAGCAATCGATGCCTTCGCGCTGCAGGGCGTCGATGATGAAACGCCCGAAGCTGTCGGCGCCGACGCGAGAGTGCCAGAGCACCTTGAACCCGAGGCGGGCCAGCCCCGTGGCGACGTTGCTGTCGGCGCCGGAGACGCTTTTCTCGAACTGCGTCGCCTGGGCCAGATCGCCCGCCTGCTGGGCGGTGAACAGCGCCATGCTTTCGCCGAAGCCGGCGACGTCGTAGTCGAAATCGCTTTCGACCGCGCTGGTGGAATGGCGATGCGATGGAGTCATGGTAACGGTTCCTTTGCCAGTTCAAGATGACCCGGGAAGGCGAGGGAAAAGCTCTGGCGCTCGTCCCTTCGCCGCGGATGAGCTTTGTTTCAGAAGTGGGCGAGGCGCTCGATCCACGGGCGCGCGGCGGCGACCAGGGTCTCATCGGGGTGATCGATATCGTCGCTGCTGACCAGCGGAAACTCGATGCTGCGTGCCACCTGCGCTGGGAACTGATGCCAATAGGCCGACCATTCGGCGAGTTCCAGCGCGCTCGGGGGAGTGGCATGAAGCGACTGCTGGCGCTGGACCACCCCCTTGCAGTGCACGTAGATCACGCGCTCGCCGAGCATCTGTGCCGCATCGTGGGCATTGATGCCGAGCCAGCGCCAGTTGCCGATATCGAAAGTGATGCCGACATAAATGCCCGCGCGATCGAATGCGTCGAGCGCCCCCAGCAGCGCCTCGGGCGTGCCAGCTCTTGGGGTCTGGTCGTTCTCGAGCGCAAGCACGAGCGAGCGGCCTTCGAGCATCCGATCGAGCTTGGCCAGCGTCTCGTCGCGTACCTCCTCGCGCTCCGGCAGATTTCCTATCGCCACCTTCAATAGCTTGGCGCCCAGCGTCTGCGCGACCTCGATCGACTCTTCGATGCGGTCATTGAGATGCTCGCCGAGCCAGAGCAGCTCGGTGCTCGAGTAGTGGCAATCGAGCCCCAGTTCGGCGATATCGGCACCGAGTCGGGACAAGGGCTGGTCGCGCAGATCGATCAGCTCCTGGCGGATCTCCACGCCACTGGCACCGGCGTCGCGCGCCAGCCGTGCCGCATGGGCCTGCCCGTGCTGGCGCACGTAACGGGCGCCGAAAGAAGAGGTGCAGACGAAGACGGGTGTACTCATCGATATCTATCCTGGTCGGTCATTTGGGGGCTGACGGGCGCTTCCGGCATCCGCTAGCGGCATGGATCAAGCGTTGGAGTGCATCGGCTTGGCGCGGGCGGTGGTCGAACCGCGAGGCTTGAGCGTGGCTGGAAACACGCGATGGGAAAGCTCGCCATCCCCATCGTGCCCGCCGTGGACCAGGGCGGTCATCGCTGCTTCGCCGATCGCGTCGGTGGGCTGGGCGAGAGTGGTGATTCCGCCTGCGACCAGCGCAGACCAGTCCTGCTCATCGATCGCGATCAGCCCGACGTCTTTCAATGCGCCGAGACGATCGAGCGCCTGACAGACTCGTAGCGTCACCGGTGCGTTGGCGCAGAACACCGCCGCCGGCGCCGTTGCCTCGTGCAGCATTCGATCGAGCCTCGAGATCAGCGCTTGATCCTGATGATCCCCATCCAGCGTCAGCAGCGCGCCGGTGAGCTGGCCCGAGCGTGCCCGGATCTGCGTTTCGAAGGCTTCGACCCGCTCGCGGCGTGAACTGATCCCCGCCAGTGGTTCGGTGATGTAGAGCACCTCCTTGAAACCACACTCGACCAAGTGGTCGAGGCCGAGCCGGATCGCTTGGCGATTGTCCAGGCCGACGGTGAGTACATCGAGGCCTTCCACCCGGCGGTCGACCAGCACGATCGGTAGACCTTCTTCGACCAACTGGTGCAGTGTCTCGCGCTCCTGGCCGAGGGTATTGATCACTAGTCCTTCGACGCTGTAGGCGCGCAGCACTTCCAGATGGTTGCGTTCGAGTTCGGCGTCCCGGTCGGTGTTGCATACCACCAGGGTATAGCCGAGTCGTCGGCAGGCGGTTTCGACGCCGTGCATCATCATCACCGTGTAGGGGTTGGTGATGTCGGCCACGACCATGCCGATCAGCCGGGTACGCCTTCCGCGCAGGCTGCTGGCGATGCGATCGGGTCGGAAGCCGAGGCGCGCGATGGAGGCTTCGATGCGTATCTGCAGCGTCTCGGAGAGCAGCTTGCGTTCTTCGCCGAGATAGCGCGAGACGCTGGTCTTGGAAACTCCTGCGTCCTCGGCGACCTCGTGGATGGTGATGCGCTTGCTGCGCTGCGCGAGCGCGCCTCTGACTCTATCCATGGCGAAGGCCTTCCTGGTAACGATTTCAGATCGCGGGCGTTCCAATCCCGAGGTTGGCTGACACTCTAGTCCAGCGCTTAGAAGCGGCGGAATTCGACCATCGGCGAAGACGCCTCAGGGCCGGCGTATGTCGCGGTGAATCTCGAGGGACCGATTTCACCCCGCGGTCGAAAAAGAGGGGCACGCCGTGCCCGCGCTCGTCCTACGTCATATCCCGCCATGCCACAGAGACCACGCCTCGTTCCGTCTTGCTGCCGGCGGGCACCATGGTGACCGTGCCTCCTGGGCTCAGGCGCCCGAGGGGGATGTCATTCGAATGATGACAGGCGTAACTTGGGGTTATGGTGGCCTTGGCCGCCTGCATCGAAACGCCGTGGCGCGATCGTCGGCGGCGATGGCGTCACGGCGGGGAATTTACGGATAGTTACGAGGTCGAACCGTCATGACGAAGGATCCAACCGGCAGTCGGCAGACACGGCACGAATTGTCGGATCAGGCCGCCTCGCCGCGTTTTCTCGCCAGCGACAACACTTCGGGAATATGCCCTCAGGCGCTTGAATATCTGCTCGCAGCCAATCGAGGCGATGTGCCTGCCTACGGTAACGACGACTGGACCGCGCGTGCTTCTAACCGCTTCCGTGAGCTGTTCGAGACCGACTGCGAAGTGTTCTTCGTGTTCAATGGCACCGCGGCGAACTCGTTGGCCTTGGCGACGCTCTGCCAGCCCTATCAGTCGGTGATCTGTCATCAGCTCGCCCATATCGAAACCGATGAATGTGGCGGGCCGGAGTTCTTCTCCAATGGTGCCAAGCTGCTCAGCGTACCCGGCGACGATGGCAAGGTGGCGCCTTTGGACGTCGAACGCATGGTGGTGCGTCGGCGGGACATCCACTACCCGCAGCCGCGAGCGCTGTCGATTACCCAGTCCACCGAGGTGGGCACTCTCTATCGTCCCGATGAGCTCGCAGCGCTACGTGAAATGGCGGACCGGCATGGACTCAAGGTGCACATGGATGGTGCGCGCTTTGCCAACGCCTGCGCCGCGCTCGATCTGCCGCCTCGGGCGCTGAGCTGGGAAGCCGGGGTCGATGTGCTGTGCTTTTCGGGTACCAAGAACGGTACCGCGGTCGGTGAAGCGGTGATCTTCTTCGATCGCGAGCTGGCCCGAGGCTTCGAATACCGCTGCAAGCAGGCGGGGCAGCTGGCTTCCAAGATGCGTTTCATCGCCGCGCCTTGGCTCGGGCTGATCGAAACCGGTGCTTGGTGCACTAATGCGGTGCATGCTAACGCCATGGCACGCCATCTCGGAACTGGTTTGGAGCAACTTGGCCTCACCCCGATGTTTCCGGTACAGGCAAACGCGGTATTCGTTGATCTGCCAGCGAAAGCGCAGCGCTACCTGAAGGACAAGGGCTGGACGTTCTATACCTTCATTGGTGACGGCGGGGCACGCTTCGTCTGCGCTTGGGATACCAGCAAGGAAGCGGTCGATGCGCTGCTCGAGGACGTTCGCGCGGGATTGGCCGGCGTCGGGATGCAAAGCGCCGGATGACGCACGACGATGGCGCAAAGGGAAGAAAAGTGCTGCCCGTCGCAGTGCATTGGGCACTCTTTTTGCACCTGGTTAGGTAGGCGCGCGCTGAGACCGACGTTTATGCCCTTGGCATTCGCCGTCATTGTGCTGTAGTGATTATGTGAGTACGGCCAAGGTCGTGCTCCTTGGGGCGGCGGGATCGCCCCCTCGACTCCCGATCGTTTCTGCCGGGAGGCATTGATGAAACGCGGGTAGGAGTATGGCTTGTGCGGTAAACCACTGTAATCACCGTCCGGGCGGTTCGCCGCCTTTGGGAAGGGACGGTAAGCCCGGGAGGCTTCGATGAGCATCTTCGATCATGTGCAGAATCGCTATCAGCGGGCTCAGCAGGAAGAGATGAGCCTTCAGGAGTACCTGGAGCTTTGCCGGCAGGAGCCCGGGGCCTACGCCAGCGCGGCCGAACGGATGCTGATGTCGATCGGGGAACCGGAGGTGATCGATACGTCCAGGGATTCGCGCCTCTCGCGCATTTTCTCGAACAAGTTGATTCGCCGTTATCCGGCCTTCGAAGAGTTCTACGGCATGGAAGAGGCGATCGAGCAGATCGTCTCCTATTTCCGCCATGCAGCTCAGGGGCTCGAGGAACGCAAGCAGATCCTTTATCTGCTTGGTCCCGTCGGTGGCGGCAAGTCGTCGCTCGCCGAGCGTCTCAAGGCGCTGATGGAAACAGTGCCCTTCTATGCGATCAAGGATTCACCCGTCTACGAATCCCCGCTCGGGCTGTTCGGTCCCGAGGATGCCGAGCTGCTGCAGAAGGAGTACGGCATCCCGAGGCGCTACTTGCGCTCGCTGATGTCGCCCTGGGCCGCCAAACGGCTCAAGGAGTACGGTGGCGATTTGACCCGTTTCAAGGTGGTCAAGCTGATGCCCTCGCGGCTCAACCAGGTGGCGATCGCCAAGACCGAGCCGGGCGATGACAACAACCAGGACATCTCCGCGCTGGTCGGCAAGATCGACATCAGGAAGCTCGAGATGTTCTCCCAGGACGACCCCGATGCCTACAGCTACTCAGGCGGGCTGTGCCGCGCCAACCAGGGGCTGCTCGAGTTCGTCGAGATGTTCAAGGCACCGATCAAGGTGCTCCATCCGCTGCTGACCGCGACCCAGGAGGGCAACTACAACCCGACTGAAGGCATGGGGGCAATCCCGTTCGACGGGGTGGTGCTGGCGCACTCCAACGAGTCGGAATGGCAGCAGTTCCGCAACAATCGCAACAACGAGGCGTTTCTCGACCGCGTCTACATCGTCAAGGTGCCCTATACGCTGCGCGTCACCGAAGAGATGAAGATCTACGAAAAGCTGCTCGAGCACTCCTCGCTCTCCAAGGCGCCTTGCGCGCCGGATACGCTGCGTATGCTGGCGCAGTTCTCGGTGCTCTCGCGGCTCAAGGAGCCGGAGAACTCCAACGTCTACTCGAAGATGCGGGTCTACGACGGCGAGAACCTGAAGGATACCGATCCCCGCGCCAAGTCGATCCAGGAGTATCGCGACGCCGCCGGGGTCGACGAGGGGATGGAAGGGCTTTCGACTCGTTTCGCCTTCAAGATCCTCTCCAGGGTGTTCAACTTCGACACTCACGAGGTGGCGGCCAACCCGGTGCACCTGCTCTACGTGCTCGAGCAGCGCATCGAGCAGGAGCAGCTGCCCAAGGAGACCCACGAGCGCTACCTGCGCTTCATCAAGGAGTACCTGGCGCCGCGCTACGTCGACTTCATCGGCAAGGAGATCCAGACCGCCTACCTCGAGTCCTACAGTGAGTATGGGCAGAACATCTTCGACCGCTACGTCACCTACGCCGACTTCTGGATCCAGGATCAGGAGTTCCGCGAGCCCGAGACCGGCGAGCTGTTCAACCGTCAATCGCTCAACGAGGAGCTCGAGAAGATCGAGAAGCCGGCAGGCATCTCGAATCCCAAGGACTTCCGTCACGAGGTGGTCAATTTCGTGCTTCGTGCCCGGGCGCAGAACAACGGCCGCAATCCGAGCTGGCAGTCGTACGAGAAGCTCAAAGGGGTGATCGAGCACAAGATGTTCGCCAACACCGAGGAGCTGCTCCCGGTGATCTCCTTCAATGCCAAGGCGTCCAACTCCGATCGCAAGAAGCACGAGGACTTCGTCGCGCGAATGGTCGAGCGAGGCTACACCGAGAAGCAGGTGCGACTGCTCTCGGAGTGGTACCTGCGAGTGCGCAAGTCGCAGTAGCGGCGGCGCCGCGGCGGGGGTAGCCCCCGCCTGCGTGCCGCCGGTCCCGGCGTGTAGCGGGACCGGCGGCCCCTTCCGGCACCCTTCGCCGTCGCGCTTCGAGGTCAACGAAGGCGCGCTGGTCTCTGCAAGGGAGGTGGATGTGCATGAGTTACTTCATCGATCGGCGGGCCAATGCCCGCAACAAGAGCGCAGTCAACCGGCAGCGGTTCCTGCGCCGCTACCGCAGTCACATCAAGCGCGCGGTGGAGGAGTCGATCAACCGACGCTCGATCACCGACATGGAGCGCGGCGAGAAGGTCAGCATTCCTGCCCGCGACATCTCTGAACCGGTGTTCCGCCATGGGCAGGGCGGCAATCGCACCGTCGTCAGCCCCGGCAACAAGGAGTTCGTTACCGGTGATCGCCTGCGCCGGCCCAGCGGCGGCGGTGGGGGGAACGGCAGCGGCGATGGCCGCGCGTCGAACCAGGGCGAAGGCATGGACGAGTTCGCCTTCTCTCTTTCGCGCGAGGAGTTTCTCGATTTCGTCTTCGACGGGCTGGAGCTGCCGCATCTCGAGCGCAAGCAGCTGGTCGACATGCGCGAGGTGCGTCCGGTACGGGCAGGCGTCGGGCGAGACGGAGTGCCCGCGCGGATGAACGTGGTGCGTTCGATGCGCGAGGCCTATGCCCGGCGCATCGCGATGCGCGCGCCGATTCGTCGTGCGCTGCGCGAGGCCCAGGAGGCGCTCGACGAGGAGGAACGCAAGGACCCGGTGCTGCGCAACCCATCACGGATCCGGGAGCTCAAGGGGGAGATCGAGGCGCTCGAGAAGCGGCTCGAGGCGGTGCCGTTCATCGATACCTACGACCTGCGCTACAACCAGCTGGCCGACCAGCCCCAGCCATCCAATCGGGCGGTGATGTTCTGCATCATGGATGTCTCCGGCTCGATGACCCAGGCGCACAAGGACATCGCCAAGCGTTTCTTCCTGCTGCTCTACCTGTTCCTCGAGCGTAACTACGAGCGGGTCGAGCTGGTGTTCATTCGCCACCACACCGCGGCCAAGGAGGTGGACGAGGAGGAGTTCTTCTACTCCCGTGAGACCGGCGGGACCATCGTCTCTAGCGCCCTCGGGCTGCTCCACGAGGTGATCGAGGAGCGCTATCCGCCGGGTGACTGGAATCTCTACGTCGCCCAGGCCTCGGATGGTGACAACTGGGACGATGACTCGGTCAGCTGCCGGCGACTGCTCGACGACAAGCTGATGCCGCTTTTGCGCTACTTCGCCTACGTCGAGATCACGCCCCACGCCCACCAGGCGCTGTGGGAGGAGTACACCCGGGTCGCCGAGCGGCATGGCAAGCGATTCGCGATGCAGCAGATCGTCGAGGCAAGCGATATCTATCCGGTCTTCCGCGAACTGTTCAAGCGCCGCCAGGCTGCCTGAACGGCGCCCAAGCTCTCGATTCGAGGAGGCAGAAGATGTCTGAAGTCCATGCGCGCGAAGGGCTCGACGAGCGCCAGCCGAGCAAAGGGTCTGACTGGAGTTTCTCCGATCTCGAGCGTTTCGAGCGGGAGATCGCACGGGTAGCCGCGCAATACCGGCTCGATACCTACCCCAACCAGATCGAAGTGATCACCTCCGAACAGATGATGGATGCCTATGCCAGTGTCGGCATGCCGGTCGGGTACCATCACTGGTCGTTCGGCAAGCAGTTCCTGTCGGTCGAGCAGGCCTATCGCCGCGGGCAGATGGGACTGGCCTACGAGCTGGTGATCAATTCCGATCCCTGTATTGCCTATCTGATGGAAGAGAACACGCTGATGATGCAGATCCTGGTCATCGCGCATGCCTGCTATGGGCACAATTCGTTCTTCAAGGGCAATTACCTGTTTCGTACCTGGACCGATGCGTCGGCGATCGTCGACTACCTGGTGTTCGCCCGTCGCTACATCGCCGAATGCGAGGAGCGCCATGGGGTCGATGCGGTCGAGCAGCTGCTCGACGCCTGTCATGCGCTGCAGAACTACGGCGTCGACCGCTACAAGCGCCCGTCACCGATCTCCGCCGCCGAGGAGGCGAAGCGCCAGTCCGAGCGCGAGGCCTACCTGCAGTCGCAGGTCAACATGCTATGGAGCACCATTCCGCACCCGCTCCAGGCCGGGGGCGAGCAAGAGGATGACAGCAACGATCCGCTGCGGCTGCATCGGCGCGGACGCTATCCGGCGGAGCCGCAGGAGAACCTGCTCTACTTCCTGGAAAAGAACGCGCCGCTGCTCGCACCTTGGCAGCGCGAAGTGGTGCGCATCGTGCGTAAGATGGCGCAGTACTTCTATCCCCAGCGCCAGACTCAGGTGATGAACGAGGGGTGGGCGACCTTCTGGCACTACACCATCATGCATCAGCTCTACGACGAGAGGCTGATCGACGAGGGGATCATGCTCGAGTTCCTCCAGTCGCACACCTCGGTGGTGGCCCAGCCGGGTTTCGATAGCCCTTACTACAACGGCATCAACCCCTATGCGCTCGGCTTTGCGATGTTCACCGACATCAAGCGGATCTGCGAGGCGCCGACGGACGAGGACCGTCGCTGGTTTCCCGAGCTCGCCGGCTCGGAATGGCTGCCGACGCTGCATTTTGCGATGCAGAACTTCAAAGACGAGTCGTTCATCCAGCAGTTCCTCTCACCCAAGGTGATGCGCGATCTGCGTCTTTTCGCGCTGCTCGACGATGATCGCGAGGAGACGCTCGAGATAGGCGCCATCCATGACGACGATGGCTATCGCCAGCTCCGCGAGGCGCTTTCGTCCCAGTACGCGCTTGGCCATCGCGAGCCTGACATCCAGGTCTGGGAGGCCGACGTCTATGGTGACCGTTCGCTGACCCTGCGCCACCAGCGTAGCGACCGTCGTCCGATGGAGCGTTCGGTGCATTCGGTACTGCGCTATCTGCATCAATTATGGGGATTCCCGGTGCGGCTCGAGTCGCGCGAGGGTGATGAACTGGTTCAGCGCTACCAGTGGCCGAGCAGCGACACCGAGCTGCACTGACCCCATTTCTCGCTATGATCGGGCCCGCCTCGCGCGGGCCTTCTTCTTTCCTCGCGGCCGAGGCGGGCGGGTAACGGTGCATCCGGGTATACTGCCGCGGGCGTGGCAGATCGTCACCTCAGTGAGAGTCGCCATGACCTGGAGACAATGTTCTCCGTTGGCCTGTAGGCGCTGAGTTATTCCTCCCGGGCGCAGCCCTGGGCCGTTCCACGCATGACAAGAGCAAGACGTGAAGGCTGGATCGTTTTTTTTGCCGTTGATCGAGCGGCTGCGCATCGTGTGCCGCCTGAGGATGAAGTCCGGGCGGGGTGAGAGCTGATGGCGCGACGTCGCAAGGCGCGTTCGGCGTCTCTGCCTTGGCCATTCGGCTGGATTCGCAAGCTGTTGCGTGGTGGGCTTTTGGGGCTGGTCTTCGCCGCGGTGATCGGCGGACTCTGGTACTACAGCGAGCAGGAACATCGCGAGCGGATGAGCTGGGAAGGACCGCCTGCGGTGCAGCGCTCGTTGGACTGGCGCACCTTCCATCGCATCCTGCGCAATGAAGGTTTCCTGGTCGGCTGGTCGGACCTGCGGATGACCCCGCTATGGGTGCTCTACCGGCTCGATGCCAATCATCCCGCCTACCGTCTGCCACGCCCCGACGGATTCGAGCGCGACTGGCGATCGGGGCTGCCGCTGTCGTCGGATGCCTACACCGGCAGCGGCTACGATCGCGGCCATATGGCGCCGAACTACGCGATCGCCAGCGTCTATGGGCGAGAAGCCCAGCGGCAGACCTTCCTGATGACCAACATCGCCCCGCAGCGCCCCGATCTCAATCGCAGGCTGTGGCAGCGCCTCGAGGCTGCGGTGATGGACGACATGCTGCCCCGATTCGGCACGCTCTGGGTGGTCAGCGGGCCGATCTACGGCGAGAGCTTCGAATGGCTCCCCTCATGTCAACGTTCGCTGGCGCGTTTGATCGAGCTGGAGCTGCCGACCTGCGTTTCGATCCCCGAGGCTTTCTACAAAATCATCGTCGCGCCTGGAGAGCCGGGGCAGGGGCCCCGGGCCCTGGCCTTCATCATGCCCCAGCGCGTGCGTGGCGACGAACCGCTCGATCGCTACCTGGTCAGCATCGATGAGATCGAGGCGCGTACTGGACTCGACTTCTTCCCCGGGCTGCCGGCGAGCAGCCAGTCGCAGTTGGAGTCGCAGGTCGATACCAGCGGTTGGCAGCTCGAACGCTATGCTCGCAGGCCTTCGCGTTACTGAGCGAGCGAGGGGGCTGAGGCGAGGCGGAAGGGTGCACCAGCATGGCGCGCTCGTTGGGCAGCCGTGTTAGCCTTGGGCCCCCTTATCCACTTGCCGTCGCTACGGCGCCTGACCGCTGACAGCTCATGCCCCTCCTGACCGCCTCTCGCTCCATCTGGTTTCCCGTCGTGCTGCTGCTGGTGGCAATGGTCTCGATCCAGACCGGGGCGGCGCTTGCCAAGACCCTGTTCCCCGCGCTTGGAGCGGTGGGCGTCTCAGCCCTTCGTCTGGGGCTCGCCGCGCTATTGCTCTGCGTGATCATGCGCCCTTGGCGGGGCGGATGGCCTGGACTGCACTCCTGCCGTTCGCTGCTGGTCTATGGTCTCGCGCTCGGTGGGATGAACATGCTGTTCTATCAAGCGCTCGAGCGTGTGCCGCTGGGGATCGCGGTAGCGCTGGAGTTCACCGGTCCGCTCGCCGTAGCGCTTTGTTCCTCGCGCAGGGTGCTTGATGTCGTCTGGGTGGCCCTGGTCGCACTGGGGCTCTGGCTGCTGCTGCCGGTAGGCGCGACTCAGGCGCCGATCGACCCACTGGGCGCTGCGTTCGCGCTTGCGGCCGGGGGCTGTTGGGCGCTCTACATCATCTATGGGCGCAAGGCCGGCACCGACCATGGCAGCCGTACCGTGGCGCTCGGCACGGTAGTAGCGGCGCTGATGGCGATGCCGATCGGCGTTGCCCAACTCGGCAGCGAATTGTTCGTGCCGGCCTTGCTGCCGGTCGCGTTGGCGGTGGCTGTGCTCTCCACCGCCTTGCCCTATTCGCTCGAGATGGTCGCCCTGCGACGGATGCCGTCGCGCACCTTCAGCATGCTGATGAGCCTCGAGCCTGCAGTTGCCGCCATGTCGGGGCTGATCTTCCTAAGTGAGCGGCTCACGCCGCTGCAATGGCTGGCGGTTCTTTCGATCATCGTCGCCGCGGCGGGAGCCGCCCAGACCTCCCGCCCGATGATGGCGAAGCGCGCCGAGCGGTAGGCGCGGGGATCTGGGCGTGGAGTGGGATTGGGCGTGCGGAAACGAAAGAACCGGCCAGAGGCCGGTTCTCGAATGATCTTGGTGCCCAGGAAAGGACTTGAACCTTCACGTCCGTAAGGACACTAGCACCTGAAGCTAGCGCGTCTACCAATTCCGCCACCTGGGCTTGTCCGAACCACCGCTCTTTCGTGGGGCCTGACATGGTGGGTCTAACGATATGGTGCCCGGAAAAGGACTTGAACCTTCACGTCCATAAGGACACTAGCACCTGAAGCTAGCGCGTCTACCAATTCCGCCATCCGGGCCTTGCAGTCTTGCCCTTGCATATATCAATCTGGCCGAAAAGGACAGTGGTGCCCAGGAAAGGACTTGAACCTTCACGTCCGTAAGGACACTAGCACCTGAAGCTAGCGCGTCTACCAATTCCGCCACCTGGGCCTGCAGTTCGGTTCATCCCATCTGCTCGGGATGCCTCGGGCAAGTGGCCGCAGATAATACCTTTTTTTTTCTCCGTTGCAAGAGGGGCGGGATGAAAAGCACCGCGAGACGGAAACGCCGCTTGGGTTCGCACCTAAGTGGCGGCTATACTCGTCGCATGTCAACCACTCCATATGAATCCGTGATCGGGTTCCACGGCAATACCTCCGTTACCCTCACATCTCCCGAGCGCGCGTTCGTCTTTGTCACAGCGAAGTCCCCCATGCCGCGCCCTCATTCTTTCGCCGCATCCAGCCGGTCGGTATCCAATCAGTCAGGGACGTATTCATGAAGCAGTGGACGTTGAGCGAAGACCCCAACGCCGAGCGCGAAGCCAATAATTACGATAAGCCCATTCCCAGCCGTGAATTCCTGCTCGAGCGTCTCGCTGCCCATGGCAAGCCTTTGACTCACGAGAACATGAGCCGGCTTCTGGGCCTCGAGGACGAGGAGCAGCGAGAAGCGGTACGGCGGCGGATGATCGCCATGGAACGCGACGGGCAAATCCTCAAGACTCGCGACGGCGCGTACCAGACCATCGACCCCTCGGAACTGATCGAGGGGCGGGTTATCGGTCATCGGGACGGTATCGGCTTTCTCTCGCGCAAGGATGGAGAAAAGCCCGATCTCATCCTGCCGCCGCGGCAGATGCGTCGCGTCTTCGATGGTGATCTCGTGGTGGCGCGGGTCAGCGGTCGCGATCGCCGCGGCCGCCCCGAGGCGACCATCGTCGAGGTCACTGCAGCCAACACCCAGACGCTGATCGGTATTTTCCGCGAACACTCAAGCGAGACGGGGTTCGCGGCGCTGATACCGGAAAACTCCCGCATCGCACATGAGGTGCTGGTACCGCCGACCGCCACCAACGGTGCTCGGGACGGCCAGGTGGTCGCGGTTCGCATCACCCAGCAGCCCGCGCTTCGGGCGCGGCCCCAGGGTGAAGTGATCGAAGTCCTCGGTGAGCGGATGGACCCCGGGATGGAGATCGAGATCGCGATCCGCGAGCACGACCTGCCCTCGGATTTCCCCGACGAGGTCGAAGCGCAGATCCGAGGGATCTCCGCCGAAGTGCTGGAGCAGGACAAGCATGGACGTGTCGATCTACGCGACTTGCCGCTGGTCACCATCGATGGCGAGGATGCGAAGGACTTCGACGACGCGGTGCATGCCTACCGCACCAAGTCGGGCAGCTGGAAGCTGATCGTCGCGATCGCCGACGTCTCCTATTACGTCGGCGTCGATACGCCGCTCGACGTCGAAGCGCGCAGCCGGGGTAATTCGGTCTATTTCCCGGGGCAGGTGCTGCCGATGCTTCCGGAGCTGCTCTCCAACGGCCTTTGTTCGATCAACCCCGACGTCGATCGCCTGTGCATGGTCTGCGAGATGAACATCTCGAAGAAAGGCGAGATCAGCCGTTACAAGTTCTACGAGGGGCTGATGCGCTCCCATGCCCGGCTGACCTATACCAAGGTCGGTGCGATGATCGAGGCGCCCGAAAGCGAGGAGGGGCGTCTCCTGCGTCGCGACTATGCCGCGGTGCTGCCGGCCGTCGAGGATCTCCATGGGCTCTACCAGGTGCTTCGCGCCGCGCGCACCGAGCGGGGCGCGATCGACTTCGAGACCACCGAAACCCAGATCATCTTCAACGATGAGCGCAAGATCGAGAAGATCGTTCCGCGCTCGCGCAACGTGGCCCACAAGATCATCGAGGAGTGCATGCTGGCGGCCAACGTCGCCACGGCGCGCTTCCTCGACAAGCACAAGCTGCCGGCGCTCTACCGTGTGCACCAGCGCCCCTCCGCGGAGCGCCTGGCGAATCTGCGTGTGTTCCTCGCCGAGCTCGGTTTGAGTCTGGGCGGCGGCGACGAGCCGAACCCGAGTGATTACCAGGTGCTGCGTGAAGCGATCAGCCAGCGCCCCGATGCGGACATCATCCAGACGGTGATGCTGCGCAGCATGATGCAAGCGGTCTATTCGCCGCATAACGAAGGCCATTTCGGCCTTGCCTATGCCGCTTATGCCCACTTCACCTCGCCGATCCGTCGCTACCCCGATCTGATCGTCCACCGCGCCATCCGCTCGGTGATTCGCAGCGGGCAGAAGAGCGGCAACGTCGAGCGCGTCGAAGATACGCCGGTCGAGCCGGCGCAGCGTTGGTGCCCCTATACCGACGTGCAGATGGTCGAGCTCGGCGAGCACTGTTCGATGACCGAGCGCCGCGCCGATGAAGCGACCCGTGACGTCGAGGACTGGCTGAAGTGCGAGTTCATGGCTGACAAGGTCGGTGAGGTGCTCGGCGGCAAGATCGCCTCGGTGACTCAGTTCGGCATCTTCGTGCGCTTGGATGACTATTTCATCGAAGGGTTGGTGCACATCAGCGCGCTGCCTTCCGACTACTACCAGTTCCAGCCCGAGCGCCACCAGCTGCGCGGCGATCGCAGCGGCACCACCTATCGGCTGGGCGACAGCGTGACCGTACAGGTCGCACGGGTCGACCTCGACAGTCGTAAGATCGACTTCCTGATCGCCGAGAAGGCTGCTCGGACCCCGACCCGCGCGCGGCAGACGCGAGTCGAGAATCCGCCGGCTCCCACCGAGGAGGTGGGCGGCAAGCGTAAGCGCAAAGGACGGATGGGTCGGCGTGAGCGGATGCGTCGCAAACGCCAGCAGGATGACCAGCCCGCTGCAATCGAAGCTCCGCGCGGCGATGCCGTCACCGAGCAGGGCACGCCGCGGAGACGCAAGCGCAGTGGACAGTCGTCCGAAGGACAAAGCGATGCCAAGACTGCGCAGAAGTCGCATACGGCCAGGGCCGAGTCGGCCAAGGCAGAAAGCACCGCTGTAACCAGGCCGAAGAAGCGCGTCGCCAAGGCGGAAGCGGCCAAGGCTGAGAGCGTTGCTCCAGTCCGGGAGAAGAAGCGCACCACCAAAGCAGAAACGGCCAAGGCCGAGAGCGCTGCTCCAGCCCGCGCCAAGAAGGGTGCCACCAAGGCGCAAGCGGCCAAGGCCGAGAGCGCTGCTCCAGCCCGGCCGAAGAAGGGCGCCGCCAAGGCGCAAGCGGCCAAGGCCGAGAGCGCTGCTCCAGCCCGGGCGAAGAAGGGCGCCACCAAGGCGCAAGCGGCCAAGGCCGAGAGCGCTGCTCCAGCCCGGCCGAAGAAGGGCGCCGCCAAGGCGCAAGCGGCCAAGGCCGAAACCGCTGCTCCAGCCCGGCCGAAGAAGGGCGCCGCCAAGGCGCAAGCGGCCAAGGCCGAAACCGCTGCTCCGGCCCGGCCGAAGAAGGGCGCTGCCAAAGCCGCGGCCGGCGAGGGCGAGCGCTCTTCCTCGGCGGGTAAAACCTCCAGGCCGAGGCGCGGCGGCAAAAAGCCGGAAGGACGTGACTGATGGCACGTCGTCATCAGAATCTCTCCCGCCGTACCCCCGGTGCAGAGGGTGTCACGGCGAAGCGCCCCGCACGCGCGGCGGGCGCCTCGCCGGTACCACCCAAGGGGTGCGAGGCGGTCTATGGGGTGCACAGCGTCGAGGCCTTGCTGTCCGTCGAGAACGATCGGGTCGAGCCGCCGAGGCAGCTGTGGATTCAGGAAGGGGACGCGGGTGAGCGTCTCGCCCAGCTCTGTGCCATCGCTTCCGAGCGGGGCATCGATATCCAGCGTTCGTCGCGCGAGGCGCTCGATGCCGTCGCGCAAGGCGGCAATCATCAAGGAGTGGTGGCATTCTGCCCGCCGCTGGTTGCCGAGGCGGAGCAGAGCCTGCTCTGGCGCCTCGACGACTGGCGTGAGGCCCGGCCTGCGCTGTTGCTGGTACTGGATGGCGTCACCGATCCCCACAACCTCGGCGCCTGCTTGCGCTGCGTCGATGCTGCTGGTGCCCATGGCGTGATCGTTGCCAAGGATCGTGCCGCACCGCTCAATGCCACGGTGCGTAAAGTCGCCTCCGGTGCGGCGGAGGCGGTGCCGGTCTATCAGGTCACCAACCTCGCCCGCACGCTGGAGACGCTGCGCAGCCAGGGCGTTTGGGTCTATGGGACCGCCGGGGAGGCGACTCAAAGCCTGTTCGAGGTGGATCTGCGTGGGCCTTGCGCGCTGGTGATGGGGGCGGAGGGCAAGGGGCTCAGGCGGCTGACGCGTGAGCGCTGCGATGCGCTGGTCAAGCTGCCGATGGCGGGCAGAGTGTCGAGTCTCAACGTTTCCGTGGCAGCTGGCATCGGACTTTTCGAAGCGGTACGGCAGCGCGGTTGAGCGCCACGCTTGTAGTCATGTGCCAGTATCATTAGAATATCGCGGCTTTTCGTCATATTCGCGGCCGCCGCTACAGCGGTGGTTCGCAATCGTGTTCCGACGGTTCGCCGTCGCGACATTCATCTCCCTCCTTGCTTCTTCCGGCTCCACGCCATTGCGTTGGAACGCGTCGAAGCTGTCAAACCGAAAGGAGACATCATGCGTCATTACGAAATCGTCTTCATGGTTCATCCGGACCAGAGCGAGCAGGTTCCGGCGATGGTCGAGCGCTACACCGGCATCGTCACCGAGAGCGGCGGCACCGTTCATCGTCTCGAGGATTGGGGTCGCCGCCACCTGGCCTACCCGATCAACAAGATCCACAAGGCGCACTACGTGCTGATGAACGTCGAGTGCAGCGCTGAAGCGCTGGCCGAGCTCGAGAACATCTTCCGCTTCAACGACGCGATCATCCGCAACATGGTCGTACGCACCAACGAAGCGGTCACCGAAGCCTCTCCGATGATGAAGGCCGGTGAAGAGCGCGGTCGCCGTCGTGATCGTGACGAGCGCGGTGATGGTGAGCGTAACGATGGCGAGCGTGACAGCGAAAGCTACCACGCTGAAAGAGCAACCGCTGAGTAAGATTCGTCCGGAGGATTGACCCATGGCACGCTTTTTCCGTCGCCGTAAGTTCTGCCGTTTCACCGCCGAAGGCGTGAAGCAGATCGATTACAAGGACATCGATACACTGAAGTCCTACGTCACCGAAACCGGCAAGATCGTACCCAGCCGCATCACCGGTACCCGCGCTCGCTACCAGCGTCAGCTGGCCACCGCGATCAAGCGCGCGCGCTACCTGGCGCTGCTGCCGTACACCGACAGCCACCAGTAAGCGGGTACCCATGCTGCTAGCGTTCGCCAAATGGGTGATGCAGGGCCGTTACCAGGCGATCGGGGTGGCGCTGGCCGCCACCCTGGTGCCTTGGTTCTTCTGGCTGGGCGCCGCAGTCGTTGCGCTTTGTGTGCTTCGCAAGGGCACGACGCAAGCGGCGCCGGTGCTGATCGCCGCCCTGATTCCCAGCCTGTTCTGGTGGACGCAGGGCGACGTACTGCCGGTGAGCTGCATCGTGCTGGTCGCGCTCATGGCCGGAGTGCTGCGAGCCCGGACGCGCTGGAGCGAGACGCTGATCGCAGGCAGCCTGGTCTCCGCGGTGCTGGGCCAGAGCGGCATCTTCGTACCACCCGACGCGGGTCTGCTGATCGAGCAGCTGCGTCAGAGTTCCGGTGAGATCGATGCCCTGCTGACCAGCTACGCGCAGCAGGGCATCTCGATCGATCAGCTCGCCAGCTTGCTGATCGGTGTGGTCACCGGGCTGATGATGCTGCTCGCTTCGGTCGCCTGTCTGGCGCTGGCGCGCAGTTGGCAGGCCGGGCTCTACAATCCGGGTGGCTTTCGCAGCGAGTTTCACCAGCTGCGTCTGCGCCCGGCCGAGCTCGGCGTGGTGATTGCGATCGCCCTGGTCGGCGGCCTGCTCGGCGCTCCCGCGGCGCTGCTGGTCGCTTGGGTGCCGCTGCTGGTGTCGGGCATCGCGCTGGTGCACGGGCTGCTGGGTATCAAGGGGATGAATGGGCTTTGGCTGGTGGGCTTCTATGCCCTGCTGCTGACCACCTGGCCCGCAATAGTGATAGTGCTGCTACTGGCGCTGATCGACAGCTTCGCGAACTTCCGCGGGCGTCTCGCCGGTAGTCAACGTTAAGAGGTCAACGAGATGGAAGTCATTCTGCTCGACAAGCTCGGCAAGCTGGGCGCCCTGGGTGACAAAGTCACCGTCAAGGCAGGCTACGGCCGTAATTACCTGATTCCCTACGGCCTTGCCGTACCGGCGAGCCAGGAAAACATCGACGCCTTCGAGGCTCGTCGCGCTGAGCTCGAAAGCGAAGCCGCGATCCGCAAGGCTGAAGCCGAGAGCCGCGCCGCTCAGCTGGCCGACATCGAGCTTTCGCTGACGGCCAAGGCCGGCGATGAAGGCAAGCTGTTCGGTTCCATCGGTCCGCGCGATCTGGCTGACGCCATCGCTCAGGCCGGCATCGACGTCGCCAAGAGCGAAGTGCGGATGCCGGAAGGCCCGATTCGTTCCACCGGCGAATACGATATCGACCTCCAGCTGCATTCGGACGTGTCGGCTGTCGTCCGTGTGGTCGTCACCGCCGAATAAGCGGTCCGCCACCGGTGGTCGGAAGGGGGCACGCGCAAGCGTGCCCCTTTCTTTTCGAGCTTTGGTCTGGCCTTGGCCATCGGCCTGCGCGGCTGGCCTGAATCGGCTGGTGGCATTACCATGCTCCTACCCCGCATGCCTCTGGCCGCTCGTTGGCGGCGTGGTCGCGGAAGAATTCTCGTATCGCCCCGTCGGGGCTTGCCTTCACTTCACGGACCCCATATGAGCGAAGTGACCGAGCGCGATCAAGAAACCGCTGCGCTCAAGGTGCCACCGCATTCCGTCGAGGCCGAGCAGTCGGTGCTGGGCGGTCTGATGCTAGACAACAGTGCCTGGGACTTGGTCTCCGAACGCTTGATCAGTGATGACTTCTATCGCTTCGAGCATCGCTGCATCTTCAACGCGGTCAAGCAGCTGCTCGAGGAGAGCCGCGCCGTCGACGTGGTGACGCTCTCTGAAGCGCTGGAGCTGCGGGACCAGCTCGATCAGGTGGGTGGGTTGGCCTATCTCGCCGAACTGGCTCGAAACACCCCCTCCGCCAGCAACATTCGCGCCTATGCCGATATCGTGCGCGAGCGCGCGACGCTGCGTAAATTGATTCAGGCCGCCAACCAGATCGCCGAGGGGGCTTTCACTCCCCAGGGGCGTCCCGCCGATGAGCTGGTCAATGAGGCCGAGCGGCTGGTCTTCCAGATATCCGAGTCCCGGCCCAAGTTCGGCGGTCCGGTGGGAATGAGCAGTCTGCTCACCAAGGCGGTCGACAGGATCGACCAGCTGTTCAATCTCAAGGGCCAGATGACCGGGCTGTCGACCGGGTTTCGCGATCTGGACGAGATGACCTCGGGATTGCAGCCTGCGGATCTGGTGATCGTTGCGGGGCGCCCGTCGATGGGCAAGACCACCTTCGCGATGAATCTGGTCGAGCATGCCGTGGTCAGTAGCGACAAAGCATCGATCGTGTTCTCGATGGAAATGCCGGCAGAGCAGCTGATGCTGAGGATGATCTCTTCGCTGGGGAGAATCGACCAGACCCGGGTGCGTACCGGCCAGCTGGAGGACGAGGACTGGCCTCGACTGACCTCGGCGGTCAACCTGCTCAAGGATCGCAAGCTCTACGTCGACGATACGCCGGCGCTGTCGCCCAACGAGATGCGCGCTCGAATTCGGCGGCTGGTCCGTGAAGCGGGCAGCATTGGCCTGATCATGATCGACTACCTGCAGCTGATGCAGGTGCCGGGGATGTCTGAAAACCGTACTGCGGAGATTTCCGAGATCTCCCGCTCACTCAAGGGGCTGGCGAAGGAGTTCAGCTGCCCTGTGGTGGCGCTCTCGCAGCTCAACCGCTCGCTCGAGCAGCGTCCCAACAAACGCCCGGTGATGTCGGACCTGCGCGAGTCGGGCGCCATCGAGCAGGACGCCGACCTGATCGCCTTCGTCTACCGTGACGAAGTCTATAATCGCGACAACCCCGATAACAAAGGGCTTGCCGAGCTGATCATCGGCAAGCAGCGTAATGGCCCGATCGGCACTGTGCACATGGCCTTCGTGGGCAAGTACACCCGCTTCGAGGATCTTGCCCCGGACAGCTACGGCCAGTTCGGCGACGATTGATTCTCTGGTTCTACACTGATTCGAAAACGAGGTATTGGCATAGATGGCAGCAGGATTTCGCCGCAGCGGTCGGCGTCGACAACCCAAGCTCGAGGCGCGCGGTGTGCTCGAGAGCCTCGATCGGGAAGGGCCGTTCAAGGAGTGGCTCGGCATGCCGGATCTCTATCGCCATGTGCTGGTGGTAGGTGGCGAGACCTATACCTATCAAGTGGAAGATGCCGAGCTGCCGGTGAAGGTCGGCGACATGGTGGTGTTCCGCTATCGTGAAGCCAAGGCGGGTAAATGGATCGATCGCAATTCCCTCGGCGTTGCGATCGACCCCAGCACCTATCAGCGCGACTGAGCGACGCTTCGTCCTCATGCGCGATCGCTGACCGCCAGTGGTGGCAATAGCGCTCGCTTTAGCGGGCGCTATTGGTCTTGGATGTTCTTGGTCTTGGATGTCCTGGCGCCGCCGGTGCTCCCTCGGTTTTTCTCCGACTCCCCTCCGGCTTCTCTCATTGCCGGCTGCCTGCTCGTTCCTCTTTGGAGGCCTGGGCCATCGGTCGCAAGACCTGGTTGAGTCGTGCCTGAAGAGAGCGGGCCAGAGGCGTCCCATTGGTGCACCCGCCGCTGTGGGGGGATAGAACGGCGCTTTTAGTTGTCCTACAGTGGTGCAGTCATCTTGCTGACACTGGGTGTCGATAGCATGACCGTACGTACCGCCCAGGAGGGTGCGGTACGCATTCGCGGTGGTCCAGGAATGCATGAGACCTCGCGCCCAGCAAGGGTGCGCCGCGAAACAAGAGAGCAATAACGATGCAATGAAGGAGAACCGATATGGACATGCATCAACTCGAGCATGACACCGAGCGACTCGGTGAATTGGAATTGAACATCATAGCTTCGGTAGGCAATCAGCTTTACCAGATCGAATGTCGTGACGACCGCCATGTCTGGCTTTTGGAACGCAAGGGGCGGCCCCAACTGTTTCGCTCGTTGGATGCCGCATTCGATGTGCTGCGGACCCTCGGCGTCAAGCGTGCCTTTCTGGTCGAAACCGCGCAGAGCGATATCCCCGCCAACGAGCGCACTGCGCTGACGTTGTGACCGTGTCGCGCCGTCCGGCGCACACTTAGCGCCAATCCCACTCGTTGTCCCACCCGCCGAGACGCCGCTATAGCCGGCGTCTCATAGTGCCGTTCAATCCGCTTTCATAGACAGGATTGGTCCGTTCTATCTCTCCCCAGGGGTTTATAATGCCGCCAGTCCTGGTGGCATGGCCGCATGGTACGAAGGCAGCCAGCGTCTCCAGGAGAGACTGAGTCGAAGAATCAAGGAGTCGTTGATGCCAAGTCCGCGTTTCGGAGTACTGCTCGTCAATCTAGGTACGCCTGAGGCACCTACCGCTCCCGCAGTCAGGCGTTATTTGGCCGAGTTCCTCTCCGACCGCCGGGTGGTGGATACGCCAAGGCCGATATGGCTGCCGATACTCTATGGTGTGGTGCTGACTTTCCGGCCGCCCAAGGTCGCTAAAGCCTACCGCTCGATCTGGACCGATGAGGGATCACCGCTGCTGGTGATGTCGCGCCGTCAGCAGCGTGCGCTTGCCGAGCGCCTCGCTGAGCGTTTCGATGAGGAGATCCCGGTCGAGCTGGCGATGACCTATGGTCGACCGAGCATGGAGGAGGCCATCGAGGCGCTGCGGGCCAAGGGAGTACGGCGGCTGTTGATGCTCCCGTTGTACCCACAGTTCTCGCGCTCCACCACGGCATCGGTGTTCGATAGCCTGGCGCGAACATTGGCCTCCTGCCCGGCACATCCTGAGCTTCGCACCATACGCAGCTACCACGATCATCCGGGCTATATCTCGGCGCTCGCCGCCAGCGTCCGTGAGCACTGGGATCGCCAAGGCTATCGAGGCCATTTGGTGATGTCCTACCATGGCGTGCCGAAGCGGTATGCAGAGGAGGGCGATCCCTATGCGAGCGAATGTGCGACGACCAGCCGCTTGCTGGCCGAAGCGTTGAGGCTTGGGGATGAGGAGTGGACGATGACCTTCCAGTCGCGATTCGGGCGCGAAGAGTGGCTCAAGCCCTACACCGATGTCACGCTCGCTGCCTGGGGCAAGCAGAAGCGCTTCGATGCCATCGACATCATGAGCCCCGCATTCGCGGCCGACTGCCTGGAGACCCTCGAGGAGCTGGCGATCCAGAACAAGGAGAACTATCTCGAGGCGGGCGGCAATCGCTATGAGTACATTCCCGCGCTCAATGATCGTGAGGATCATCTGGCGCTCTTCACCGACCTGGTCGTCCAGCACACCCAAGGCTGGTAACCGTCGCGTGCAAGCAAAGGGCCGCCTCGCACTGCTGCGAGGCGGCCCTTTGCTATGCTGGCCCGAGAGGGCGCAGCGCTAGTCCTGGTCGATCTTCTCGTTGAGCTCGAACGGCCCGCCCTGGGTATTGGACTGCCGTGGCAGCTTCAGGTGGAGTGCGCTCATGGTCAAGAGGTGGGCACTCACCGGAGCGGTGATCAGTACGAACAGGGTGAGGATCAGCTCGGGAAAGCTTGGCGTGCCGGTGTGGAACCAGAAGAACAGGATCGATGCGAGGATCATGCAGCCGAGCGCCATCGTCGAGCTCATCGCTGGCCCGTGCATGCGCATGTAGAAGTCGTTGAATCGCACCATGCCGATACCGCCGATCACCGCGGTCAAGCCGCCGCATACCAGCAGGAGGGCGACGACGAGCTCGATGAAAAAGCCCAGGTATTCCATTGGAATTGCCTCCTTTACTCGATGATCATGCCGCGCAGCAGATATTTGCACAGCGCGGCGATGCTGAGGAAACCGAACATTGCGATCAGCACCGCTGCTTCGAAGTCGAAGCGAGTGCCGGTGCTGATGCCCATCAGGATCACCGGGCCGATCGCGTTCATGTACATGGTGTCGAGCGCCGCGATCCTATCGGGCAGGCTGGGGCCGATCAGGATGCGGTAGGCGTTCAGGCAGAACGCGACCATGTAGAGCAGCGCGCTGATCCAGATCCCCCATTCGAGGATCGACATTGAACCTAGCATCCGAAGATCTCCTTGAGCGGGCGTTCGTAGCGCTCGTAGATGAAATTGACCAGCGCCTCCCTGTCATCGACGTCGAGGGCATGGATCAGCAGGGTGTTGTCGTGAGGACGCAGGTGCGCCGACAGCGTGCCCGGCGACAGCGAGATCGTGCTGGTCAGCAGGGTGATGGGAAACGGCTCCTGCATCGCCAACGGATAGATGATGAATCCAGGCCGTGAATGATGGCTGGGGGAAAGCACCTTACGCCCGACCACCAGGTTGGCGACGATGATGTCGTAGAACACGTGGAAGACGAAGAGTATCAGCTTGAACGGCTTGTGGATCTTCGGCTGCGGCACCCAGAACGCATCGGTGAGCTTGGGGATGACCAGCGCGAGGATGAACGCCAGTACCGCGCTGCCCGGGGTGAATGACGTGAGCAGCAGCCACGTGAGGAAGATCAACGTGGAGATGAAGGGATGGGTGATGAGCCAATGGAAGAAGCGTTTCATGGTCCGCTCTCCTCTCCGGCGGTGTCGATGGAGACACCGAGCAGCGCTTCGGTGTAGGCATTGGTGTCGAGCAGCTGCGCAGTGATCGTATCGGTGTAGGCGCTGATCGGGCCGGCGAAGATCGGCATCAGCACGGCCACGCCGATCAGCATGACCACCGCACCGCCGGTGCGCAGGTTGAGCAACGGCCCCTTGGTCGAGGCGCTCGCGCCCGAGCGCCAGAACACCGTGGTGCCGGCGCGCGAGGTGCTGACGATACCCAGCAGGGTCGAACCGAGCACCAGCGGCCAGAGCCAGGCCCCCTCGCTACCCTGGGCGCTGAACAGGATCAGCGTCTTGGCCAGCGCGCCGGAGAACGGCGGCAAACCGAGGATGCCGAGCATGCCGATCATGTAGAGCGCGCCGAGCAGATAGGGCTGGCGCAGCCGCCGGCTCTTGACGATGCGGGTGCTGGCGCGTCCGCGCTGGCGGCCGATCACCTCGGAGAGCAGGAACAGTCCCGCGCTGATGAACGTGGTATGGGGCAGGTAGAAGAGCAGGGCGCTGTAGCTCGCCGGGTGGCTCATGCCGAGCGCGGCGACCATGGTGCCGACCGAGATCAGGGTCAGGTAGCTGACCTGCAGGCGCAGGTCGGGGCTCGAGAACACGCCGATGCCGCCGATCGCGAGGGTGGCGAGGCCGCCCCACCACAGCCAGACGTGGGCGAAATTGGCGAGCTCGCCGGCATGGTCGCCGAAGATCTGCGTATATACCCGTAGAATCGAGTAGATCCCCACCTTGGTCATGATCGCGAAGATCGCCGCTACCGCCCCCGGTGCCGCGGCGTAGGCGCGGGGTAACCAGAAATGCAGCGGCAGGATCGCCGACTTGAGCAAGAACACCGCCATCAGCAGCAGCGCGGCAGACTGCACCAGCGCTGCGCGGCGCGGATCCATATTGGTGACCTGCACCGCGAGATCGGCCATGTTGAGCGTGCCGAGGGTGCCGTAGAGCGTACCGATCGCGATCAGGAAGAAAGACGATGCCGCGATGTTGAGCACCACGTAGTGCAGCCCGGCCAGGGTCCGCTTGCGTCCTCCGGAGTGCAGGATCAGCCCGTAGGAGGCGATCAGCAGGATCTCGAAGAAGACGAAGAGGTTGAAGATGTCGCCGGTCAGGAAGGCGCCGTTGATCCCCATCAGCTGGAACTGGAACAGCGCATGGAAGTTGCTGCCGCGAGCGTCCTGCCCGCCGGAGGAGTAGAGCAGCGCCGCCGAGCCGAGCAGGGTGGAGATCAGCACCATGTAGGCGGCCAGGCGGTCCAGCACCAGGATGATCCCGAACGGCGGTTGCCAGTCGCCCAGCGCATAGCTGCGGATCGCGCCGTCGCTGCTCTGGACCAGCAGCGTGATCGCCACCGCCAGCTGCGCGACCATGCCGATGGCGGCGAGCGTGCGGTGGAATCGCTGGCTATCGCCGCGTTTGAACAGCATCAACGCGCCGAACAGCAGCGGCAGTACGATGGGAGCAATGATCAGATGGTCACTCACCTTTTGATGCCTCCACGAGCCTGGTTGAGCTCGAGCGGGTCATCGTTCCTGCTGCGCCGTGACTGGCGCCGGCGCCCATTGACATGATCGCTGCCAAGATCCCCACGGGCGCGAATCGCCAGGATGATCACGAACGCGGTCATCGCGAAGCCGATCACGATGGCGGTCAGTACGAGTGCCTGCGGCAGCGGGTCGACATCGGGAAGGCCGTCGTTGACCAGATTGCTGGCGCCGAGCTTGAGCCGTCCCATCGAGAACAGGAACAGGTTGGCCGCGTAGGTCAGCAGTGTCAGGCCGAGGACCACCGGAAAGGTGCGTCCTCGCAGGGTCAAGTAGATGCCGCAAGTGGTCAGGATTCCGACCGCGGCGGAAAACAGCGCTTCCATCTCAATGGTGCTCCATCGTGGTGGATTTGGTCGACGCCTTGCGCGCTTCGCGCGCCGGGCTGTGCGGCGTCGCCAGCTTGCCCAGATTGGCGAGGATCATCATCGTCGAGCCGATTACGACCAGGTAGATGCCGAGATCGAACAGCAGGGCGGTGGCGAGTTCGAGCTCGCCGATCAGCGGCAGGTGGAAGTAGTCGAACCAGGAGGTCAAAAACGGCTCGCCGAAGGCCCAGGCACCCATGCCGGTGAAGGCGGCGACCAGCAGTCCGGCGGCGATCACGTGCTGGTAGTCGACCCGCAGCCGGCGCAGGGTCCATTCCACGCCTCGTGCCATGTAGAGCATGATCAGCGCCGAGGCGGCGACCAGCCCGCCGATGAATCCTCCCCCCGGCAGGTTGTGGCCACGCAGGAAGATGTAGACCGAAACCATCAGCGCCAGCGGGAACAGCACTTGGGAGACCGAACCGAAGATCGTCGGGTAGTACTCGGGCGACCAGGGACGGTTCTCCGCGCTGGTGGTCGGCACGAAGATCTTCATCCGGTTGAGCAGCTTGAGCACGCCGAGTGCGGCGATGCCGAGCACCGCGATCTCGCCGAAGGTATCGAAGCCACGGAAGTCGACCAGGATCACGTTGACCACGTTGTAGCCGCCGCCGCCGGGCTTGGCCTGCTCGGTGAAGAAGTTGCCTATGGTCTCATAGGGCTGGGTCAGGACCGCGAAGTTGATGCTCGCGATCACGATGCCGATCGCTCCGGCGAGGATCAGGTCGCGCAGGATGCGGATACCGCTCGACGCCTTGGGGGTCTGCTGGGGCAGGAAGAACAGGGTCAGCAGCATCAGAATCACGGTGACGGTCGATACCACCAGCTGCGTCAGCGCAAGATCCGGTGCGGAGAAGCGCAGGAAGGTGAGGATCACCATCAGCTCGGTGATCGACAGGCAGATCAATGCGATCAGCCGCTGGCGCTGGAAGTAGACCGTAGCGATCGCCCCCGTGCCCATCAGCGTGGCGCCGACGATGATGTAGGGGTCGAGCGGCTGCATTGGCACCTCGCCCATCAGTACCGGCATGCGCAGCAGGCCGAAGCTGGCCAGCACCAGCATCATCGCCATCATCAGGAATACGTAGCGCTGCAGCGAACGTGAGTCGAAGCGGTCCAGGGCGCGGGCGCAAAATGCGGTGGCGCGCTGTACCGCGCCCTCGAACACGTACTTGGCATCGGTGACGAGGAAGTCGCGGCGGAAGCTGTTGAGGCCACCGCGCAGCAAATAGAGCACGGCGCCGAAGACCATCGCCGCGATGCTCATCATCAGCGGCAGGTTGAAGCCGTGCCACAGCGACAGATCCTGGCCGTCCATCGCGTTCGGGGCGACCACGCTCATCGCCACATCGAGCAGCGGGCCTACGATCTGCGCCGGGAACATCCCGACCGCGAGGCACAGAAGGATCAGTACCTCGATCGGCAGGCGCATCGGCCGCGGCGCCTCGTGGGGCTCCTTGGGCAAGAAGCGCGGTGCGCCGCGGTAGAACACATCGACCACCAAGCGCAGCGAGTAGGCCACCGAAAGCGCTGAGCCTACCGTCGCGAGCGCGGGGATCAGCCAGGAGAGTCCGCCGAGGTTCTGGGTCTGCAGGCTCTCGGTGAGGAACATCTCCTTGGAGATGAAGCCATTGAGCAGCGGCACCCCGGCCATCGAGGCGCCGGCCACGGTGGCGAGGGCGGCGGTGAACGGCATGTACTTGCGCAGGCCGCCGAGCTTGCGCGAGTCCCGGGTGCCGCATTCATGGTCGACGATGCCCACCGCCATGAACAGCGACGCCTTGAAGATCGCATGGTTGACCACGTGGAAGACCGCGGCGAGGGTGGAGAGCCGGGTATCGAGGCCGAGCAGCATGGTGATCAGGCCAAGGTGGCTGATCGTCGAGTAGGCGAGCAGCCCCTTGAGATCGTACTGCACCATGGCCATGTAGGCGCCGTAGAACATGGTGAACAGCCCGACCAGGGTGACGATGTAGTACCAGGCGTCGGTGCCGCTGATCACCGGGTAGAGGCGGATCATCAGGAAGATCCCCGCCTTGACCATGGTGGCGGAGTGCAGGTAGGCGCTCACCGGGGTGGGCGCGGACATCGCGTGGGGCAGCCAGAACTGGAACGGGAACTGCGCCGACTTGCTGAATGCGCCGATCAGCACCAGCACCAGCACCACCATGTAGGCGGGATGCTCGCGGATCATGTCGCCGGAATCGAGGATCGTGCCGATGTCGAAGGTACCGACGATCTTGCCGATCAGCATGAAGCCCGCGAGCAGGCAGAGGCCGCCGGCACCGGTGACCGCCAGGGCCATCCTGGCACCCTTGCGCGCGCTGCTCTGGTGGGTCCAGAAGCTGATCAGCAGGAACGAGGAGATGCTGGTCAGCTCCCAGAAGAACCACAGCAGCAGCAGGTTGTCCGAGGTGACGATCCCGAGCATCGAGGTCATGAACAGCATCAGGTAGCTGTAGAACCGCGCCATCGAGTCTTCGGGCGCCAGATAGTAGCGCGCATAGACGATGATCAGCAGACCGATGCCGAGAATCAGCAGGGCGAAGAGCAGTGACAGGCCGTCGAGGCGGAAGGCGAGTTCGAGTCCGAGCTGCGGCACCCATGGCAGGCTGTAGCGGATGATCTGGCCATCGAATACCGAGACCGAGAGGAAGATGGTCAACACCAGCGCACACAACGGCAGGATGGCGGTGAGGCAGGCGCTACCCGTGCGCCCGGCACGCGCGCCCAGGAGGGGAACGAGACTGCCCAGCAGCGGGAGCAGGACGATCAACGGCAAGGTCATGTACGCGCTCTCAGGCTTCGGTTCGACGGGCCCTGCCTCGTCCGGTTCGACGGCGTGGCGAAGGGCATGCATGCTTTTTTATCGGCCGGGTGCTGTGAGCCGGGCGCCTGTCGCCGTGGCAGGCGGGAACTTCTCGCTTGCGCGGATTCAGGCGGATTAGGTGGCTCACGGCCAAGCCGAGGATGGCAATTGGTTCGGTGCTCGGCGAAACGCTCGGGGAAGGGGATGGCAGCCGACCCAGGGTCGATTGGAGCTCCCTTCGCGCTGTCGCGGCGATTTCATTAGTTAGCTGTAAAATGAATCCGCGGCAGCGCTCGATACACCGCTCGAGCGACGCTAAGTTAATGTTCGAGCTCCAAAAATGTAACATTCATCAGTGTCGGTCGCCAGCAAACCAAGCTTAAGCCAATATTTTCCTCTCTATGCCGCGTCGCTTCTTACCATCACCCTTCCGGCGAGTTTCGAGATCACTCTGCCCAGCGTGGTTCGCTGGTGAAGGAGATGGTCAACCAGCGCTCCGGCGCTGCCTCCCCGAGCGCGCTTGCGATCTCTTCCCGCCAGCCGTCGAGCCGCGCGATGGTGCCGATCTCGGCGTTCTCGGCGAGCAGTACGTGAATCTCGATGAAACGAGCGCGTCCGCTGCGCTGGACGTAGGAGGTGAACCCGGCGAGCCCATGGCGTGCGACGAACGCTTGCATCGTCTCCCGCACCTGTTGATCCAGTGAGCCCGGCACCATCTGCAGCAGGTCCCTGATCGCGGGCATCGAGGCGCGAAGCGCGGTCGGCGCGATGATCAGCGAGATCACCACCAGGATCAGCGGGTCGAGGTAGGGTGTCAGCGCACGGTATCCGGTGTCGGCGAGTATCCAGGCGCAGACGAAGGCGCACAGCAGCCCAAGGGAGAGAATGCCGTCGGTCATCCAGCTCAGGGTGTCGAAACGCACCAGCGGGGAGTTCAGCCGTCGATTGCGCCGGCGCAGGTAGGCGTAGTAGCCGAAGTCGATCAGGGTGAAGAGCGCCGCATAAAGCGACGCCAGGCCGAAATCGATCGCGTGGCCGCCGCTGAGCAGGCCGAGGATGCCGGAGCTCATCGCATAGACCGCGATCAGCAGCAGGAAGCCGCCCTCGACCAGCATCGCGATCGGTTCGAGATGCCAGTAGCCGAACTGGAAGCGACGGCTCGACTCACGAGCGATCAGCCGGGCGGTGATCAGCATCAGGATCTTGATCAGGGTAGCGACGACCGAGAAGATCCCATCGAAGAGGATCGACTGCGAAGCGGCGAAGAGGCCGAAGAAAATACCGCAGACGGCGACCAGCGCCATCATCAGGGTCGACTGCTTGAGCAGGCGTTGTTCGAGTGAGGCCATGATCGGTCTCGATGGTTGATGATTGGGCAAGGGGGGGGAAAGGTGTCAGGCTCAGTAGAGCCTGGAGAGCAGCGCCACCACCGCGGTCTCTACCCGCAGGATACGCTCGCCGAGATGGATGCCTTCGCAGCCGGCTTCGATCAGCCGCTCGACCTCGTAGTCGATGAATCCTCCCTCGGGACCGATTGCCAGCAGCAGCGGCGCATCGAGCGGCAGCCCGCGGGGACAGGGTGCCGCCGCACCGGGGTGGGCGACGAGCCCTCGGCGCCCCTCGAGCAGCGCGGGCAGCTGGTCCTCGACGAATGGCTTGAAGCGGGTGACCAGTTCGACGGCCGGCATCAGCGTGTCGCGGGCCTGCTCGAGCCCGAGTTCGAGATGCTGGCGGATCTTTTCCGCTCCCAGCTCCGGCGACTGCCAATAGCTCTTCTCGACCCGTGCGGTGTGGAGCAGGGTCAGGCGCTTGACCCCGAGAGTGGCGATGTTCTCGAGGCTGCGTGCGAGCATTCGCGGGCGCGGCAGCGCCAGCAGCAGGTGCAGGTCCAGCGGCTGCGGCGCGGCGCGGCGGGGGGTGAAGGCGAAACGCGCGAGGTCGCGGTCGAAGGCGAGCAGCTCGCCTTCTCCGATCTCGCCGTCGATCTCGCCGAGCTGGTAGCGCTCGCCGATGGTGGCGCGATGCACCTCGTGGAGATGCCGCAGCCTGCGTGGATCGCGAAGCTCCACATAGGCGGTTCCATCGGGGGAGTGGCGCAGGGATTCGGGGGGGAACAGGATCAGGTTCATCGATTCGTGACTCATTGCCAGTCGCTAGCATAGCAGTTCGGGCACATCTCGGTCGCGCCGCCGCTGGCGCGGTTTTCTGGCATAATCGGCGGCTGAATCCGACTCAAGTTCAAGCGGGATGGTATCCATGAAGGTATTGATCATCGGCGGTGGCGGCCGCGAGCACGCCCTGGCATGGAAAGCGGCGCAGTCGAGTGGGGTCGAGCGGGTCTTCGTCGCTCCGGGCAACGCGGGTACCGCACGTGAGGAGAAGCTCGAGAACGTGGCGATCGATATCGACGACTTCGATGCGCTGGTCGAATTCGCCAAGCGCGAGGCCGTCGAGCTGACCATCGTCGGTCCCGAGGCGCCGCTGGTCGCCGGCATCGTCGATCGCTTCGAGCGCGAGGGGCTCAAGATCTTCGGCCCCAGCGCCAAGGCCGCCCAACTCGAGGGCTCGAAGTCGTTCACCAAGGACTTTCTGGCCCGCCACGCGATTCCCACCGCCGAGTACCGCACCTTCACCAAGATCGGCGAAGCGCTCGCCTATCTCGATGCGCTCGCCGTCGACGGCCGCGCCGCGCCGATCGTGATCAAGGCCGACGGCCTTGCCGCCGGCAAGGGGGTAGTGGTCGCCACCACCGAGCAGGAGGCGCGCGCTGCGGTGCGCGACATGCTCGAGGCCAACGCCTTCGGCGATGCTGGCGCGCGGGTGGTGATCGAGGAGTTCCTCGACGGTGAAGAGGCGAGTTTCATCGTCATGGTCGATGGCGACAATGTGCTGGCGATGGCCACCAGCCAGGACCACAAACGCGCGCTCGACGGCGATCTCGGCCCCAATACCGGAGGCATGGGCGCCTATTCGCCGGCACCCGTGGTTACCGCCGAGATCGACGCGCGGATCATGCGCGAGGTGATCGAACCGACCGTGCGCGGGATGAAGGAAGAGGGTGCGCGCTACGTCGGCTTCCTCTATGCCGGGCTGATGATCGACGCCGAAGGCGCGCCCAAGGTGATCGAGTACAACTGCCGCTTCGGCGACCCCGAGACCCAACCGATCATGCTGCGGCTGCGCTCCGATCTGGTCGAGCTCTGCCTCGCGGCACTGGAGGGGAGGCTTGATCGGGTCAGCTGCGAGTGGGACCCGCGCCCGGCGGTCGGCGTGGTGCTCGCGGCCGGCGGCTACCCCGGAAGCTACCGCAGAAACGATCCGATCACTGGGCTCGATGCGGCCGAGGCGCTCGGCGCCAAGGTGTTCCACGCCGGTACCACGATGGACGGCGATGGACGAGTGCTTTCCAGCGGTGGCCGGGTGCTCTGCGTCACGGCACTGGGAGCGAGCGTCTTCGATGCGGCGGCGGCGAGCTATCGCGGGCTCGAGGAGATCAAACTGGAGGGGGCGGTGTATCGGCGCGACATCGCCTATCGTGCGATCGCGCGCGAAAACGCCTAATCTGGGGCTCTGGCCCGAGTGGGTCGTCGGGATCATCAGAGGGGAGGGAGTCGATGTCGCGTGAGTACCCGATCGTCGCCGTGACCGGCTCGTCGGGCGCCGGCACCACTACGGTGCGCCGCGCCTTCGAGCGCATGTTCGAGCGCGAAGCGGTGCATGCCGCCTACGTCGATGGCGACGCCTTTCACCGCTATACCCGCGACGATCTCGCGCGGATTCGCCGTGAGGAGCCGGAGCGCAAGCACCAGCTCTCGCACTTCCATGTCGAGGCCAACCTGCTCGACCGCTTGGAGGCGCTGTTCGCCGAGTACAATGCCCGCGGCACCGGCGACTATCGCCATTACATCCATGCTGAAGACAAGCGGATGCTCGAGGCCGGCCATCGGGTCGGCACCTTCACCGAGTGGCAGCCGCTACCGGCCGGCACCGATCTGCTGTTCTACGAGGGCCTGCATGGAGGCCTGGTCACCGACGAGTACGATATCGCCCGCCACGTAGACCTGCTGGTCGGTGTGGCGCCGACGGTCAACCTCGAGTGGATCCAGAAGATCGACCGCGATATCAACATGCGCGGCTACTCCCACGAGGCGGTGGTCGACACCATCCTCGGCCGGATGCAGGACTACGTGCGCTACATCCAGCCGCAGTTCTCGCGCACCCACATCAACTTCCAGCGGGTGCCCACGGTCGATACCTCCAACCCCTTCGAGCCGCAGTCGATTCCGACCGACGCCGAGTCGTTCGTGGTGATCCGTTTTCGCGATCGCATGCAGGTCGACTTCCCCTACCTACTGGCGATGATCCAGGGGTCGTTCATCACCCGCCCGCATACCCTGGTGGTCCCGGGTGCCAAGATGCCGCTTGCGATCGAGCTGATCATCGCACCGAAGATCGAGTCGCTGCTCGCCCAGCGGCGTTTCCGCTAGTTCCCCGCCGACAACCACGAGGATTTCATGAGCACGCTGTTCGACAAGATCATCGCCCGCGAGGTCCCCGCCGAGATCGTCTACGAGGACGATCAGGTGCTGGCCTTCAACGACATCAACCCTCAGGCACCGACCCATGTGCTGATCATCCCCAAGAAGCCGATCGCCACGCTCAACGACCTCTCCGAGGAGGACGCCGCGCTGGTCGGGCGTCTGCCGCTCGTCGCTGCCCGGCTCGCCAAGCAGCTCGGCTTCGCCGAAGAGGGCTATCGGGTGGTGATGAACTGCAACGAGTACGGGGGCCAGAGCGTCTACCACATCCATATGCATCTGCTCGGCGGGCGCCGGTTGAACTGGCCGCCGGGCTGAGGCGCCGGGTTCGCGAGCATTGCGCGATCGATGACGGCGGCCCGGGCACCCAGCCCGGGCCGCCGTCGTTCACCGCTGCCTCATGGCTTTTGCACGCGGCTTGCAGGGAAAGGCGCCGAGGGGTCGAAGCGTCCGCCCGCGAGCAGCGAATCGGCGCCGAGCAGGAGCACGGTGCCGTCGTCGGCATCGATGTGGTGGGGTTCGGCGTGCTCGCCGAGCGAGCAGAGTTCGGCGCGAGCGGTCGCGATCCCCAGCGAATGCGCGGCCGCTCGATAGATGTCCGGGCGTACGCAGCGTTCGACCGCCTCGCGCAGCCGGATTTCGTCGTCGAAGTGGCCCCAGCGATGCAGCTGCGCCGCGAACCAAAGCGTATGGGTACGCCAGGGGTGCTGGGCATTGAAGCGGGCGAAGTGGATGTCACGCTGGGCGTCGCGCCCCTCACCGGCAACGAAGCGAGCATGGAGCTCCGCTTCGACGACGCTGTGGGGTAGCGCGAGATAGCCGCCGTCGATCAGCATCCGGCATGCGGCGAGTCGATGCTCGGCATCGGCGTCGAGCCAGTGGCCGGCCCTGATCAGCGCTCTCAGCAGAGCATGGTGGGTGTTCGGGTGACGTTCGGCCCACTGCTCGCGAACCCCCAGGACCTTCTCCCCGGCGTTGTGCCATATCGCGTAGCCCTCGCAGGCCACGACAGCGACGCCGCGCTCGACGCCGAGATCATTCCAGGGCGCGCCGACGCAGTAGCCATCGATCCACCCCGCCTCCACCTGGTCGGCCATCAGCGGGGGCGGCACCACCCGCAGTTCCACGTCGCGGTCCGGGTCGATCCCCGCGGCGTCGAGCCAGGCGCGCAGCAGGTAGCGGTGGGACGAGAACGGGTGCACGCTGGCCAGCCTGAGCGGCTCGAGACCCGCCTCGCGCCTTGCCGCTATCACCCGAGCGAGGGCTTCGGCGCGTCGCTGCGGGTGCGCGGCGGCCTCGGGAAGTAGCCTGCACATATGCTCGAACAGCGGGCGCGAGAGGCTGATCGCGTTGCCGTTGAGGTTGAGCGTCAACGCCGAGAGCATCGGTGTGGGACGGCCATCGAGCCCGAGGGTCGCTGCGAGCGGCATCAGCGGCAGCAGGTGGGCTGCCTCGACCTGCTCGAGCTGGATCGCATCGCGTACCGCGGCCCACGAACTCTCCACGCGCAGTTCGACATCGAGTCCCTCCTCGGCGAAGAAGCCCTGGTCGGCGGCGACCACCAGCGGCGCACTGTCCGACAGCGGCAGCATCGCCAGGCGCAGGTGGTGGGTTTCAAGCGCGCTCATCGATCGTCTCCTTCGTCGCCATTGGGCGATTTTGCCCCAGGCTTGCGCGGCCGGGTGTCGACGAGCTGTTCGAGCAGCTCCCCGGCAAGTTCGAATACCGTGGTTCTGCGGTCCATGGCGAGTTTGCGTAGTTGTCCATAGGCGATTGCCTCGCTGACTCCGTAACGCTCCATGAGCGCGGTCTTGGCGCGATCGATCGTTCGCCGCTGGTTCAGCGTCTCGCGCGCACGATTGAGCTCATGCTTGAGCTGGCGGTGAGTCTCGAAGCTTTCGATCGCCACATCGATGAGCGAACGCACCAGCGAAGGCACCAGCCCCTCGACCACATAGGCGCTGACGCCGGCGCGCGCGGCCTGCCGGGTCAGCGCCGAATCGGCTTCCCGGGAGAACACTATCATCGGTCGCGGGTATCGGCGGTTGATATGGCCGAGGTGCTCGAGAACGTCGCGGCTCGGCAGGCGGGTATCGATCAGCACCGCATCGGGCTCTAGGCGCTCGACCAGGCCATGCAGGTCGCAGTACTCGTCGGTGATCATCAGCACTTCGAAGCCGGCCTCGACGAGCGAGCGTTCAAGCGTGTGCGAGCGCTCGGAACGCGCATCGACGATCAGCACTCGCACGCTCATCGAGATTCCTCAGTAAAGGGCGGACAGGGAATGCCAGCGCGGCAGTGCCGTAGCCTGGATACGGCATATTCCTGTAAGCAAGGTCCCGTAAGCAAGGTCCGGCGACAAGCATTCGCGTGCAGGTGCCTGGATGATGCGTGGCGGTTCCAAGATGCACGCCGGTGGTGCGCTATCGCCGCCCTGGCGGGCCCTCGAACCAAGTCCGCTGGGAGATATTCCAAGCCTTTCTCGCCGAATGGCGCTGGTTGGTACGCCGCTTGCTTTGCTAAAGGCGCGTAGATGCCGTCGCTCCTCCCGGGCCCGGCATCCCGACGTGGACCAGATCCGCCGGCCGGATACGAGTGCGTCGATTCATAACGTTTCGTCATCTCCTTCCGACCTGCGGAGAATCGATCGTGGAATCGAACACTACCCCGTTGTCCCGTGACGCCCGTAGCCCCCTTGCAGCCAACGGCAGCTGGATCGAGCATTTCGATCCCGAGGACCAGCATTTCTGGCAGACCCATGGGCAGCGCATCGCCAAGCGCAACCTGTGGCTTTCCATCTTCGCCGAGTTTCTCGGCTTTGCCGTCTGGCAGCTCTGGGCGGTGACCGCGCCGATGCTCAATCGAGTCGGCTATTCATTGACACCCGATCAGATCTTCTGGCTGATCGCGGTGCCCAATTTGGTCGGCGCCACCCTGAGATTCCCCTACACCTTCGCGGTGCCCCGCTTCGGCGGGCGCAACTGGACGGTGGTCTCCTCGTTGCTGCTGATCCTGCCCTGCATCGGGCTGGTCTACGTGGTGCTCAATCCCGGCACCTCTTTCACCGTGATGCTGCTGCTCGCCGCGCTCGGGGGCGTAGGGGGTGGCAACTTCGCAAGCTCCATGGCCAATATCTCGTTTTTCTACCCTGAAGCGGAAAAGGGCCGGGCCCTGGGGCTCAATGCCGCCGGCGGCAACCTCGGCGTCGCGGTGGCTCTGCTGGTGATTCCGCTGGTGGTGGTGTCGGGCAGTGGTATCGCGCTCGAGCGGGCGGGGCTGCTGTGGATCCCGCTGGCGCTGCTCTCAGCACTGCTCGCCTGGCGCTACATGAGCAACCTCAGCACCGCC
Organism: Halotalea alkalilenta; assembly: GCF_001648175.1. NCBI lineage: Bacteria > Pseudomonadati > Pseudomonadota > Gammaproteobacteria > Oceanospirillales > Halomonadaceae > Halotalea > Halotalea alkalilenta. Next base: position 3,284,403 of record NZ_CP015243.1, on the reverse strand, counting down.
AAGACCGACTTCTCAGGCTATGCCGGTGCCTTTCGTCATCGCCACACCTGGATCATGTCGGTGCTCTACATCGGCACCTTCGGCTCCTTCATCGGTTTCTCCGGCGCCTTTCCGACGCTGATCTCCATCGCCTTTCCCGACGTCAGCCTGGGCCTCGCCTTCATGGGCGCGCTGGTCGGCTCACTGGCCCGTCCTCTCGGTGGGTCGCTCGCCGATCGCTTCGGCGGTGCGCGGATGACGGTAGTCTCCTTCGTGATGATGATCATCGGCGCCTTGGGAGTGATCCATGCGCTCGAGATCGGCAGCTTCCTGCTGTTCTTCACCACTTTCATGCTGCTGTTCGTGTTCACCGGGGTCGGTAACGGCGCGACCTACCGGATGATCCCCGCGATCTTTCGCGCCGGAGTCGAGACCCGAGACTATGCGGCGATGAATGTGGTCAAGCGCCATGCGGCGGCGGCGATCGGCGTGATCGCCGCTATCGGCGCCTATGGCGGTTTCCTGGTTCCGCGCGGCTTTGCGCTCTCCTCCAGCTTGAGCGGGTCGCTGGTGATGGCGCTTTATGCGTTCATCGGTTTCTATCTGCTGTGTATCGCTATCGTCTGGGGTTGCTACATGCGCCGCGGCAATCGCTTCGCGCGCCTTGGTGTCCACGTATAGACGCAAGATCGGCCGCGCAATGGATACGTACGGCGCGACCTTGGGCGCGCCGTAGTGGGCCGGCATCGGCACGAGCGGCTATGATGGGAGGGTGTCGCGTGTTTTCGCAGTCGCCAAGGGAGTGCCCTCATGCCACCGTCTCGTCAGTACAGTTTCACCGACCGGTTGATCGAGCAGTTCGACGCTGCGCTGCGTACGCTTGCGCCATCGACGGTCGCGCCTGCCCAGGCATCGCCCGCGGTGGGCGTCAACGACGCCGGCCTCACCGAGGAGGAGCGGCACACTGCGGCTCAGCTGCTGCGCATCGACCACATCGACCAGCTGGCGAGCGTTGCGCTCTATCGCGGTCGGGCGCTCGGAGCTCCCAGCGAGGAAGGGCGTCGACGCATGCTGCGCCATGCCGAGGAAGGATTCGACCGGCTGCTCTGGTGTCGGGCGAGGCTGCGCGAGCTGGAGGCGAAGCCGAGCCTGCTCGCGCCGCTGATCTATTTCGTATCGCTCGGCGGCGGTGCCATCAGCGCCCGGTTGGACGACCGCTGGGGGCTCGGTCTGGTCAATGCCCAGGCCGAGCGTATCGGTAACCGGGTCGATCGTCATCTGAGCGCGCTGCCCGCGGCCGATCAGCGCTCGCGGGCGATCCTCGAGCGCATCGCCGAGCGGGAAGCGCAGCAGGCCCATATCGCGCTCGAGGCCGGCGGCACGCGCGCCGCCGCGCCGCTGAGGCTCGGTTTCGTTGCGCTATCCAAGGCCGTCGCCAGCGTGGCGCGACGGATCTAGAAGCGCACGAGGGCCGTCAACCGGCATCCGAAATATCCGCCTCACGGGCATGGTTGGCCTGCCCAATCATCCGCTTCAGTTCTGGAATGCAGGAGCCGCACTGGGTACCGCAGCGCAGGCGCTGGCCCAGGGCTTCGATGTCCAGACAGCCTTCCTCCAGTGCGCATTGGATCGGCCGCTGGCCGACCTGATGGCAACTGCAGATGATCCTGCCCTGGGGTCGTTCATCGAGGCCGCGTCCGGCGAGCAGCCGGCGGCGAGCATCGAGCTCGAGGCTGGCATCGGCGAAGCGCAGATCGAGCCAGTCATCGTCGAACTCGAAAGGCGCCGGAGCGACCCGCAGCCACCCACGCAGCCGCCCGGCTTCCAGCCAAGCGGCGCGAAAATGGATGCCATCGCTCGGTTCGCTCCACAGCGTTGGCTCGCCGCCGAACAGGGCTTCGAACAGCGCCTCCCGGGTGGGCGCCACGCTGGCAGCTAGTTGGAGCCGCACGCATCGGCGCAGTGGCGTCTGAGTCCAGTAGTCGATCCCGAGGGCGGCAAGCCGGTTGCGCTGTGGCATGCGTTCGAGCAGGACGCTCGCCTCCCACCGGGTCGGCAGCGCCATAATTCGCACCCGCGCCGACTTGCTCGCCGGCTGGCCTGAAATGGGGTCGCAGCGGCGCTCGGTCAGGGCGCTGGCAAGGCCTGCGGTGGTGAAGTGGTGGTTCCAGTGGATCGGCACGAAAAGCTCTCCGCGCCGCTGTCCTGGCATGAGCCGGGCCCTGCCGAGAAAGCTGCCGCGTGGGTTATCGAGCCGCACCAGTGCGTCCTGACGGATCTTCAAGGCCGCGGCGTCGTCCGGGTGCAGCTCGACGAAAGGCTCGGCGCGGTGGCGATTCAACCGCGTCGAGCGGGCAGTGCGCGTCATGGTGTGCCACTGGTCGCGGATCCGGCCGGTATTGAGGATGAAGTCTCGATCCGCTGCCGTGTCAGCCTCGTCGACGATCGGTACCAGCCGGGCGCGATGGTTGGGCGTGGCGAAGCGAGCATCCTCGAATAGCCGCGAGGTGCCGTGCGGTGCTCTGGCATTGACCGGCCATTGGATCGGGGCCAGCGCGTCGTAGCCGGCGGCATCTAGCCCGGCGAGCGCTGAGATGTCGAAGAGCCTGCGACCGTGGGTGTCGTCGTTCTCGAAGCCCGAGAGCCGGGCATGTTCGTCGAAGATCTGCCACGGCGCCTGGTAGTCGAATGCATCTCCATAGCCCAGTCCCGCCGCTACCTCACAGAGCGCCTGCCAGTCATGGCGGGCCTCTCCGGGAGGTGGCAGCATGCCGCGCTGGCGGGATATGCGCCGCTCTGAATTGGTCACCGTGCCATCCTTCTCCGCCCAGCTGCTCGCCGGCAGCACGATGTCGGCGTAGGCCAGGGTATCCGCCGACTCCATCGCTTCGCTGACGATCACCAGCGGACAGCGCTCCAGCGCACGGCGCACCCTTTGGCTATCCGGCAGGCTCACCGCCGGATTGGTCGCCATCACCCAGAGCGCCTGGATCTCTCCGCGCTCGAGCGCCTCGATCAGCGCCACCGCTTTGTGCCCTGGGGCCGACGGTAGCCGGGGCGTCAGCGCCGGCGTCGCCCAGAAGCGTGTCACCCGCTCGAGTGCGCCGGGTGTGTGGTAGTCCATGTGCGCGGCGAGTTGGTTGGCCAGCCCGCCAACTTCTCGTCCGCCCATCGCATTGGGCTGGCCGGTGATCGAGAAGGGGCCTGCGCCGGGGTAGCCGATCCGTCCACCGGCCAGGTGGCAGTTGATGATCGCGTTGACCCGGTCGGTGCCGCGGTCGGACTGGTTGGTTCCCTGGGAGAACAGGGTCACTACGCGGGGCTCGCGGGCGAACCAGCGGTAGAAGGTCTCGACCGATGTAGGGGCCAGGCCGCAGGCCTTGGCGATCTCGGCCACCGTGTCGGGGGCACGCTGAGCTTCCGCCAGCGCCTCCTCGAAGCCTTCGGTATGCGTGCGGATGAAGTCGCGGTTCAACCCGTCCTCCCTGGAGAGATAGGCCAGCAGACCGTTGAACAGGCGAATGTCGCCGCCGGTGCGCAGGCCGAGAAACAGATCGGCGATCTCGCAGGTCTCGGTCATTCGGGGGTCGATCACCACTACCTTGAGCGCTGGATCGCGACGCTTCGCCTCGCTCACCCGCTGGAACAGCACAGGGTGGTTCCAAGCCAGGTTGCTGCCGACTATCACCAGCAGCCGCGCTTGCTCGAGGTCCTCGTAGCAGCAGGGTACCGCATCCGCGCCGAAGGCGCGTTTGTGCCCAGCCACCGCCGAGGCCATGCATAGCCGCGAGTTGGTATCCAGGTGCGGGGTGCCGATGAATCCCTTGAACAGCTTGTTGGCGACGTAGTAGTCCTCGGTGAGCAGCTGGCCGGAGAGGTAGCCCGCCACCGACTCAGCGCCGTGTCGTTCGATGGTCGCGCGCAGGCGGGTGACGACGGCATCGATCGCATCGTCCCAGCGAGTCTCGACGCCATCGACGCGGGGATGAAGCACGCGGCCGTGCTCGCCGAGCGTCTCGTGCAGCGCGCTGCCCTTGACGCAGAGGCGGCCGAAGTTGGCTGGATGAGCGCGGTCGCCGGATACCGCGATCGGCATCTGGCGGTCATGCTGGACCAGCACGCCGCAGCCGACACCGCAGTAGGGGCAGGTGGTGGCGGTGGTGATCATAGCGGCTTGGTTTTGGTGCTCGCTCATCGTGTGGCCTCTTGGTCGCGCAGTGCTACTCGTCTGCGGGGTTGAAAAGGCATCGAACGCAAAAGGGGCTCGTTTCGCGAATGCGAAACGAGCCCCTTTGCTCGGTCTTCCTGCTCGATGTCGATGCGTCCGCCCTGGCGCCCGGGCCCGTCTGCGTTGACGTGATGACCTGGTCCAGCGGTGGCTGCCAGCCGCGTTCGGCGGCTTTAGGCTCGAAACGCAGCAATAACCGGGCCAGTTTTCCTTCGTCCCTATGCGGGCGTAAGGACATGCGGGCGTAAGGAGTGGGAACGCGCGCGAAATCCTCGGTGATCCCCGGCACCGAGACGGTGCAATGAAGGGGGTGTTTGCACCGTGAAGCCGAGATCGATGAGTGGTCGAATAGACGTTGGGGGCGAGGTAGGGAGGGGCAGGGTGCTTCAATAAATTGAATTTAAAATATTTTCTCGGTGTTGGCGTATCGCTTGTATAGGGATGCGGGCCGAACAAGCACGATGATGCCGATCAACGAAGATCCTCGTCGTCGCCTCGGTGGTCGCGTGAGCGACCTGATCGCCATCCGCTTCGACTTCGATGGGATCGGCATCATCTAAAAGCAGGGATCGCAAGACAAAGACAACAAGCGATCACCCTCGGTGCGGCCCGTGCCAACAAGAATAATCCAGGGCCCGCCAGATCAGGCAAAGGCGCCTGAAGCTCCCTCCGGAGCTTCAGGCGCCTTTTTGTTTTTCGCCCAGGGGCATCGACTTGGTGCGAGGAGGAACGTGATGGGGATGAACGAGCGGCCGGCCCTGGTGATCATTGGCGGCGGTATGGCCGGCCAGCGCCTGCTCGAGGCACTGGTGGCCAAGGGGTTCCAGGCGCGCACCGGCCTGCGCATCGTGCTGATCGGTGCCGAGCCGGCGGTGGGCTACAACCGGATCCTGCTCTCGCCGCTGCTCGCGGGCGAAGTCGAGCGCGACGCGCTGTGGGGACGTCCAGCCGAGTGGTATCGCGCCGAGGGAATCGAGCTCCACCGTGGCGACCCGGTCGTCGCGATCGATCGCAGCAGACGCCGGTTGACCACCGCCTCGGGCGCCGGGGTGAATTATCACCGCTTGGTGATCGCGACCGGTTCGCGCACCCGGCGAGTAAGGGTCCTCGGCGACGCGCGCGAAGGGGTGAGCGAGTTTCGCACTCTCGGCGATGTCGATGCCTTGCTCGAGGACGATCTGGTGGACCTGCCGGTGTGCGTGGTCGGTGCCGGGCTGCTTGGCCTAGAGGCCGCCGAAGGGCTGCGCCAGCGTGGTGCGCGCGTGACCGTGGTGCATCGCGGCGCCTGGCCGATGAATCGTCAGCTCGACGCCGAGGGCGGTAGGCAGCTGGCGGCCAGGCTCGCATCGAGAGGACTGGCCTTCGAGCTCGAGCGCACCCTGGCGGAAATGCGCGCCGACCGCGGTGGCCGGCTCCAGGCGCTGAAGCTCGACGATGGTCGCTGGCTCGAGGCGCAGCGCCTGATCCATGCCGCCGGGATCGAGGCGAATTTCGAGCTTGGGCGGGATGCCGGACTCGAGTGTGGCCAGGGTATCTGCGTCGACGACCGCCTGGTCAGCAGTGATCCGCTGATTCACGCGCTCGGCGAGTGTTGCGAGCACCGTGGTGCCACCTTTGGCTTGGTCGAGCCGATCTGGGCGCAGGTGGAGGTGCTTGCCGCCGTGCTCTGCGGCGAGCCTGGGTGCTTCGAACCCCTTCCCAGCGCGACGCGGCTGAAGATCAGCGGTATCGCGCTCTACGCCTTCGGCGACCCTTGTCCATGCGCAGGCGACCGCTGGCTGCGCTACTTCGACCCTGGCAGTGGAGATTATCGCGCGCTGTGCCTCAACGGGGGCGTGATACGTGCCGGCAACCTGATCAACGACACCCGCCTCGGGCCTGCCTGGTATCACCACTTTCTCGCCAGGACGCCGGTCGAGCCGGGTGACGACTGGCTGTTCGACGCCGCGTCGATCGCCCGGCCTTCTCAACATCAAGATCCGATCGAGGAGATCGCATGAACCAGGATAAGACTTCCATCGTCCCTGCCGATCGGCGCCCGTCGCTGATCGTGATCGGCAACGGTATGGTCGGCCACCACTGCGTCGAGCGGTTGATCGAGCTCGGCGCGCATCATCATCACGCGATTTCAGTATTCGGTGAGGAGCGCCATCCGGCTTATGACCGGGTCCATCTCTCCGAATACTTCTCTGGACGCGACGCTGCATCATTGGCGCTCGGCGAAGCCGGACTGTACGCGGACCATGGCGTGGCGCTGCATCTTGGCGAGAAGGTAGAGAAGATCGATCGCACCACACGCGAGGTGGTGACCTCGCGCGGGCGCTATCGCTTCGACCAGCTGGTGCTGGCCACTGGATCCTATCCCTTCGTGCCGGCGATTCCAGGTAGCGAAGGTGACGCCCGGCTGGTCTATCGCACCCTGGACGATCTCGACATGATCCGCGCCGCCGCAGCCAACGCCCGCCGTGGCGTAGTGGTCGGCGGCGGCCTGCTCGGCCTCGAGGCGGCCAATGCGCTGAAGAGCCTCGGCCTCGAGGCCCATGTGGTCGAGTTCGCCCCCCGGCTGATGCCGGTGCAACTCGATGCCGAGGGCGGCGCTGCGCTGGCGGCCAGGATCGAGGCGCTGGGCGTCGGCGTGCATCTCTCCAAGGCGACCGAGGCGATCGTCGCCGGGGAGAATGGCCATCGTTATCGGATGCGCTTCGCCGACGGTAGCGCGCTGGATACCGACCTGGTGGTGTTCTCCGCCGGCATCCGCCCCCAGGATGCGTTGGCCCGTGATTGCGGGCTCGAGATCGCCGCGCGCGGCGGGGTGGTGGTGAACGATCACTGCGCAAGCTCGGACCCGGCGATCTACGCGATCGGTGAATGCGCCTCCTGGCGCGAACGGGTATTCGGCCTGGTAGCGCCGGGGTACCGGATGGCGCGACTGGTCGCCGAGCGGCTCGCCGGCCAGCCGAGCGAGCTGTTCACCGGCGCCGATATGTCGACCAAGCTCAAGCTGCTCGGCGTCGATGTGGGCTCGATCGGCGATGCCCATGGCGCGAGCCCGGGGGCGCGCAGCTACCGCTTCATCGACGAGCGCAGCGCCAGCTATCGCCGCCTGGTGGTCAGCGAGGATGGCAAGCGGGTCCTCGGTGCAGTGCTGGTCGGCGACAACAGCTTCTACGATCCGCTGCTGCAGTACGTCGCCAACGCGATCGCCGCGCCGCTTGCGCCCGAGGCGCTGATCCTGCCGGCGGGCGAGGGCGCTCCTGCGCTCGGTATCGATGCGCTGCCGGACAGCGCGACGATCTGCTCCTGCCATAACGTCAGCAAGGGTACGATCCGCGAGGCGATCGACCAGGGGTGTCTCGATCTGGCCTCGCTCAAGCGAGAGACCCGTGCCTCGACCGGCTGCGGTGGCTGCAGCGCGCTGCTCAAGCAGGCTTTCGAGGCCGAGCTGGCCGCGCGCGGGGTGGCGGTCGACGCGAGCCTCTGCGAGCACTTCTCCCATACTCGCCAGGCGCTGTTCGACCTGGTCCGGCTCGAGGGTATCGAGGATTTCGACACGCTGATGCGCCGTCACGGCAACGGGGGGCTTGGCTGCGACATCTGCAAGCCGGCGGTGGCATCGATTCTGGCCTCCAACTGGAATCGGCCGATCCTCGACCCGGCGCTTGCGCCGCTGCAGGACACCAATGACGCTTTCATGGCCAACATGCAAAAGGATGGTACCTACTCGGTGGTGCCGCGGATCGCTGGTGGCGAGATCACCCCGGACAAGCTGATCGTGCTCGGTGAAGTGGCGAAGAAGTACGATCTCTACACCAAGATCACTGGCGGTCAGCGCATCGATATGTTCGGTGCTGAGCTGCATCAGCTGCCGTCGATCTGGGCCGAACTGCTCGCCGCGGGATTCGAGACCGGCCACGCCTACGGCAAGTCGACCCGCACGGTGAAGTCCTGCGTCGGCAGCAGCTGGTGCCGCTATGGCGTGCAGGACAGCGTCGCCATGGCGCTGCGGCTCGAGCACCGCTACAAAGGGCTGCGCTCGCCGCACAAGCTCAAGTTCGCGGTCTCCGGCTGTACCCGCGAGTGCGCCGAGGCGCAGAGCAAGGACATCGGCGTGATCGCCACCGAGCGGGGCTGGAACCTGTACGTGTGCGGCAACGGTGGTATGCGTCCGCGTCACGCCGAGCTGTTCGCTACCGATCTCGACGATGAGACCCTGGTTCGCTACATCGATCGGCTGCTGATGTTCTACGTGCGCACGGCGGATCGCCTGCAGCGTACCTCGGTATGGCGCGAGAACCTCGACGGCGGCCTGGATTATCTCAAGTCGGTGGTGATCGATGACTGCCTGGGTGTCTGCGCCGAGCTCGAGCGCCAGATGGCGCTGGTGGTCGAGCGCTACGAATGCGAGTGGGCCAACGCCCTTTCCGACCCGGAGAAGCTCAAGCGCTTTCGTACCTTCGTCAATCAGAACCAGGGCGACCCGGGACTGCGCTACGTGCGCGAGCGTGGCCAGCGTCGCCCGGCGCGTGCCGATGAGATTCCCTCGATCGTCAGTGAGGAGAGTGCCTGATGCCCCTCGATAGAAGCGAAGAAGCCGTAGATTCCGAGTGCGCCGGTCAGTGGCAGCGACTGTGCAGCATCGACGAGCTGGTGCCCGACGCTGGCGTCACCGCCTGGTGTCGGGGCGAGCAGATCGCCCTGTTCCTGCTTCCCGCGGGTAGCGAGCTGAGCATCTATGCGCTTGCCAATGGAGATCCATTTTCCGGCGCCAACGTGATCGGCCGGGGCATCGTTGGCGATATCGCGGCTCAGCCGGTGGTCGCCTCCCCGCTCTACAAGCAGCACTTCCGCCTTGCCGACGGCCGCTGCATCGAGTCGCCGGAGATAGCGCTGCGTACCTGGCCCGTGCGGCTGCGCGACGGCTGGGTCGAGATCGACATGCATAGCTGAGGGAGGCGTCAAACGCGCTCGCGCACGGCCGATGCAATCGAAGCACGCGGCCGATGCGAGGAGAGCGCGATGGCGGATCGGGTTTGCAGGCGGGGCACGGCGCAGCCCTGGTGGTGGCTGCTCGTCGGTGTGCTTGGCGCGGCATCGGGATGGCGATTCGGTGCCGGCATCGAGGCCGTGGCGATGACCGGGCTGGGCACGGCGCTTGCCAGGCTGTCGTTGATCGACATCGAGCGCCGGCTGCTGCCCGACCGCCTGGTGCTGCCGCTGCTCTGGACTGGTCTGGTGCTCAATGCGGGAGGTGTGTTCGCCGCGCCCGCTATGGCGATCCTGGGCGCGGCGCTTGGCTATCTGAGCCTCGAGGCCTGCCGGCGGGGCTATCGTCGACTGCGCGGGCGCGAAGGCCTCGGCGGTGGAGACGTCAAGCTGTTCGCCGCCCTCGGCGCTTGGCTGGGGTGCGGGGCGCTGGCGCCGGTGCTTGCCCTGGCGGCGCCGCTCGGGCTGCTATGGGGCGTGCTGGCGCGATCCGGCGCCGCGACGATCCCTTTCGGTCCCTGCCTTGCGCTCGCCGGCTGGGGCTGGCTGTGGTGGCACGGCCCGCTTGGCCGCTGACCCTCGCAAACGATGCCGCGGGGCGCCATCCGGCGCCCCGCTTTCGCTTCTACTCTTCGGTGGGGGGGCTTGGGTCTTCCCGTAGCGGCTGTTCCTGCTGCTCGGCCTTGAACAGCGCCCAGGCGGAGATGAACAGCGCCGCGATCAGCGGACCGATGACGAATCCGTTGATGCCGAACATCGACATCCCACCGACGGTCGAAATCAGCACTACGTAGTCGGGGAGCTTGGTCTCCTTGCCGACCAGCGGGGGGCGCAGCAGGTTGTCGACCAGGCCGATCACCACCACGCCGACGAAGACCAGGATCGCTCCTCTGACATAGTCGCCGGTGAGCAGCAGGTAGGCCGCCACCGGCACCCATACCACCGCCGCGCCGATCGCCGGCAGCAATGAGAGGAATGCCATCAGCACCCCCCAAAGCAAGGCAGCCTCGATACCGAGCAGCCAGAAGGTCACCCCGCCGATCGCCCCCTGGATGGCGGCGATGATCACGTTGCCCTTGACCGTGGCACGGACCACCGCGGTGAACTTGCCGAGCAGCTGACGGGTGTAGTCGTCGCTGAGCGGGATCGAGACACGGATGTCGCGGCCCAGCGAGCGCCCATCGCGGAAAAGGAAGAACAGCAGGTAGAGCATGATGCCTAGGCTGACCAGGAACTGCAGGGTGTTCTGGCCGATGCTCAGGACCTGGCCTGCGAGCAGCTGGCTGACCTGCATCGCCGCCGAAGAGAGCCTCTGGCGCAGTTCGGCGAAGTCGCCGATGCCCACCCGCACCATCCACTCCTCGAGGGTGGGCGGAAGGGCAGCCTGGAACTGGGCGAGGTAGGCGTTGAAGTCGATCTCGCCGCTGCGCACCCGCTGGTAGAGGCTCGCGCCTTCCTGGATCAGCGAACCGACGATCGCCGAGACCGGAATGATGACGATGAAGATGCAGGCCAGCACGCTGATCAGTGCGGCGAGGTTGCGTCGCCCGCCGAGCCGTCGCTCCAGGCCGCGTTGCATCGGCTGGAAGATGATCGCCAGGATCACCGCCCAGAACACCGCGCCGTAGTAGGGCAGCAGCAGCCAGATGAAGGCGATGGTGACCAGGGCAAGCAAAAGTAGAAATGCTTTGCGTTGAATCGAAGTGTTCATAGTCCTTCCTTGACGTTGAACGATTGTCCGGCATCGCGCTGGAAGCGGCGCGCCCAGTCTACCCCAATCCTTGTCGGGTCGATAAACAAGAGACCCGGCGCTGGGCCGGGTCTCGGTCGCATTGGCGCAAGCGTCGTCAGTCGAGGTTGCGCGAGTAGAAGATCTCGAGCATCTCACGACGCAGCCGCCCTTCGATGTCGGCGGCGCTTTCGAAGGACAGATCGCGCCGGGTGATATCGAAGAGGTAGTTGTTGAGATCGAAGTCCTTGAGCAGCATCTTGGTGTGGAAGGTGTTCTCCTGATAGACGTTGACGTCGATCATTTGATACTGCCGCTTGGTGTCCTCGGCCAGGTAGTCCTGGATCGAAGTGATGTCGTGGTCGATGAACAGCTTGCGACCGTCGACGTCACGGGTGAAGCCGCGCACCCGGTAGTCCATGGTGACGATGTCGGAGTCGAAGCTGTGGATCAGGTAGTTGAGCGCCTTCAGCGGCGAGATCATGCCGCAGGTCGAGACGTCGATGTCGAGCCTGAAGGTGCAGATGCCGTTGTCCGGGTGTGATTCCGGATAGCTGTGCACGGTGACGTGGCTCTTGTCGAGATGGCCGACGATGGTCTCGGGCAAGGGCCCGGGCCCCGGCTCGCTGCTCACCGGTGCTTCGAGTTCGTGCTCGGCGATCAGGATGGTGACGCTCGCCCCGTGGGGCTCGTAGTCCTGACGTGCGATATTGAGCACGTGCGCACCGATGATATTGGTGACGTCCTTGAGGATCTGGGTCAGACGGTCAGCGCTGTAGAGGTCATCGATGTAGTCGATGTAGGCCTCACGCTGCTCCGGCGTCTGCGCGTAGCAGATGTCGTAGATGTTGAAGCTCAGCGAGCTGGTCAGGTTGTTGAACCCGTGGAGTCGGAGCCTGTTGGTCAATTCCGAACCTCCTGAAGTGTGGCGGTTTGCTCGATCCGGAGAGCTGGCACCGGAACCTGGCGAGAACAATCTCGCGATTGAGCGCTCGCGCCCACTGTCCCCATTGGACGGCGGGTGCGGGCGTGGCTTGCGAAAACGACCCCAGGCTGGGCGCTTCGCGGACGATGACGAATGGCATCGCGATTCGGGAAAGCCGCGTATTATGCACAGCCCTTGAGCATGATGCACTCGGCTTTTTACCGCGCAGTGAACGCTTCGCCCGAGGTGATGCTCAGGACTCTCGGATCTCGAACGAGTGGGTGATCTCGACGCCTCCCTTGGCGAGCATGATCGAGGCACTGCAGTACTTCTGCGCGGACAGCTCGACCGCGCGCTTGACCTGCGCCTCTTTCAGCGCACGGCCGCTGACCACGAAATGCAGATGGATCTTCTCGAACACCGCCGGTACCGCGTCGGCGCGTACCGCTTCGAGCTCGGCGACGCAGTCGGTCACCTGGGCTCGCGCCTTGGCGAGGATATCGATCACATCGAACGAAGAGCAGCCGCCGAGCCCCATCAGCAGGAGTTCCATCGGCCGTGGTCCGGTATTGCGTCCACCGTGGTCTGGATGACCATCGATCACCAGGCTGTGGCCGCTTCCCGATTCTGCGACGAACTGGCGTCCGTCGGTCCATTTGATACGCGCTTTCATCCTGGATCGACTCCATGGCTTGATTTTCGCCGCAGTGTATCAAGCTTCGGGCGCCTCACGCTCGGTCGATCCCGCGCAGCCGCGCATCGAGCTCGCCCAGGCGTTCGGGGGTGCCGACGTCGAGCCATTCTCCGCGATGGAGCACCCCGCCGACGCGGTCGTCGCTGATCGCCTGGCGCAAAGGTTCGACCAGCTTGCGCTTCTCGCCCGGCGCCAGTGCGGCGCAGAGCTCGGGGTCGATCAGTGCGATGCCCGCGTAGACCCGTTTCGGCTCGCCCTCGAGGCGTAGCCGCCCGGTCCCGGTGAGGTGGAAGTCGCCGCTGGGATGGTGCGCCGCTTCGGGGATCATCACCAATCGAGCCAGGTCGCGCTCGAGCGGGGCGGTCAGGCGCTCGAGCGGAAAATCGCTCCATACGTCGCCGTTGACCAGCAAAAACGGTGCGTCACCGAGCAGGCCAAGTGCCTGGCGGATGCCGCCGGCGGTCTCCAACGGTTCTGGCTCGACGCTCCAGCGGATATCGACCCCGAGCGCCGTGCCATCGCCGAGCCTGTCGATCAGCCGCTCGGCGAGATAGGAGACGTTGATCACCAGCTCCGTCACCCCAATCCGGCGCAGCCGCTCGATCTGGTGCACGATCAGGGGTTTGCCGCCGGCTTCTAGTAGCGGTTTGGGACAGTCGTCAGTGAGTGGGGCCATCCGGCTGCCGCGACCGGCGGCGAGGATCATCGCCCTCATTGCGCCGCCCCCGCCATCGCATCGAGCTGCGCCCGCATACGCGGCTCGAACTCGCCGTCCAGCCACTCATCGAAGGCGCGCCAGAGCGGTGCATCCGCGCCGCCGGCTGAGGTCAGCTCTCCCATGGCCTGGCGCAGGTGGGCGAAGAAGTGGCGCTGATGGCCGAGCAGATAGCCGGGTTTGCCGTCGCGCTGCGCCAGCCTGCAGAACAGGCCCAGCACCTTGATCGAACGCTGGGCGCTGGCCTCGGCGATCCAGCAGAGATGGCGCTCGGTCGAGCGTTCGGCGCTGAGCCCCGCTTCCAGCGCCAGGGCCTGGTGGGTGGCGAACCACGCATGCTGTCGCGCGATCGGCCAAGGCGGGTTGCGATCGCGCAGCAGCGAGGCGGGATCATAGCCGAGCGGGCCGGCCCAGGCGCCCTGGAAGTCGATCACTGCCAGTTCGTCGTCGGTACCGACCAGCAGGTTCCCGGGGTGATAGTCGCGATGGGTGGTGAGCCTTGGCTGATCGAGCAGACGCTGGATCAGTCGCTCGCACACCGCGGTGAAGCAGGCGGGCGCTGCGATCCCCAGCCAGCGGGTCAGTGCCCATTCGGGAAACAGCCCCAGCTCGAAGGCGAGTCGGCGGCGATCGTAAGGTGGCAGTGCCGCGCTGGGCTGGGAGGCGATGCGCACCGACAGTGCCATCGCATCATCGATCAGTGCGTCCTGGACCGCTGGGGCGGCGTCGTTCAGGCGGCGGCGCAGCAGGGTGTCGCCGAGATCGTCGAGCTCGAGAAAGCCGCGCGACAGGTCTGCCGCATGGATACCAGGCACCGGCAGGCCGGCGCTGGCCCAAGCCAGCGCAATGGCGACGAAGGAGCGGCTCGGCTCGTGCTCGGGAGGCGCATCCATGACCACCCGGGTGCCGCCCGGCTGCGGCAGTCGCAGGCGAAAGTAGCGGCGGAAGCTGGCATCGTCTGCGATCGATTCGAGCACCAGCCGAGCCGCATCGAGGCTGTGGCGATGCGCGAGCCATTGCCTCAGCGCGGACAAACGGGCAGTCATCGATACTCCTGGAGGAATGGGTGGAGAAGGGTGCGGCGATGGCGTGGGCCGCTCCTGGACGCTTGCGCTTCAGGTTGACGCTATCGGTTCGTCACCGCATGCTAGGCGCATTTCACGGGCGCTCGCGACCGCGTCGTCAATGGCCAGGGAAGATGACTTCGCGACGCGTCCGCGTCAAGGCGCGCTGCGCCTTGACGAAAATTTGGACTCCAAGAGCAAGGACACCAAGCACCATGGCCCAGCGCACCCTCTGGACCGCCGCCTCGTTGACGAGCCTGTTCTATACGCTGCTGCCCGCAGCGGCTCCAGCGCTGGCGGCGCCCCCCCTTCCGTCGCTGCCGGCCGATCAGCTCGATTGGCATGCCTGGGGGGATGATCGGCCGTCCAATGAACTGTGCAGCGGCTACTATCTGATGCCCGATTACGAGCTCGAGGCGGCGAGCGACCCTGCCCAGGTGCGCGGGCAGTCCGACGATGCGGGCTATGGTCAGGGAGGCATCACCACGCTCACCGGCAATGTGGTGCTGCGCCAGCAGGACCAGCAGCTCCAGGCACGCCAGGCGACGCTCAACGAGGCGCGTGACCGGGTCGCCCTAGAGGGGCCGATCACCTATCGCCAGCCCAACGTACTGGTGCGCGGTGAACAGGGCAGCGTGTCGCTGAATAGCGATGCGGCGGAGATCGAGGGCGCCCACTACGTCTTCCATTCTTCCCATGCGCGCGGCGACGCCAGCCGTGTCGAACGGCTGGCCGATGGTCGCTACCGGATGCGCAACGCGACCTTCACCACTTGTGATCCGCAGAGCAGTCTTTGGAAGCTGCAGGGCAACGAGATCGTGATCAACCGCGAGGAGGGCTACGGCACCGCCAGCGGTACCCGCCTGAGGCTCTATGACGTGCCGGTGTTCTACTGGCCCTGGCTGCGCTTCCCGATCGATGATCGAAGGCTTTCCGGGCTGCTCTATCCGACCGTCGGTTTCAATAGCGATAACGGCTTCGATTACGCCCAGCCGATCTACCTCAATCTGGCGCCCAATTACGACGCCACCATCGTGCCGCGCTACATGTCCGACCGAGGCGTGATGCTGGGAGGGCAGTTCCGCTACCTCTTCGGCACCGACCGGGGCCAGGTGGAGGGTAACTATCTGCCCTCCGACGAGGGTGGTTCGGATGGTCGCAACGATGATTTCTACGATGAAGATCGCTGGTTCTTCAACTATATGCACGATGGCCGCTTCAGCGATCGGCTGACCTACAGCCTGCGCTACGGCGCTGCCAGCGATGGCGACTACTTCGATGATTTCGGCGCCAACTTCGACGAGCAGAATCGCGACAACCTGGAGCGGTTGGCGAATCTCGACTATCGCGGCGATGTCTGGCACCTGCAGGCGAGGGCACGCGGCTACCAGGTGATGGATTATCCGGTGAGCCCGAACGACAAGCCGTTCTACGAGCTGCCGTCGCTCTCCGCCGATGCCCGATGGACACAGTCGAGCGGCACCTATCAGGAGTGGAATTCGAGCGCGACCTATTTCTATCGCGACATCGACGAGAGCCGCCTCAACAACCCGACCGAGACCGCCACCGGTGCCCGACTCAACATCGCGCCGGCGATCGGCTTCCGCCGTGACCCGAGCTGGGGCTTCTTCGAGCCTCGGGCACAGTTGTTCTTGACCCAGTACGATCTCAGCTGGGCGAATCTCTCCGGCAACGACTACGTCGCCCCCGGCGCTACCGACGACTGGGATGAAAGTCCTCATCGCACCATCCCGGTCTACAGCATCGACTCGGGGCTGATCTTCGAGCGTCGTACTTCACTGTTCGGCTCCCGCTGGCGCCAGACCCTGGAGCCGAGGCTCTACTACGCCTACGTGCCGTATCGTGACCAGAGCCAGCTGCCGCAGTTCGACACCGCGCTGCAGGCGCCGTCCTACGCTCAGCTGTGGTCGCCGTTCAGGTTCAACGGCATCGACCGCATCGGCGACGTCAACAAGATCTCCTACGGGGTCAGCTCGCGCTTCCTCGACGATGCGACCGGGCACCAGCGCTTCACCGCCTCGGTCGGCCAGAGCCGCTTCTTCGACGATCGCCGGGTCACCGACGACGATCCGACCAAGTACGACGAGTACCAGAACGTCAACAGCCGCTATGGCTACGATCTGGTGCGCGACTATTCCCCCGCGATCGGCCAGCTGGAGTGGCAGATCAACGATCGGTGGAGTACTCGCTACGCGCTGTTCTACGACACCGAAAACGGTGCCACCGAGCGCAACGAGACCTATGTGAGCTATCGCCACCCGAGCGGCAGCTTGCTCAATCTCGGCTACCGTTGGCAGCGTGAAGGGTTCGACCCCTCTGGTGACGAGGAAGACCGTCTCGGCTACAACCGCAACGAATACGACGTTTCCTTCGCCTGGCGGATGAATGCCTCGATGTCGCTGGTCGGACGCTATCTCTACGATCAGACCAACAGCCGCTCGCTCGAGACCCTCGCCGGCGTGCAGTTCAACGACTGCTGCTATGGCATCGAGATCGCTTGGCGCGAGTACGTCGATGACGACGATACGCTCAACACCATCCGCGACGATGAGACCAAGCGGGGCCTGTTCCTGCGCTTCATCTTCAAGGGACTGGGCGGCGTCGGCCAGAATCCCGACACTTACTTCGAACAAGCGGTCCCTGGCTATCAGCGCGCCCGCTTCTGATCTCCCGGCCCCGGGGCTCGGCGAATCGCCGCCGACCCTGGACAAGCCGGGCCGCAGTTGGGATGCTTGGCGCACTCTCGACGCCCGGGTGCAGAACGCGAGTGCCATCCAGGCTCGCCGGCCCGAGCGCCGAGCGCATAGTGGTGGCTGACCGCGGGCCGGCTCTCGATTCACCTCAAGGTTCAGACGATGATGAAAGGCAAGACAATCGCGTGCGTGCGCCGCTCGCCGATGGCCAAGGCGGTGCTCGCCTCTGTTGGTTTCACCCTGGCTCTAGGACTCACTCCCCTCGCCGAAGCACAGCAGGCCCAGTCCATCGATGGCATCGCCGCGGTGGTCAACCAGGATGCGATCATGCGTGGCGAGCTCGAGCAGCGCATGCGCCAAGTGCGTGATCAGCTGGCCCAGAACGGTGTCCAGCCGCCGAACGAGGATCAGCTGCGCCGCCAAGTGCTCGAGCGGATGATCGTCGAGCAGATCCAGCTCCAGATGGCGAGCCGTGCCAATCTCAGCGTCGATGACAACCAGCTCAACGCCGCGCTGCGCGAGGTGGCCGAGCGCAACCAGATGACGCTCGACCAGTTCGCCGACACCGTGGAGAGCGAGGGGCTCTCGTTCGCCGATGTGCGCGAGCAGATTCGTCGTGAAATGCTGATTTCCCAGGTCCAGCAGGGCAGCGTCGGTAGCCAGGTACGGGTGACCGACGGTGAAGTCGACCAGTATCTGGAGAACGCCAACGCCGCTGCCGGGGTCGAGTACCATATCGCCCATATCCTGGTGCCGCTGCCCGAGAACCCCACCGACGAGCAGGTCGCCGCCGCCCGTGCGCGAATCGATGGCGTGCGTCGGGACGTGCAGGGAGGCCAGGACTTCGCTACCGCGGCGGCCGGTAACTCCTCGGATGGGCAGGCGTTCGAGGGGGGCGACCTGGGCTGGCGCAGCCAAGCGGACATGCCTTCGCTGTTCGCAGGCGTAGTGCCCAACATGACCGTCGGTGACGTCAGCCAGCCGATCCGCAGCGCCAGCGGTTTCCATTTGATCAAGCTGCTCGAGCGCCGCGGCGGCAACCAGACGCCGCAGATCATCGAGCAGTACCAGGCGCGGCACATCCTGATATCCCCCAACCCGATCCGCTCCTCCGAACAGGCGCAGCAGCTCGCGCTCGAGCTGCGCGACAGGATTCTCAATGGCGAGGATTTCGCCGCCCTGGCCCGCGAGTACAGCAACGACCGCGGCACGGCGCTGGCTGGCGGAGAACTTGGCTGGGTCAGCGACCGGGACACGGTGCCCGCCTTCGACGCGGTGCTCAAGAGTGCGCCGCTCGGCGAGCTCTCTCAGCCGGTGCAGACCCAGTACGGATGGCACCTGATCGAGGTCGAGGACCGCCGCCAGCAGGACATCACCGTCCAGACCCAGCGTGAGCAGGCGCGCAGGGCGCTGTTCCAGCGCAAGGCCGAAGACCAGCTCGAGGGCTGGCTGCAGGAAATTCGCGCCGAGGCCTACGTCGACAATCGGCTCTATCCCAACGATCCGGGGATCGGGGCGCTGATGCCGACCTCCCCGGGCGGGCAGCCCTGACTCGCGGGCGACACCGACGCCGTCGCCCGAATGAGGTAAACTCAACGACACCCGCCGATCGGCGGGTGTCGTTTTTTTTCATCCGCCGTGCCCGCGTGGCACGGCGATCAGCTCGATCGGAATCCGTCATGTCCAGACCAGTCCCCGGCGTCGACCCCCTGCCTACCGGTGGGCACCGGGCGCGCAAGCGCTTCGGTCAGAACTTCCTCCGCGACAGCGGGGTGATCTCCCGAATCGTCCGTGCCATTCGTCCGCGTCCCGGCGAGCGCGTGGTGGAGATCGGACCCGGTCAGGGTGCGATCACCGAACTGCTGCTCGATGCGGTCGGCGAGCTCGATGCGATCGAGCTCGACCGTGACCTGGTGCCGGGATTGCGTACCCAGTTCTTCAACTATCCGGGATTTCGCGTCCACCAGGCCGATGCGCTCGCCTTCGACTTCGCGGCGCTGAAGGGGGAGGGGGTGCCGCTGCGGGTGGTCGGCAATCTGCCCTACAACATCTCCACTCCGCTGATCTTCCATCTGCTCGCGGCGCGTGGGTCGATCTTCGACATGCACTTCATGCTGCAAAAAGAGGTGGTCGAGCGGCTTGCCGCTACGCCGGGGTCGGGGCAGTGGGGGCGGCTCTCGGTCATGGCACAGTACCACTGCCGAGTCGAGTCGCTGTTCGTGGTGCC
Source organism: Halotalea alkalilenta (assembly GCF_001648175.1). Taxonomy (NCBI): domain Bacteria; kingdom Pseudomonadati; phylum Pseudomonadota; class Gammaproteobacteria; order Oceanospirillales; family Halomonadaceae; genus Halotalea; species Halotalea alkalilenta. The sequence goes on along the minus strand of NZ_CP015243.1, from coordinate 3,265,145 downwards.
GCCCGAGGCCTTCGTGCCGCGCCCCAAGGTCGACTCGATGATCGTGCGCCTGGTGCCCCATGAGACGCCGCCTCATCCGGTCGACGATGCCGAAGCGCTGGCCGCGCTGGTGCGCCAGTCGTTCTCCCAGCGGCGCAAGACGCTGCGCAACAATCTCAAGGGCTGGCTCGACGCCGATACGCTCACGGAGCTCGGCGTCGATCCCGGACGGCGGCCGGAGACGGTGAGCCTCGAGGAGTTCGTGCGTCTGGCCAACCGCTGGCATCGCGACCGCGGGGAGCCGCCGGCGTGAGCACCTACGTGATCGGCGACCTGCATGGCTGCTGTGACGAGTTCGAAGTGCTGCTTTCTCGGCTCGACTTCCAGACGGGGAGAGATCGTCTGTGGCTGGTCGGTGACCTGGTCAATCGCGGTCCGCGCTCGCTCGCCTGCCTTCGTCTCGCCCGCGACCTGGACGCGCAGGTGGTGCTGGGCAACCACGATCTCCACCTGCTCGCGGTGGCGGCCGGCGCGCAGTCCCTCAAGCGCTCGGATACGCTCGATGAGATCCTCGATGCTCCCGATCGCGACCAACTGCTCGACTGGCTGCGCCGACGTCCTCTGCTGGTCTGCGAGGAGCGTTCGGGGCAGCCGCTTTGCATGGTGCATGCCGGGCTGCCGCCGCAGTGGTCGCTCGACACCGCGCGCCGCTTGGCCTGTGAGGTGGAGGCGGTGCTGCGCGGGCCGCGCTGGATCGAGTTCATGGGTCGGCTCTACGGTAATCAGCCCGCCGGCTTCGATGAGTCCCTGACCGGCTGGGAGCGGCTGCGGGCGATCGTCAACGTCTTCACCCGGATGCGATTCATTACCGAGGGCGGCGTGCTCGATTTCGCCGCCAAGGAGGGGCTCGATGCCGCTCCTCCAGGCTTCATGGCGTGGTTTCAGTATCCTCGAGAGGATAACCTGCGGGTGCTGTTCGGCCACTGGGCGGCGCTCGAAGGCGCTGTGCCAGACGCGCGGATCGCCTGCGAGGCGCTCGATACCGGCTGCGTTTGGGGCCGCTCGCTGACCGCACTGGATCTCGAGAGCGGTAAGCGTATCGCGGTGCCGACCGGCAGCCAGGGTTCCTCGTCCACCCCTCTCTCGGAGTCTCGCCGATGAGTTTTTCCCGTCTCGATATCGCTACCTTGGCAAGCTGGCTCGACGAATCCCGGGCGGTGACCCTGGTCGATATCCGCGACCCGATGAGTTTCGCATCGGGTCATTTGCCTGGCAGCACGCGGCTCGACAATCTCAATCTCGGTGATTTTCTCGACCAGGCCGACAAAGCGGCGGCGCTGGTGGTGATCTGCTATCACGGCAATTCGAGCCAGGGCGCCGCTGGCTGGCTTTCCAGCCAGGGTTTCGCCGAGGTCCACAGTCTCGATGGCGGTTTCACCGCTTGGCAGGCGGAGTATCCCGACCGAGTCGCGTCATGAGTGCGAGCGGTGCGCGTGCCACCGAAGGCCTCGAGGTCTACTTGGTGGGCGGCGCGGTGCGCGATGCACTGCTCGGATATCCCTTCGTCGAGCGCGACTGGGTGGTGGTCGGTGCCACCGTCGATGAGATGATCGCTCGCGGGTTCCGTCCGGTCGGGCGCGATTTTCCGGTGTTCCTCCACCCGGAAACCCACGAGGAGTACGCGCTGGCGCGGACCGAGCGCAAATCCGGCCATGGCTACTCGGGCTTCGTCGTGCATGCCTCGCCCGAGGTGACGCTCGAGCAGGATCTCGAGCGGCGCGACCTGACCATCAACGCGATGGCACGCAGCGCCGACGGCTCTTTGGTCGACCCCTTCGGTGGCGCGCGCGACCTCGCCGCGCGCAGGCTCAGGCATATCGGAGATGCGTTCGCGGAAGATCCGCTGAGGGTGCTGAGGGTCGCGCGCTTCCTCGCCCGCTATGCCCATCTGGGGTTTCATCTCGACGATCGCACCGGCGCGCTGCTGGCCAGCATGGTGGCGCAGGGTGAGCTGGCCCACCTGGTGCCTGAGCGGGTATGGAAGGAGAGCGAGAAGGCGCTCGGTGAACGTACGCCCTCGGCCTACTTCACGCTGCTCGAACGCTGTGGCGCCTTGGCGGTGTGGTTCCCCGAACTCGCCGCTGCAGCCCGGTTGGAAGACGCGCTGGCGCGGCTTGATGCGGTGGTGGCGGGTGGCCTGGAGGCGGTCGAGGATCGCTGGGCCGCACTGGTGTTGGATCTCGATGAAGACGAGCAGGCAAGACTCGCCGAGCGGCTCAAGCTGCCCAACCTTCCCCGTGAGCGGGCGCGGTTGCTGAGCTTCAGCGTTGCTCGTCTGGCTGTCGATTCGAACGCCGAGGCGATGCTCGAGTGGTGCGAGGGAATCGATTTGTGGCGTCGCCCTGATCGGCTCGCGCCGCTGCTGGCCCTGATCGAGCTGGCCGCGCCCGGGCTGCCGCTCGCTCGGCTCGACGAGGCGGCCAGGGCGGCACAGGCGGTCTCGCCACGACAACTGGTGGCCGCAGGGGTCAAGGGGGCGGAAATCGGCGCGCGGCTGCGCGAGGCGCGAGGTGAGGCGATACGCCGCTCGCTGGGCGGTTGAGCGCCAATGCGCTCTAGTCAGGTCTTGAGATCCGGCGACCGCGCCAGCTGAACTCGACCGGCCAGAGCCGCTGTTCGCCAGGGTCGAACTCGCCCCACAGCGTGTCGAATCGCTGTCCAACGCGGGGGTGGCGCAGCGTGGCGAAGCTCTCGCCCAGCGGGCGCAGGACGAAGGCGCTGGTGAGGATTTCACCGCGCGGCAGCTCCACGCCGTCGAAGGTACCGTCCAGGTCGCCGATGCAGAGCAGGTCCAGGTCGAGTCGGCGCGGCCCGTACTTGGGGTCTTCCGGGCGGCGGCCGGTAAGATGCTCGAGCGCCTTGGTCCAGGCCGAAAGCTCCGCTACGCCGATCTCGCTTTCGAATCCTGCGACCAGGTTGTAGAAGTTGTGCCCGCCCCGATAGCCGACCGGCTCGCTTTCGAACACCCTCGATACCTCGAGCGCGCCGAAGCGCTGCTCGAGCGCGTCCAACGCGAGGCAGACGTGGCGCTCGCGCTCCAGGTTGGTGCCGATGCCGATCAGTACCCAGCGAGCCTCGGCCTTCATCGGCCGCTCCACTCACCGCGCTCGATGCGTACGCCGACCGACTGGGCGTTGGCGACCGCTCCGGGTTTGCGCAGGGTGAGGCGGACGCTGTCGATGCCGAAGTCCTCCTTGAGCAGCGTCGCGATCCGCTCGGCGAAGGTTTCGACCAGCTCGAAGTGATGCTTGGTGGCGAAGGTGGTGATCCGTTCGCTGATCGCGGCGTAGTCGAGGGTCTGGGAGAGGTCGTCGCCAGCGGCGGCGGGGCGGATGTCCCAGCCGAGTTCGAGATCGAGCCTCAGGCGCTGGTGGATGCGCTTCTCCCAATCGTAGACGCCGATCACCGCGTCGAACTCGAGTCCTTCGATCAATATCCGATCCATAATCGCTCCTACGAGATGCGTTCTCTGGCGGGGGCGGCGAGGCTCTCGAGCGGCCAGCGGGCGGTGAGCCTGGGCCCTGCGGGGTCGTGTTCGCCGGCGGCCAGGCGCAGAGCGCCAGCATAGGCGATCATCGCGCCGTTGTCGGTGCAGAAGCTGCCGCGAGGATAGAACACCTGCGCGTTCGCCACGCTCTTGCGCAGGCCGGGCTCGAGGCGTTCGCGCAAGCGGCGGTTGGCGCTGACCCCTCCCGCGGCGACCAGGCGGCTGCGGGCGCTGTGCTCGAGCGCGCGCCGACACTTGATGATCAGGGTATCGACCACTGCCTCTTCGAAGGCGCGGGCGACGTCGGCTCGTGCCTGGTCGTCGAGCTCCCCTCCAGCATCTAGCGCGCGCAGCGCGGTCAATGTGTGGGTCTTGAGTCCGGAGAAGCTGAAATCGAGCCCGGGGCGGTCGGTCATCGGCCGTGGGAAGCGCAGACGCGTTGGGTCTCCGCGGTTGGCGAGCTCAGCCACGGCCGGGCCGCCGGGATAGCTCAGGCCGAGCATCTTGGCGACCTTGTCGAAAGCTTCGCCGGCGGCGTCGTCAACCGATTCGCCGAGCAGCCGGTAGTCGCCCAGGGCGGTGACGTCGATCAGCTGGGTATGCCCACCGGAGACCAGCAGCGCGACGAAGGGAAACTCGGGAGGGGAGGGCTCGAGCATCGGCGCGAGCAGATGCCCCTCCATGTGATGCACGCCGAGCACCGGCACTTCGAGCGCGCGGGCGAGACCGTGGGCGGTGGCGGCGCCGACCATCAGCGCACCGATCAGTCCCGGCCCCGCAGTGTAGGCGATCGCGTCGATGCCATCGCGTCCGATGCCGGCCTCGTCGAGTACCTGTTCGATCAGCGGCAGCAGCCGGCGCACATGGTCGCGCGAAGCCAGCTCGGGTACCACGCCGCCGAAGTCGGCATGCATCGCGACCTGGCTGTAGAGGGCGTCCGCGAGCAGTCCCCGCTCGGTGTCGTAGAGCGCCACCCCGGTCTCGTCGCACGAGGTTTCGATGCCGAGCACTCGCATGCTGGTCTCCGCTGTTGGCGTCAAAGCCGGGCATTTTATGCCTTTAGCGGTTAGACGTCTTCCTCTCGATCGCGCAGAATGCGCCGCTTTCTCTCGTCCGGCCTTACGTCCGGGCGCGGCCATTCATCGTTGACTGCCTAGGAACGATTCCATGACCGAGCTCCTCGATACGCTCTCGGGATCGCTTTGGACCTATCTCGCCATTCCCATGCTGGTGCTCAGTGGGCTCTATCTCACTTTCGTCTGCCGGGGCATGCAGATCCGCATGGTCCCCGAAATGTTCCGTGTGCTCGGCGAACGCACCAAAGGGGAGGAGGGCTCGATCTCCTCGTTCAAGGCCTTCACCATCTCCGCCGCCTCGAGGGTGGGCACCGGCAACATTGCAGGCGTCGCAACGGCGATCGCGCTGGGCGGACCCGGCGCGGTGTTCTGGATGTGGATGGTGGCGCTGCTCGGCGGTGCCACGTCGTTCGTCGAGTCCACGCTCGGTCAGCTGTACAAGTCCGGCCGCCTCTACCGCTACCACGGCGGGCCGGCCTACTACATTCAGCGCGCGCTCGGATGGCGCTGGCTTGCGGTGTCGTTCGCGCTGATGATCAGCGTCACCTATGGCCTGGTGTTCAACTCGGTACAGGCCAATTCGATCGTCGATGCGATGCAGGGCTCGTTCGGCGGCCCGCAGGGCAGCGTCGCATTGAGTTGGGCAGTGGGTATTGCGCTGGCACTGCTCACCGCGGTGGTGATCTTCGGCGGGGTGCAGAGCATATCGAAGGTATCGGTAACCGTGGTGCCGGTGATGGCCCTGCTCTATCTCGGCATCGGCACCGTGGTGGTGGCGCTCAACTTCGAGCGGGTGCCCGGTGTGATCGCCGACATCGTCGCCCACGCGTTCGGCTGGCGCGAGATCGCCGGCGGCGGGATGGGTGTCGCGATCATGATGGGGGTACGGCGCGGGCTTTTCTCCAATGAGGCGGGCATGGGGTCGGTGCCCAATGCCAGCGCCACCGCCGCGGTTTCCCACCCGGTCAAGCAAGGCTTGGTCCAGACCCTCGGGGTCTACTTCGACACCCTGGTGATCTGCACCATGACCGCGGTGATCATCCTGCTCGCCGGCCCGGACCATGCCTACGGTGACGCGTCCACCGGCGCCAGCCTGACCCAGTGGGCGCTGGCGCAGCAGTTGGGCGGCTGGGCGGTCCACTATCTGACCTTCGCCATCTTGCTGTTCGCCTTCACCTCGGTGATCGGCAACTACTACTATGGTGAATCCAACATCCAGTACATGTTCGGCGGCGGCATCTGGCTCTTGCTCTTTCGTCTGCTGGTCGTGCTGTTCGTACTGCTCGGCTCGGTGGCGCAGGTCTCGATGGTGTGGGCGATGGCCGATCTGTTCATGCCGCTGCTCGCATTGATCAACCTGGTGGCGATCCTGCCGCTCTCGGGGATCGCGGCGCGCTTGCTGGTCCACTACTTGAAGCAGCGCAGGGCAGGGCTCGAGCCGACTTTCCACCGCGACGACATGCCGGACTTGAAGAATATCGAGTGCTGGGATGGCAGCGATCCGGTCACGCACCGCGACGATCGCGAGGCGCTGCTGGCGCAGGAAAAGGCGAGCTGAGGCCTGATTGCAAAGCTATTGCCTCGCCGCTATAATCTCCGACCTCTGTAACTGGGCCGCGTTCAGGGGGCAAGGCGGCGAGCGCTATTTCAGCCTCGACGTCGAGAGAGTTCCTCTCGGATGCGATCGAAATGAACCGACTTACCCTAAGGTGGTGATCGCTTAATGCCTTCCGTTAAAGTACGTGACAACGAGCCGTTCGACGTCGCTCTGCGTCGCTTCAAGCGCTCTTGCGAAAAAGCTGGTGTTCTTTCCGAAGTTCGCCGTCGCGAGCACTACGAAAAGCCGACTTCTGAGCGCAAGCGCAAAGCAGCGGCTGCCGTGAAGCGTCACGCTAAGAAGCTGCAGCGCGAGCGCAAGCGTTTCGAACGTCTGTATTGATCCGTACCCGGAGCGGTTGCCCGCCGCTTCCAGAGGGTTTCGAACGGTCGCCCCAGGGCGGCCGTTCGTGTTTGTCGCTGTCGTGGGCGAAAGTGGTGCCGCTTTGACGCGCGGCGATCGTGGATTGCCCAGTGGGGAAGCTCATGGCCGGACAGATTTCCCAGCGCTTCATCGATGATCTGCTGGCGCGTACCGATATCGCCGAACTGGTCGCCGAGCGTGTGACGCTCAAGAAAGCGGGGCGCAATCTCAGCGGACTCTGTCCTTTCCACGACGAAAAATCCCCCTCCTTCACGGTCAGCCGTGAAAAGCAGTTCTATCACTGCTTCGGCTGTGGCGCCCACGGCAATGCGCTGCGTTTTTTGATGGAATACGATCGGCTGCGCTTTCCCGAGGCGGTGGAGCAGCTCGCGGCACGCCTTGGCGTCGAGGTCGAACGCGAGGATGACCAGCTTTCGCCTCATCAGCGCGAGCAGGCTCAGGTGCGCGAGCGCAAGCGCGAGGAGGGGGCGAACCTGCTCGAGCTCGCAAGCGACTGGTTTCGTCACCGGCTGGGCGCGCCCGAGGCCGAGCACGCGCGGCGTTATCTCGATGGCCGGGGGCTCGATGCCTCGATCATCGATGCTTTCGCCATCGGCTTCGCCCCTGAAAGCTGGGATGCGCTGAAGCACCACCTCGCCGAGCACGGTGTGAGCGAGGCGGTACAGGCCGAATACGGTCTGCTGGTCCAGCATGAGAAGACCGGGCGTACCTACGACCGTTTCCGTGATCGGGTGATCTTTCCGATCCGCGATTGGAAAGGGCGTACGCTCGGTTTTGGCGGGCGGGTGCTGGGCGATGCCAAGCCCAAGTATCTCAACTCTCCCGAGACGCCGGTATTCCACAAGGGGCGAGAGCTCTACGGGCTGTTCGAGGCCCGGCGCGGCGGGGCGCGGCTCGAGCGCCTCGTGGTGGTCGAGGGCTACATGGACGTGGTCGCGCTCGCCCAGCACGGCATCAGTAATGCCGTGGCGACGCTTGGTACCGCGGTCACTGAGGGTCATCTCAAAAGGCTCTACCGCTTGGTGGACGAGGTGGTGTTCTGTTTCGACGGCGACGACGCTGGGCGCCGCGCTGCGCGGCGTGCGCTCGAGGTCGCTTTACCGGTGATGATCGATGGGCGCCAGGCGCGTTTTTTGTTCCTGCCCGAGCGAGAGGATCCTGATTCACTAGTGCGCAGCGAAGGCCGGGAGGCATTCGAGGCGCGTATCGAATGCGCCAGCCCGCTATCGGAGTTTCTTTTCGATCAGGCGCGCGAAGGACTGGATCTAAAGCGGGTCGAAGGGCGTGAACGTTTCGTCAGCAGAGTGCTCGAGCGTCTGCGCTTGCTCCCGGAAGGTTTGCTGCGCTCGCTTTTGATGCGTGAACTCGCCAACCGTAGCGGAGTCGAAATGGAGCAGCTCGAGCGTTTCGCGGCGCCCGCGGCCAAGCGTGCCGATCCAGCGATGACGCAGTTCGAGCCGGCAGGCCAAGCGGGCGACGAGGCGCAGTGGGAGAGGGCGCCGGTCTCGTCGGCGCGCGCCACTGCCGCTGGGCGCCGGGGTTCGGTGCCGCTCAGCCTGCGTGCGCTGCATCTGCTGCTGCATGCGCCGACCTTGGTCGGCATGCTGCCCGAGGGTGAGGGGTGGTGTCCCGACGACGAACATGGCGTGCTGCTGCAGGAAGTGGCACGACTGTTGCGTGCCGGAGGCTATCGCTCGTCGCAGGTGATTCTTGCGCACTTCTACGGCAGTGAGCGGGGGCGGCAGCTCGAAGCGCTGATGCGCCGCGAGCCGATGATCCCTGCGCAGGCGCGGGAGGCCGAGCTCAAGGCGCTGGTCGAGCTGTTCGAGCGCAGGCGCGAGCGACTTTCTCCCGAGGAGGAGTATCGTGAGCTGCTGGCGCGCAGCCAGCGCGGCGAAACGCTCGCCGTGGAGGAAAAGAAGCGTTTGTGGGAGCTGATCGGCGTGTTGAACGCAGGGCCTGGGTGAGGCGTTGGCTGGTCCGGGCTTGAATTCAGCATACTGGCCCCCATCTAGGCGGGCAGAAGATGAAAGCCTTGATGCTTTCGAAATTTAACTGGCCAATCTAGCACACCCGATTCAGGATTCAAACCGAGGGCGCAGCGAGGCCGGGCGCCCGGCGAGTCGATACGCTATACTTCGTCGTTCGGCGCTCCCGGCTCTCTTCCTGGTGATGTACGTACGAGCGTTCGGGTGTTTCCATTTTTCTTCGTCGAGATAGGTTTCTATGGCTGGACACACACCGCAGTCGCGTCTGAAGGAGTTGATCGCGCGGGGCAAGGAGCAGGGCTTCCTGACCTACGCCGAAGTCAACGACCACTTGCCCGAGGACATCGCGGACCCGGATCAGGTGGAAGACATCATCAGTATGTTCAACGACATGGGCATCAACGTCGTTGAGGAAGCGCCCGACGAGGACACTTTGATGATGTCGGACAGCTCGACCGACGACACCGCCGCCGAAGAGGCGGTGGCGGCGTTGGCGGCGGTCGAAACCGACGTGGGCCGTACCACCGACCCGGTGCGCATGTACATGCGCGAGATGGGCACGGTGGAGCTTCTGACCCGTGAGGGCGAGATCGAGATCGCCAAGCGGATCGAAGAAGGCACCCGCGAAGTGATGTCGGCGTTGGCCTTCCTGCCGGGCGCGGTGGATTCGATCCTCGAAGCGTTCGACGGCACCCAGGGTGAAGAGGGCGGACGCCTGTCCGACCTGTTTAGCGGCTTCATCGATCCGGATGAAGGCGTCCCGGGAGTTGCCGAGGTCGAGGAGGAGTTGAACATCTCCGACGACGAGGGCGACGGCGATCTCGACGATGACGATGAGGATGGCGAGGACGACGATGATTCGACCACCAATGAAGGTGGGCCGGATCCGGAGCTCGCCCGCGTTCGCTTCGAGCAGATTCGCGAACAAAACGAGCTGGTCAAGGCTGCGATCGAAGAGCATGGCCCCGGTTCGCGTGAAGCTGTCGCGCAGCAGAATCGATTGGCCGAGCTGTTCGCCCCGATCAAGCTGGTGCCGAAGCACTTCGAACGGCTGATCGGTCAGATCCGGCTCAGCATCGACCAGGTGCGGACGCAGGAAAAGCTGGTCATGCAGATATTCGTCAAGCGTAGCAAGGTATCGCGCAAGACGTTCATCGGCGCATTCCCCGGCCATGAGACCGATCTCGAGTGGTTCGACAACTTCGTTGCCACCCACTCCAAGTATGCCGAGGCGCTCAGCGACTATCGGGTAGAAGTGCTGCGCGCGCAGCGCAAGATCGCCTTCGAGCAGGAGCTGGTCAATCTGACCGTCGCCGAGCTCAAGGAGGTCAACCGCCGGCTGTCGATTGGCGAGGCCAAGGCGCGCCGGGCCAAGAAGGAGATGGTCGAGGCCAACCTTCGCCTGGTGATCTCGATCGCCAAGAAGTACACCAACCGCGGGCTGCAGTTCCTGGATCTCATCCAGGAGGGCAACATCGGTCTGATGAAGGCGGTCGACAAGTTCGAATATCGCCGTGGCTACAAGTTCTCGACCTATGCCACCTGGTGGATCCGGCAGGCGATCACCCGCTCGATAGCGGATCAGGCACGCACCATTCGTATCCCGGTGCATATGATCGAGACGATCAACAAGCTCAATCGCGTCTCGCGCCAGATGCTGCAGGAGATGGGGCGCGAGCCGACTCCCGAGGAGCTTGGCGAGCGCCTCGAGATGCCCGAGGAGAAGGTGCGTAAGGTGCTCAAGATCGCCAAGGAGCCGATCTCGATGGAGACGCCGATTGGCGACGACGACGATTCGCACCTTGGGGACTTCATCGAGGACGGCACCATGGTGTCGCCGATCGACTCCGCCACCGGCGAAGGCCTGATCGAAGCGACGCGCAACGTGCTCGGCGGTCTCACCGCGCGTGAGGCGAAGGTGCTGCGCATGCGTTTCGGCATCGACATGAATACCGACCATACCCTCGAGGAGGTTGGCAAGCAGTTCGATGTCACGCGCGAGCGTATCCGTCAGATCGAAGCCAAGGCGCTGCGCAAGCTGCGCCACCCCTCGCGCTCCGAGGCGCTGCGCTCCTTCATCGAGGAGTAGTCGCACAAGAGTGGTAACCCAGGAGACCGCCGAGTCGCCTTGGATCGAAAAGCCCCGCCGTCGCTCATGCGACCGGCGGGGCTTTTCTTCATTCGGGGTCAGGCGAGGGATTCGCTATCGCGCTGCGCCTCCTCGAGCAGCCAGTCGTGCAGCGCCCGGACCCGGGGGTCGTCCAGCGCGCCCGGGGCGTGGACGATCACGTAGCGTTTGCCGGTGGCCACCGCCCGCTTGAGCGGCATGATCAGCCTTCCCGAGGCCAGCTCGTCAGTGATCAGTGTGCGGCGGGCGATCGCGACGCCCATGCCGCGGATCGCCGCTTCGATGGTCAGGCTGTTGCGATTGAACGTGTAGCCGCGGCGTACGTTGATGCCGTTGGTGCCGATAGCGCGCAGGTAGTACTCCCATTCGGCATGCTCGCCGCTGCCTCGCCAAGCGGTCACGTCATGCAGCAGAGGGTAGTAGGCCAGGTCGCTGGCCTCGTAGAGCGCCGGCCTGCGCTTGAGCAGCTGCGGCGCGCAGACCGGGAATATCTCCTCTTCGAACAGTGCGCTGGTGCGCAGTCCCGGGTAGTGGCCGTCGTTGAGATCGAGGGCGAGGTCGAATTCGCCTTCGATCAGCGCGCGGTCGCTGTCCTCGGCGCGTAGGTGCAGGGCGATGTCCGGAAACCTCGCCTGCAGCCTCGGCAGCCTCGGCATCAGCCATTTGGACAGGAACGAGGGTACCGAGCGAAGGCGCAGCTCCCCGCTCATCAGGCCGTGGGAGAGGCGGCGTATCTCGTCATCGACCTCTGTGTAGGCGCCGCTCACGGTGGCGGCGAGGCGCTTACCCTCGGCGGTCAGTTCGAGGCGTCGCGGATGGCGGCGGAACAGGCGAAAGCCCAACCGCTCCTCGAGCTGCTTGATCTGCTGGCTGACAGCGCCGGTGGTGACGCTCAGGCGGGCGGCGGCGCGAGTGAAGGAGAGCTCCTCGGCGGCGATGGCGAAGATGTGCAGGCCGGCGTAGGTGGTGGCGTTGAGCCTTTGCATGTGAGGCGTCCATCGAGCGTCAATGGTTTAGAATAACTAAACATGGGCTTAGAAAGTATCCATTGAGATGCGCAATGGTGGCCTTCAAGCTGTGCCTAGAATTCATAGGATTTAGCCAGGCTCTTTCAAAGCGATCTGTTCCAAGCGCCTTGGCCTCTAGCACAGAAAGGATCTGATTCCATGTCCATCAGCGTCTTCGAGCTGTTCAATATCGGCATTGGTCCTTCCAGCTCGCACACCGTTGGTCCGATGCGGGCCGCACGGCGTTTTCTCGACGAGCTCGATGCGCTGGGCAGCCTCGAGGGCGTCGTCGGCGTCGAGGTCCATCTGCATGGCTCCCTGGCCGCCACCGGGGCTGGGCACGCCACCGATCGTGCGGTGATCATGGGGCTGATGGGCGAGCTTCCGGATTCCATCGACCCGGGCATCATCGAACCCTGTATCGAGGAGCTGCTGGAGTCCCAGACGCTGCGGCTGGCCAATCGCGTGGCGGTGGCGTTCGTCTGGGAGCGTGACCTGCTCTGGTCGGTAGAGCCGCTGCCGTATCATCCCAATGCGCTGAGCCTGGTCGCGCGCTACCGTGATGGTAGCCGCTACGGTAATACCTACTATTCGGTGGGCGGCGGCTTCGTGCTGTCGGCTGCCGAGGTCAACGAGCCGGCCGATGCGGGCGCGACCAGCCTGCCCTTCGATTTCGACGGTGCGGATCGACTGATGGCGCTGTGCAAGGAGCATGGGCTGAGCATCGCTGAGCTTATGATGATCAATGAATGCGCCTGGCGCAGCGAAGAAGAAGTGCGGGCGAAGCTGATCAGCATCTGGGGCGCGATGCAGGCGTGCGTCGAACGCGGTTTGCACCAGCGCGGGATTCTGCCTGGCGGGCTCGGTGTGCGGCGTCGTGCGGCGGCGCTGTACGAGCGCCTTTCGCGCGCCGAGCGTGGCAACCTGATCGCGACGACGTTCTCAGCGATGGACTGGGTCAACCTGTTCGCGCTCGCGGTCAACGAGGAAAACGCCGCTGGTGGCCGGATGGTGACCGCGCCCACCAATGGCGCGGCCGGTATCGTCCCTGCCGTGCTGCATTTCTACATGAAGTTCCAGCCAGGGGCATCCGAGCGGGATGTGGTCGATTTCCTGCTGACCGCTGGGGCGATCGGCATCCTTTGCAAGAAGAACGCCTCGATCTCGGGGGCCGAAGTCGGCTGCCAGGGAGAGGTCGGCGTCGCCTGTGCGATGGCTGCGGCCGGCCTCGCCCAGCTGCTCGGCGGTTCTCCCGAGCAGGTCGAGAACGCGGCGGAAATTGGACTCGAACACAATCTCGGCCTGACATGCGATCCGATCGGTGGGTTGGTGCAGATCCCCTGCATCGAACGCAACGCGATCGCCTCGGTGAAGGCGATCAACGCCGCTCAGTTCGCGCTGCAGGGCGACGGTGAGCATTTCGTCTCTCTCGACAAGGTGATCCGCACCATGCGTGATACCGGGCGCGACATGCAGAGCAAGTACAAGGAGACCTCGCTCGGAGGGCTTGCGGTCAACGCGATCGAGTGCTGAGCGTGGGTTGCCGGTGCAGGCGAAGACAAGCGCCGCCCATCCGGGCGGCGCGAATTCATCGAGACGGGTTCAGTGCTGCAGGTGCAGTCCGCACTCGCGGTTGGCCTCGCCTTTGGTCGGGTCGATGTAGTCGAACTCGTTGGGCAGGTCGTGGGCGCTGAGATACTGATACAGCTCCTTCGGCGTCCAGTGCAGCAGCGGAGCGACCTTGATCAGCCCGTCGGGATTGCGGCTGACCGGCTGCATCTGGGCGCGCACGGCGGTGTCGCTGGCGCGAAGGGCGGTGAACCAGACCTCGGGGGCGGTTTCGCGCAGCGCGCGGGTGAACGGTTCGAGCTTGACCTCTTCGGTGAACGCCTCGTGGCGAGGATCATCGAGCCCCGGCACCGGGCCGTCGATCGCCTCGCGGTGGGCGCGCGAGCGTCTCGGCAGGTAGGTGATCAGGTTCAGGTCTAGCCGCCGGCGTATCTCTTCGACGAAGCGGTAGGTCGCCTCGGTGTTGTAGCCGTTGTCCATCCAGACGATCGGGATGTCGGGCTGCACCCGGGTGACCATGTGCAGGATCACCGCCTCGAAGGGGCGAAAGTTGGTGGTGCAGATGGCTTTTTTGTCGAGCGAAAGCGCCCAGCGCACCAGGCCCTCGGCATCGTGGCCGAGGTCATGGTTGATGACTTCGAGATCGAAGTCGGCTTGATCGGTCATTGCATGAATCTCCAAGATTGGCGCGCGCGCCGCGAGTCGCAGCACGGGAATGGCGACTACCCTAGCAAAGATCGCGACCGAGGCTGTAATAGCCGAAACTTCGCTGCTTATAGCGGATCACTGTGCGGCGCTCAGCGCCTCCATCAGTCGGGCGATCTTGCCGATGCTCTCGGCATACTCCTCGGCCTGGTCCGAGTCGGCGACGATGCCGCCTCCGCCCCACAGATGCAGCTCTCCCTCCACCGCTACCGCGGTGCGGATCGCGATCGAGGTGTCCATGTCGCCGCCGACGTCGATGTAGCCGACGCTGCCACAATAGAACGTGCGCGGGCTGCGTTCGAGTTCATCGATGATTTCCATCGCCCGGTGCTTCGGCGCGCCGGTGATCGAGCCGCCCGGGAAGGCGGCGCGCAGGAGGTCATGGGCATCGTGCTCCGGCATCAGTCGGCTGGTCACCGTGCTGACCAAATGATGGACGTTGGCGTAGGCGATCCGCTTGGTCAGCGTAGGCACAGCGATGCTGCCCGGCTGGCTGACTCGACCGAGGTCGTTGCGCAGCAGATCGACGATCATCACGTTCTCGGCCAGGTCCTTGAGGCTGGCTTCGAGCGCTCTGGCTTGGCGCTCGTCCTCTTCCTCGGTGGCGCCACGGGGGCGGGTGCCCTTGATCGGCTGAGCGGTGACGATGCCGCGCTCCAGGCGCAGGAAGCGTTCCGGAGAGGCCGACATCACGCTGACCGGGCGCTCCTCCGTCCAGCTCAGGAAGGCGCCGAATGGGGAGGGCGTCGCCTTGCGCAGGCGCAGGTAAGCCTCCCACTCATCGCCTCGATAGGGCGCGCAGAAGCGCTGGGTGAGGTTGATCTGGTAGCAGTCGCCGTTCTCGATGTAACGCTGCACCTGGGTGAAGGCTGCGGCGTATTCGTCGCGGCTCATAGCGGGGGAGAAGTCGTTCTCCAGGGCGAACGCTCGCGGCGCTCGCACATGCGCGTGCAAAAGCGGGACGAGCTGCGCACGGCGCCGCTCGTCCGCGATCAGCCAGCATTCGCGGCGCTGGTGGTCCTGTACCACTGACCAGTCGTAGAGGCCGACTCGAGCGGCAGGCAGGCGCGCCAGCGGCCCATCCTGCTCACGGGGCGGCCTGCCGGGCAGGCCCTCGATCAGGCGGCCGAATTCGTAGAGCCAGCAGCCGATCAGTCCGACGCTGAAGGGCAGGTGTTTGGGTACCGTGGAGTGCTCGACATCGAGTAGTCCAAGCAGCGCGCGCTGCGCCTCGAACGGCTCCAGTGGCAGGTGGGGGAAGCGCGGGCAGCGGGCGATGCCCCACGCGTCGGTGGTCAGTACGGCCACCGGCAGTGCGCTGAATACGTCGAAGCGGCCCGCCTCGGTGGAAGGTGCGCCGCTGTCCAGCAGCACCGCGCCCGGCAGGCTGCGCAAGCGGGAAAAATAGTGCAGTGGATCGTCGGGATAGGCGAGCTGATACGCTTGCAGGCGCAGCGGACGAAGAGCGTCTGGTTGGATCATGAAAGGAGCGTCGGCCGGGTCGTTGAAGCAGCGATTGTCGCATTTGCGCCGACTCCCCGGAAGGTTGCGGCGATTGTCGCCGGATGCCGAGACTCCGATAATCCCCGCCCAGGGCATCGAATCTGGAGTGAGCAATGGCGACTGGGCTAGGCCTCAGCGAAGGTGTGCTGGCGCTTGAAGAGCAGGATCTGTTCTGGAAGCGCGTCGATATCGAGTCCGCTGGTGGCACGGCGCTGCTGCTGCTGCACGGTGCGGGAGTGGCCGGAGGGCTGACCTGGGGGCCGATGATCGAGCTGATCGCGCCGCGACCGACGCTCTTGGTGCCGGATCTGCGCGGTGCGGGTCGTAGCCGCGATCCTGATGGCATCGAGCGTCCTTTCACCATCGATCAGGTGGTCGAGGACATCGTCGCACTGCTCGACGACCAGCGGGTGGAGCGCTGCGAAGTGGTCGGCTATTCGTTCGGCGGCTTAGTGGCGATGCGACTCAAACAACGGCTGGGAGAGCGTATCGAGAGCACGACGTTGATCGAGCCGGGGCTGCTGGAGCGCGCCGACCAGGCGGAGATGCGCTGCGTGCGGCAAGGTTATCACCGCGCGGCGGCGCGGGTTCGTAGCGGTACGGAGGTGGAGGCCGGGATCGTCGATTTTCTCGATCTGATCGCGCCACGGCGCTCGCGGCATCCATACATAGAGCGAGTGGCCATCGCGCGCCTCGCCGAGCGTCCGCTCGGCTTCGCCAACGCGCTCGACTGCCTCGCCCAGGCAGTGTGCAGACTCGATTGCGAGGAGGTGATCGCCGCCCAGCGGCATGTGCTCTGTCTGGTCGGTGGCAAGAGTCCTGAGACGCTGCGCGATTACCATCACGCGCTTGCCGCTGCCCGCGATGACTGGGAGTGCGTCGAGATCGGTGGTGCCGATCATTCGCTGCCGTTTCAAAAACCGCGTCGGATCGCTGCCTTGCTCGACCGAGCATCGGCTATGCGTGCGGCGAGTTTGCGCTAAGCTACACCTCTTTCAGCGGTGGCCGAGCCTCCGCTTCCAGATCCAAGGTAGGGATGCGTCTGCGACATGAGTGAAGCCCCACATTCCGGTAGTGCCGTTCGCACCCTCGCTGAGCGTGTCTTCCAGCAACTGCAGGAGGCGATCGTGCGTGGCGAGCTGCCGCCGGGCAGCAAGATCACCGAGCCAGGGCTTGCGCAGACCTACGGGATTTCACGTGGCCCTCTGCGCGAGGCGATGCGGCGTCTTGAGGCCTATCGGTTGATCGAGCGCGAGCCGCATGTCGGTGCCCGGGTGGTGAAGCTGTCGATGCGCGAGCTGCTCGAACTCTTCGATGTCCGCGAGTCGCTCGAGAGCATGGCCGCCCGTCTAGCGGCGCGCAACATGACCGCGCAGGAGATCAAGAATCTGCGCGATGTGCTCGCGGCCCATGAGCGCCAGGAGGGCATGCCGCCCGGAGAGGCCTATTTTCAGCGCGAGGGTGATCTGGATTTTCACTATCTGATCGCTCGTGGCAGCCACAATCGCATGCTAATCACCATCCTCTGCGACGATCTCTATTACCTGGTGCGTCTCTATCGCACTCAGTTCAGTGCCAAGGGAGCTCGCCCGCAGCGGGCCTATCTCGAGCATCATCGTATCGTCGACGCGATCGAAGCGGGGGACGAGGAACTTGCCGAGATGCTGATGCGCCGGCACGTCGTCGCGTCGAGACAGAACGTCTCCGAACGCTATGCCATGGCGCTGGACGAAAGCGGGGAGCAGGGCATTGTGATGCCCAAGGAGTGATATCCGCGAAAGGTGATTCGAAAGTATGGCGAAAAACCTGCGGAAAGGGCTTGCCAAGTGGCGAGGGGGTCTATAGAGTACGCCCTCGCTGACCGGGGTTAACCCGCAGCGGGAAGAGCAAGTCATTGATTGTTTTGGTGTTTCAGGTTGGTTCGGGAGCGGGTGGTTGGCTGGCTCCGAACGACGCTTCCTCAAGGAAGTGGTTGACACCAAAGCGTTTCTGAGTAGAATGCTCATCCACTCGACGCAGGGCACGCTTCTTCGAAGCAAGGTTCAGCCCGCGACGAGACGCTCTTTAACAAGTCGATCAGGCAATTTGTGTGGGCGCTCGGCTCGATGAGACGGCAACGTCACTGATGTATCCAGTCAGGCATCGAGGCAGCGACCACAAAGGCAAGCGATCCATCGTTTGTCGATGTAACAGCTATGTCGAGCCAGGCTAAGCCGTCCGTCTTTTCGAAGGTGGGGGGCAGCAAGATTTAAACTGAAGAGTTTGATCATGGCTCAGATTGAACGCTGGCGGCAGGCCTAACACATGCAAGTCGAGCGGCAGCACAGGGAGCTTGCTCCCTGGTGGCGAGCGGCGGACGGGTGAGTAATGCATGGGAATCTGCCCGGTAGAGGGGGATAACGTGTGGAAACGCACGCTAATACCGCATACGTCCTACGGGAGAAAGGAGGGGATCTTCGGACCTTCCGCTATCGGATGAGCCCATGTCGGATTAGCTAGTTGGTAGGGTAAAGGCCTACCAAGGCAACGATCCGTAGCTGGTCTGAGAGGATGATCAGCCACACTGGGACTGAGACACGGCCCAGACTCCTACGGGAGGCAGCAGTGGGGAATATTGGACAATGGGGGCAACCCTGATCCAGCCATGCCGCGTGTGTGAAGAAGGCCTTCGGGTTGTAAAGCACTTTCAGCGAGGAGGAACGCCTTTGGGTTAATACCCTGGAGGGGGGACGTTACTCGCAGAAGAAGCACCGGCTAACTCCGTGCCAGCAGCCGCGGTAATACGGAGGGTGCGAGCGTTAATCGGAATTACTGGGCGTAAAGGGCGCGTAGGCGGTCTGTTAAGCCAGATGTGAAAGCCCCGGGCTCAACCTGGGAACAGCATTTGGAACTGGCGGACTTGAGTGCAGGAGAGGAAGGTAGAATTCCCGGTGTAGCGGTGAAATGCGTAGAGATCGGGAGGAATACCAGTGGCGAAGGCGGCCTTCTGGACTGACACTGACGCTGAGGCGCGAAAGCGTGGGTAGCAAACAGGATTAGATACCCTGGTAGTCCACGCCGTAAACGATGTCAACTAGCCGTTGGATCCCTTGAGGATTTAGTGGCGCAGCTAACGCACTAAGTTGACCGCCTGGGGAGTACGGCCGCAAGGCTAAAACTCAAATGAATTGACGGGGGCCCGCACAAGCGGTGGAGCATGTGGTTTAATTCGATGCAACGCGAAGAACCTTACCTACCCTTGACATCCAGAGGACTATCCAGAGATGGATGGGTGCCTTCGGGAACTCTGAGACAGGTGCTGCATGGCTGTCGTCAGCTCGTGTTGTGAAATGTTGGGTTAAGTCCCGTAACGAGCGCAACCCCTATCCTTATTTGCCAGCGATTCGGTCGGGAACTCTAAGGAGACTGCCGGTGACAAACCGGAGGAAGGTGGGGACGACGTCAAGTCATCATGGCCCTTACGGGTAGGGCTACACACGTGCTACAATGGCGAGTACAGAGGGTTGCGAAGCGGCGACGTGAAGCCAATCCCAGAAAGCTCGCCTCAGTCCGGATTGGAGTCTGCAACTCGACTCCATGAAGTCGGAATCGCTAGTAATCGCGAATCAGAATGTCGCGGTGAATACGTTCCCGGGCCTTGTACACACCGCCCGTCACACCATGGGAGTGGATTGCACCAGAAGTGGCTAGTTTAACCTTCGGGAGAACGGTCACCACGGTGTGGTTCATGACTGGGGTGAAGTCGTAACAAGGTAGCCGTAGGGGAACCTGCGGCTGGATCACCTCCTTAAACGACAGCGCCGTGGTTGAGCCGAGTACCCACACCAAATTGCCTGATCGAAAGCAAGAGCGAAGTACTAAGGGTCTACGGCCCCGGCTTGGGTCTGTAGCTCGGTTGGTTGGAGCGCATCCCCTGACCTTGTGGAAAGCAGGGTGAGGTCGGCAGTTCGAAGTATGCCGAAGGTAAGCTCTGAGTGCCCGAAGCTGGGTCTGTAGCTCAGTTGGTTAGAGCGCACCCCTGATAAGGGTGAGGTCGGCAGTTCGAATCTGCCCAGACCCACCATTCTCCTGGTTGGATCTGTGAGAGCGGTGACGACAACGGGGCCTTAGCTCAGCTGGGAGAGCGCCTGCTTTGCACGCAGGAGGTCAGCGGTTCGATCCCGCTAGGCTCCACCATCGATTCGTTTGAATCGAGGTCGCTGTCCAGGCCAACGAAGAAAATACCGATGCCAGTCGCAAACCAATGTCCTCCGGATCAAGAGGAAGACGTGGGTTTCCGACTGTCTTCGCGACAGTACGCTCTTTAACAATGTGGATCATGCTGACCAAGTCCAGCGCGAACACCGGGGTGGAGACCTCGTGTCGTGAACGCTGGCCTGCCGGCCGCAAGGCGGGCAGAGAGATACGTCTCAAGCGTATCCGGCGAAATTGTTTTCGTTGATCGGTGACCAGACCCCTTCGGGTTATATGGTCAAGCGATTAAGCGCACACGGTGGATGCCTTGGCAGCCAGAGGCGATGAAAGACGTGATAGCCTGCGATAAGCGTTGGGGAGGTGGCAAATGACCTTTGATCCAGCGATTTCTGAATGGGGAAACCCACCGGCCAGAAGGTCGGTATCCGTACGCCAATACATAACGTACGGAGGCGAACCGGGAGAACTGAAACATCTAAGTACCCCGAGGAAAAGACATCAATTGAGATTCCCCCAGTAGCGGCGAGCGACCGGGGAGAAGCCCTTAAGCAGCTTATGTTCTAGTGGAACCGTCTGGAAAGTCGGGCCGTAGCGGGTGATAGCCCCGTACATGAAAGGGCATAGGGTGTGAAAACGAGTAGGACGGGGCACGTGAAACCCTGTCTGAACATGGGGGGACCATCCTCCAAGGCTAAATACTCCTGGCTGACCGATAGTGAACCAGTACCGTGAGGGAAAGGCGAAAAGAACCCCGGCGAGGGGAGTGAAATAGATCCTGAAACCGTGTGCGTACAAGCAGTGGGAGCAGGCAAGTCCTGTGACTGCGTACCTTTTGTATAATGGGTCAGCGACTTATTCTCAGTAGCGAGCTTAACCGTATAGGGGAGGCGTAGGGAAACCGAGTCTTAAATGGGCGACATAGTTGCTGGGAATAGACCCGAAACCGGGCGATCTATCCATGGGCAGGTTGAAGGTTGAGTAACATCAACTGGAGGACCGAACCGGGATCTGTTGAAAAAGATTCGGATGACCTGTGGATCGGAGTGAAAGGCTAATCAAGCTCGGAGATAGCTGGTTCTCCTCGAAAGCTATTTAGGTAGCGCCTCACGTATCACCATCGGGGGTAGAGCACTGTTTCGGCTAGGGGCCCATCCCGGGTTACCAACCCGAGGCAAACTCCGAATACCGATGAGTGCAGCGTGGGAGACACACGGCGGGTGCTAACGTCCGTCGTGAAAAGGGAAACAACCCAGACCGTCAGCTAAGGCCCCAAAATTCTGGTTAAGTGGGAAACGATGTGGGAAGGCTTAGACAGCTAGGAGGTTGGCTTAGAAGCAGCCATCCTTTAAAGAAAGCGTAATAGCTCACTAGTCGAGTCGGCCTGCGCGGAAGATGTAACGGGGCTCAAACCAGGTGCCGAAGCTACGGGTGTGCCTGCATCACTTAAGACTATTCGCTTGCACGAGCGCAGCGAGTGAAAGCCATCCACGAACGTCGAGTGGGTGGCGTTGCGCGTGAAGGGAGTAGGCTTAAGGATGCAGGCATGCGGTAGAGGAGCGTTGTGTACGCCTGCGAAGGTGGATCGTAAGGTCTGCTGGAGGTATCACAAGTGCGAATGCTGACATGAGTAACGACAAGGGGTGTGAAAACCACCCCCGCCGGAAGACCAAGGGTTTCTGTTCGACGTCAATCGGAGCAGAGTGAGTCGGCCCCTAAGGCGAGGCCGAAAGGCGTAGTCGATGGGAAACGGGTCAATATTCCCGTACCAGACGTTACTGCGATGGGGGGACGGAGAAGGCTAGGCGGGCCCGGCGTTGGTTGTCCGGGTAAAAGTAGGTAGGCCGAATCTCCTGGCAAATCCGGAGGTTCAAAGCCGAGATACGAGACGAACCAGTTTTTCGGAACTGGGAAGCCGTTGATGCCACGCTTCCAGGAAAAGCCTCTAAGCTTCAGGTAACGTGTGACCGTACCCCAAACCGACACAGGTGGTCAGGTAGAGAATACCAAGGCGCTTGAGAGAACTCGGGTGAAGGAACTAGGCAAAATGGCACCGTAACTTCGGGAGAAGGTGCGCCGGCGTAGGGTGAAGAGACTAGCTCTCGGAGCGCGAACCGGTCGAAGAGTCCAGGTGGCTGCAACTGTTTATTAAAAACACAGCACTCTGCTAACGCGTAAGCGGACGTATAGGGTGTGACGCCTGCCCGGTGCCGGAAGGTTAATTGATGGTGTTAGCTTAGGCGAAGCTCCTGATCGAAGCCCCGGTAAACGGCGGCCGTAACTATAACGGTCCTAAGGTAGCGAAATTCCTTGTCGGGTAAGTTCCGACCTGCACGAATGGCGTAATGATGGCCACACTGTCTCCACCCGAGACTCAGTGAAATTGAAATCGCTGTGAAGATGCAGTGTACCCGCGGCTAGACGGAAAGACCCCGTGAACCTTTACTACAGCTTCACACTGGACGCTGATGTTGCTTGTGTAGGATAGCTGGGAGGCTATGAACCCTGGACGCCAGTTCGGGGGGAGCCAACCTTGAAATACCAGCCTGGCATCATTGGCGTTCTAACTTGCCCCCGTGATCCGGGGGAAGGACAGTGTGTGGTGGGTAGTTTGACTGGGGCGGTCTCCTCCCAAAGAGTAACGGAGGAGCACGAAGGTACCCTCAGCACGGTTGGAAATCGTGCATTGAGTGCAAGAGCATAAGGGTGCTTGACTGCGAGACGGACAGGTCGAGCAGGTACGAAAGTAGGTTCTAGTGATCCGGTGGTTCTGTATGGAAGGGCCATCGCTCAACGGATAAAAGGTACTCCGGGGATAACAGGCTGATACCGCCCAAGAGTTCACATCGACGGCGGTGTTTGGCACCTCGATGTCGGCTCATCACATCCTGGGGCTGAAGTCGGTCCCAAGGGTATGGCTGTTCGCCATTTAAAGTGGTACGCGAGCTGGGTTTAGAACGTCGTGAGACAGTTCGGTCCCTATCTGCCGTGGGCGTTGGAAGTTTGAGAAGCGCTGCTCCTAGTACGAGAGGACCGGAGTGGACGAACCTCTGGTGTTCCGGTTGTCACGCCAGTGGCATTGCCGGGTAGCTATGTTCGGACGGGATAACCGCTGAAAGCATCTAAGCGGGAAGCCCCCTTCAAGATGAGACTTCCCTGGGGCCTCGAGCCCCCTAAAGGACCCTCGAAGACGACGAGGTTGATAGGCACGGTGTAGAAGAGCGGTCAACGCTTTGAGCTAACGTGTACTAATGGTCCGTGAGGCTTGACCATATAACCCCAAGTGGTCAGGTCATCGAAAGACGAAGCAACGGATACGACGAGACGATCTCGGCCAGCATGATCCACGAATCAGTGAAGTTTGCCTTGATGGGCAGGCTTTGCGCCAGAATATGCTTGACGACCATAGCGAGCGGGTCCCACCTGACCCCATGCCGAACTCAGCAGTGAAACCGCTCAGCGCCGATGGTAGTGTGGGGTCTCCCCATGTGAGAGTAGGTCATCGTCAAGCATTCATCCCGAGAACCCCCGCACCGATGGTGCGGGGGTTTTCCCTTTTGGGGCGCCCGGCGAGGGGTGCCCGGCGAGGGGTGCCCGGCGAGGGGCGCCCCGCGCTCTTCTTGAGCCGCTGCTTCGCTAGTAGGAGGCGCGGCGGTAGCTGCGATAGCGCGGTAGCCAAAAATTCTGCTCGATCCGTGCCTCGATCTCGTCATCGCTGATCTGCAGTGCCACCCCATCCTCCTGTGCCCGCTTGGCCACCGCGAAGGCGATCTTGCGACTCACGCTCTGGATCTCGCGCAGCGGTGGGAGTACCGCACCTTCGCCTTCCAGCGCCACCGGCGAGCAGTCGGCCAGCGCACGGGCCGCCGCCATCAGCATGCCGTCGGTGATGCGCCGGGCTGACGCCGCCAAGGCTCCGAGGCCGATGCCGGGGAAGATATAGGCGTTGTTGCACTGAGCGATGGGAATCTCATGGTCACCCAGTTTGACCGGCCGAAACGGACTGCCCGTGGCGACCAGCGCTTCTCCATTGGTCCAGGAGAGAATCTCCTGGGGAGTCGCCTCTATCCGGGAGGTGGGATTGGAGAGCGGCATGATCAGCGGGGAAGGGCAGTAGCTGTGCATCGCCCTGATCACCTCCTCGGTGAAAAGGCCACGCTGCCCCGAGACACCGACCAGGATGGTCGGCTTGGCGCCGTGTACCACGTCGATCAGGGCCAGGTCCTTTTCGTTTCCCTTCCATTGCACCAGGTCGGCTCGTTTCTGGGCCAGCCGCCGTTGGAAGTCCGGGACGTTGGACATGTCGTCGGTGATCAGGCCGTAACGATCGACCATGAATATTCTTGCCCGGGCCTCGGCCTCATCGAGGCCTTCCTCGATCATCGCCGCGACGATCCGTTCGGCGATTCCACAGCCTGCCGAGCCCGCGCCGACGAAGGCCACGCGCTGGTCCGAGATCTTCTCGTTCTTCGCCTTGCAGGCTGAGTAGAGCGTGCCCAGCGCCACTGCGGCGGTACCCTGGATGTCGTCGTTGAAGCAGCACAGTGCATCCTTGTATTTCTCGAGCAGCGGCAGCGCGGAGTGCTGGGCGAAATCCTCGAATTGCAGCAGTACATTGGGCCAGCGGCGAATGATTGCACGTATGCACAGGTCGACGAACTCATAGTAAGCCTCACCGGTGACCCGTTCGTGTCGCCACCCCATATACATCGGGTCGTCGAGCAGGTCGGGGTTGTTGGTGCCGACATCGAGTACCACTGGCAGGGTGTAGGCGGGGCTTATTCCGCCGCAGGCGGTGTACAGCGACAGCTTGCCGATCGGGATACCCATGCCGCCGATACCTTGGTCGCCGAGACCGAGGATGCGTTCGCTGTCGGTCACGACCACCACTTTGACGTTGTCCTTGGTGGCGCTGTTGAGGATGTCGTCGATGTGCTCCCGGTGGGGATAGGAGATGAATATGCCGCGGTGGGAGCGGTAGATCTGCGAGAAAGCCTGGCAGGCTTCGCCGACCGTCGGGGTATAGATGATCGGCAGCATCTCTTCGAGATGCTCCTCGAGCAGGCGGAAGAACATCGTTTCGTTGCTGTCCTGCAGTGCACGCAGGTAGATATGGCGGTCGAGGTCGCTTTGCTGGTCTGAGTACTGTCGATAGGCGCGTTCGACCTGCTCCTCGATCGTCTCGATGTTCTGCGGCAGTAGGCCGACGAGGTTGAATGCTACCCGCTCATCGAGAGAGAAGGCGCTGTCTTTGTTGAGCAGCGGGGTCTCGAGCAGGGTCGGTCCGGAATGAATGATGTACAAAGGGCGCTGCGTGGCTTCGGTCATCTGGGACTCGCATCTGCTGACTGGAAGATACCGCGCCGGAATGAACAAGACCGACGAGCAGGACCGACGAGCGAGTCCTGCCGCGACCTTCCTCCCAGGGTGGGCGCGATCTCTCCAACATAGCATTCATTCTCGAGCGGCGAACATTCTACCCTAGGCGTGTGATAGTCCTTTGCACGTCGCGCTGGCACCATAGCGCGATCCGGGCCAGCGGTGCCCCAGGCTTCTGGTCGCGGCCTGCGAGCTGGCACGATCGTGGCCTCCGCGCGTTCCTGGACGCTCCTCTGTCTCGTGCTTGGCTTGCGCTGGCTTGAAGTAGTCGCATCGCTTTGAATGAAATAAGCTCTGGGCGGCGGTCAGCGCCGGTGATCTAGAGTAAAGTGGCGACAACTATGGGCGATGGTCAATGGCGATGTCGTCGTGCAGGCGTAAGTGAAAGGCGTGAGACTCGATGGAAACCTTCTATAACATCTTCATGGCGATTCTGAGTCAGGATTATGAAATGATCCGCTCCGCTCGCTATCTATGGATGCTGCCGCTGATCCTGTTTTTGATCATATCGCTTGAAAATGGCGTGTTGCCCGCTGCGTTCTTTCCTGGGGATTCCTTGCTGATCCTGGTCGGCGTGATGGCGAGCCAGGGCGCTTTCTCCTTCTGGGGGATCAACCTGGTGCTGATCGTGGCTGCGAGCGTGGGGTCATGGCTGGGCTTCATCCAGGGACGATGGCTGAGTGACACGCCGTTGATAAAGCGCTGGATGGCTAATCATCTGCCGCCGCATCGAGTGGAGCAGACCCATGCGCTGCTCCACCGCCACGGGCTCCTGGCGCTGCTCGCCGGGCGCTTCATGCCCTTCGTGCGCACGCTGATGCCGCTGGTGGTCGGGATATCGCCGCTGTCCACCGCCCGCTTCCAGATGTTCAACGTGCTCAGCGCGACGCTGTGGGTGGGGCTTCTCACCTCGCTTGGCTACCTGATCAGCAATACCGCTTTCTTCTCCCGTCACCAAGAGATCCTCACTACCTGCATGCTGCTGCTGCCGATCCTGCTGCTGACGATCGGGCTGGTGAGCTCGCTGTTCTATTTTGCCAAGCGTCGCTTCGGCAGCGGGCGCGACTGAGCCGGCGTTCATTCGTCGCGACCGAGTGCCAGGGTGGTGATGTGGGCATGCAGGGCCGCATAGGGAGATGTCGCCAGCGCGCCGTACCCGGGCAGGGTGCGGGCCTTGAGCTGGGTCAGAAGGGGCGAGCTCAGGCCGCAGAGAAAGCGGGCCAGCAGGGTTGCGCTGGGTGTATGCCCATTGCCTCGCTCGGCCAGCCGGGCATGCAACGGCGCGCATAGCGCCGAGAGCCTCGGTCGATCCGGCAACGGCTCCGGTTGAGGCCTGGGCAGACGGGCAGTCCTGCCGTGGCACACCGAGCAATGGCCGCAATGCTGTGGTGCCCGCGGGTCGCCGAAATACGCCGCCAGCCGATGGCTGAGGCAGTGCTCGCTTTCCAGTAGCGCAGGTACCGCTCGGAGCCGCTCGAGCTCTGCATGCTCGCGCTGAGTGAAATAGTCGTGCAGCCGCAGGCTGAGGCCTTCGATGTCCAGCGACCCGGCATACACCGCGTATACCTCCGTCAGCTGCTTTGCCTCGAGTTCGATCCAGCCGCGCTGGGCAAAGAATTCGAGCGCCGCGATTACCCGACCCCGTCCCGCATCCAGACCTGCCGCTCGGCCGGCTTCGTCGATCCTATCGAAGTCGACGCTGGCCCAGCGCCGCGCGCGGCGTACGTTGTTCAGCAGCAGGGCGATGAAATCGCGCCGCTCACCCTGGAAATGTCCCGCCAGCGTCTCGTCGTCTTCATGCTGGGCGAAGCGGTAGTCGGCGAAGTGGGAGAAGCGCGGTGTCGCCACTCCGAGCAGCTCCAGTTGTACCAGCAAGGTTTTGAGCGGCAGGGGGCGAATGTCGGTGCGCTGTGAAAGGGCGCTCAGGGTGAAGCGCCAGTCACGCTCTCCGCTGCTTGCGCGTGGCAGTGCGTCCAGTTCTTCCAGCAGGCAGCGGATGCCGCTGCGCTCTGGCGTGTCACCGTAGATGAAGTTCTCGAGTACTCCCAGGCCCTCCCGGCTTGCCAGCGTCAGGCAAGTGGAGGGTGCTCCGTCGCGTCCGGCTCGACCGATCTCCTGGCTGTAATTCTCGATCGACTTGGGCGGATCGAAATGGATCACCTGGCGAATGTCGCTTTTATCGATGCCCATGCCGAACGCGATGGTGGCGACGATGCAGTTCAGCTCCCCTTGCTTGAAGGCCGTCTGGATCGTTTGTCGCTCTTCGCTGTCCAGTCCCGCATGGTAGGCGCGAGCCGCGATGCCGTTGCTGGTCAGTAGCCTGGCGACCTCTTCGGCGCTGCGCTGCTGGGTGACGTAAACGATGCTCGGTTGTGGCACGGCGGCCTGGTGACCGGCTCGCGGAGCGAGCCATTCGACCAATCGCTGCGGGCGCTGTGCCTGTGCGGTGGGCAGCACTTCGAGTTCGAGATTGGGACGATAGAAGCCCGTGGTGATCACGTCATCGGCGGTGATGGAGAAGCGCTCGCGCATCTGTTCGACCACCGGCGGGGTCGCCGTGGCGGTGAGCAGCAGCGTACGCGGCATGCCGAGTCGTTCGCGCTCCTCCGGCAGCTTCAGGTAGTCCGGCCGGAAGTTGTGCCCCCACTCGGAAATGCAGTGGGCTTCATCGACCACCAGGAGCGAGATCGGTACCTGCGAGATGAACCGGCGAAAGCGCTCGTTGCGTAGCCTCTCCACCGAGATCATCAGGATCTTGAGCTCGCCGGCCTGGGCCTGGCGCATCACTTCGCGGCCCTCGTCGGGGGATTGGCTCGAGTCGATGCTCGCCGCGGCGATGCCGTGGGCATGCAGGAAGGCGAGCTGATCCTTGATCAGGGCGAGAAGCGGCGATATCACCAGGGTCAGGTGCGGCAGCATCAGCGCTGGCAGTTGATAGCATAGCGACTTGCCTGCACCGGTGGGAAAGATCGCCGCCACGGACCGGCCCTCCAGCAGCCGCTCGATCACCGCTCGCTGTCCCGGTCGGAGGCCCTCGAAGCCGAAGTGACGGGCGAGGGCGTAATCGAGCGTCTCAGAGCTCATCGATGGATCTCCTCGAAAGGCGAGTTAGCGCAGTTCAGGCGGGTAGGGCGATCAAGGTCAGCACGCCCCGGTCGAAGTCGAGTGCGCGCACCTCGACGCTGAAGCCGTCCGGGTGGTGCGCATCCAGCGACTTGACCAGTGCGAGGGTAAAGCGGCTCGGTCGAGTCGGGTCGAAGTCGGCGATGGCGTCATGGAAGTAGAACGGCCGTTTGACCCGCGGATAAAGCGCTTTGTAGAGACTTTCTTTGGCTGAGAACACCCGGGTCAGCCAGGCGCCTCGCGCCAGCTCGGGCAGCTCGCGCCAGTGGTCGAGCTCTGAGTCGCAGAGGATCATCGCGGCGAGTCGATCGGCGCGATCACTGTGGATCCAACCCTCCGCATCGATTCCCAACGCACTGAGACGAGAGCCCGCCGCTACCGCTGCCGCAGCGAAACCCTGGCTATGGGTCAGCGCGCCGATGCAGCCCCCCGGCCACTGCGGGCAGCGTTCTCCCTCGGCTGTCCAGGGCAGGCCCTCGATCGCGTTCGCGGCCAGCGCTCGCCGTGCGCACAGGCGCGCGGCGAGGTATTCGGCACGTCGTTTATCGACGGCCTTGGCCAGGGTGTCAGGTGCTGGTATTCGCAGCCGCTCGAACGCTTTTGCATCGAAGTGAGCGGGAGTGAAGCGCAGTGCCGCGATCGCCAGCGGCAATTCTCCAATCAGCTCGCCTTCGATGCGCAGGAGTTGCGAAGGAGTGAGAGGTTGGAGGAATTGCTCCGCGCCGACGATCGACGGCGAGACTGCGCTGGCCGACATCTCAGATCAGCCAGATCAGGAACAGCAGGAGCGCGGGAATGAACAGGAACACCGTCCATTTCACCAATTGATAGAGCGGCTGGTTGAACTGCTTGAGCTGCTTGCCTTTGCCGCGGATCGCATAGAGGTACTTGAACGCTCGGTTAAGCCCGCCTGTACGATCGTTATCGTCGTTGGGCGAGGCTGCCGCTGCCATCACCTTGCGGCTGAACCAGTGGTTGACCGCGGCCGCCCAGCGGTACTTCATTGGACGTTCGACATCGCAGAACAGGATCAGACGATTGCTCTCACTGCCATTCTCGGCGTAGTGGATGTAGGTCTCGTCGAACAGCACCGCTTCGCCATCGCGCCAGCTATAGGGAATGCCGTCGACATCGATGAAGCAGCGGTCGTCGTTGGGCGTGCGCAGTCCCAGGTGATAGCGGATCGATCCGGCGTAGGGGTCGCGATGTTTCATCAGCTTGCTGCCGACCGGCAGCTCGGCGAACATCGCGGCCTTGATCGAGGGAATGCCCGCCAGGATCTCGGTCGTTTTCGGGCACAGAGCCTCGGCGGATGCGTGGCTCTCTCCATACCACTTGAGATAGAAGCGCTTCCAGCCGCGGCGGAAGAACGAGTTGAAACCCGCATCGTCGCGTTTGTCGGAGCCCTTGATGTGGTTTTCGAGTGCCTCGGCCTCGGCGCGAATTTCCTGCCAGCGGCTGGTCAGCGCCTCGAGCTCGGGGAAGTCCTGCTCGCGATGGTAGGGGCGGTCCGGGAGTCGCGAAAACAGGTACATGAAGGTGTTGATCGGTGCCATGAAGGTCGAATGATCCGAAAGCTGGCGGGTCATTCGATGGCGTTTCTTACCGCGGTAATGTACGTAGATGATACTGAAAGCGATATAGGCCAGTACGAGGCCGACGAGGGTCCACTTGATCATGGAAGAGTCCTGGCGGGATGGTGCAAGCGTCGCATCGCGCGGGTATCTACGGATGGCGCGCGGCGGTCGACACGGTAGAAATTCAGCGCCTCAGTCTCGCATCTCACCGTTCGAGTGTCGATCCTTGCGCGCGGGCCTGCGCCCGCGCGCAAGGGTCAGTCGCTGAGCAAACGAGCGTCGAAGCTGATCGGAATCGTGTCCGACAGACGCTGGAAGCCCAGCGCGGCGAGAATGGTCTGAGCATTGTCGAGCTGCATCAACTCGCGGGTATCGATCGAGACCGGCTCAGCGGTACGTACGCGATACTCGTTTTCCCCCACCCGGGTGAGCGCTAGCGCCACCTCTTCATGACGAGTGAAGCGCTCGCCCTGGATGGTCAGCGGCAGCTGCCGAGTAGCGGACTCGCCAATGCCGAGCGCATTGAACCATCCGGGATCGACTTCTGCAGTGATGGTCGCCACCTGTCCCGTCGCCAAGCCGCTGAGCCAAGAGGGAAGCTGGCTGATCAGATCGAGCTGGTCGAGGGCGAGCGGGAGGGTCAGCTGGCCCTGTTCGTCGATCGTGCCGGCCAGACGCTCGACCCTGTGCTGTTGGACCACATCGCCGCTCGTACGTTGATCGGTGAGCGTCGCATCGATATAGCTGTGCATGGGATCGAAGCGCCATGCAGCTTCTGCATGGGCGCTGAATGCCAGGCTGAAGCCGATGCCGAGCAGTCCCGCTATTAGTCCGTTTCTACGCATGGAAATCCCTTTGCAGCGAAAACTGGGTAGCCTTGGAAAAGGCTTTGATTATCATACGCCTCCCATCACTGGCGGCTATAGCTCAATTGGCTGAAGCGCAGCGCTCGAGGCTCAGGGAGCGGCATTTCACCCGCCCTTTAGCTCAGAGGGATGCGCTTGATGTCGCTAGTATCGGATTGATATTAGGTGGTTTTCACAGCTTGCCGGCTTGGCGGATGCAACCGGCCCCTGCCGGTTCACGGTCCATACATGGAGAAAGGCGCTGTATAGCCCAGGATAGTCCAAGACGCCCAAGCCCACGTGCTCCGTGGCACATCGACTGGCGCTGAGCCTCGGGCGCTCGGGATGGCGCTGGTTTCAACGGCGTTCTGCCCGCGGGTCAAATAAAGCCAATCCAGCGGCCAGCGATGACCGCCGCGATCCAGATCGCGAACGACATCGCGGCCATGAGTTTGATCGACCAGGGGCCCCGGTCCTCGGAAAGCGTACGCCGCCACGGCGATGCGATACGCAGCAGCACGACGTTAGCGATGCCGGCGGCAAGAAGCCCCATCTTGGTCAGAAAGGCCGGGTTGCCGACGTATTCGTTCGCCCTGACGGTGAAGAGCGCCATGCCAGTGAGGATCGCGAGCACGGCACCGGTCGCCGCCGCCCGGGAAAGGAATGGCCCGAGCAGCTGTAGAGGAGTGCGTTTGAACAGCCCGAGGAGTCGAAGGTCGAGCGGCAGGATCGCTCCTACGAGTAGCCCGATCGCCAGGATGTGCGCGGCATTGGCGAATACGTAGAGCACAGGAGACGCTGTCAGCGCCTGCGCGACGATGCCCTCTGAAAGCCACTCGAGCAGGCTCGTCACGCCGTGCTCAGCCTTCGATCCGTCCCGGATAGATGTCGTAGTTCTGGCCGCCGACGGTGATGCGAACCGCCTTGATCAGGTTCTCGCTCTCGTCGAGCGAACGGTTGCCGAGGATCGTGACCTCATCGCCGACCTCCGCCGACCCTTGCGCGAATCCGGCGCGCTGTGTCTGGTTGGGATTACCGAGATCGACCTGCCAGACTTCGCCCTCTATCTCCACCTCGAGGGAAGGATGCGGCGGCGCGAAGGAGATTTCCCGAATCGTCCCGGTCAGCTCGCTCAATTCGCCTTCGGCCCAGCTCCAACCATGATGGGCCGCGGCTGTCGTCGCGAGCAGGGCGCAGAGACAGAGGCCGGTAAGGATGGCGCTTGGTTTCTTGATCCTCATGAATCTTCTCCTCCGCTCAAGGGAAGGGGGGATGCCGCTCGGTTCATGGCGGCCGCTTCAGGGTGGTCGCATGGTTTTGCGATTGCAACGCGGGGTCTTTGGGCACTTGGTTCGATTAAGCTGGGCGCTCGAACGAGGTCATTCGTCCTGTCGTCCGAGGTGGGGAAGGTCTGCTTTGGCGCATCGATCCAGGTCTCGATCTCTCCCTACGAGCCGAGCGACGACAAATCGCGCGTTGCCCGACAGCCAAACCCCCGTCTGGCCCGCGGTGGGTCAGGGGCAATCCGGGGGCCGGGGCGCTTGGGGAACTCGTTGAGGCTCAGTCGAATCGGGGTCAGGCAGTCATCAGCCTGGTCGTGACTGCTCCACATATCGGTTACGGCCTGCCAGGACCGCGAATACGATCTGTGCGCATGCTGACGCCAGCAGCACCAATAGCGGGGCGTGCCATCCTCCACTGAGGTCGTGTAGCCACCCTGCGAGGAAAGGCCCGGTGGCGCCTAGGCCATAGCCTACGCATTGGGCCATTCCTGACAGTGAGCTGGCCTGGTGATGGTCGCGGGTACGCAGACCAAAAAGCGTCAGGCAGGTGACCATCGACATTCCAGCGCCGACGCCTGCGAACAGAAGCCAAAGAAGCGCCCAGGTCGGTGCCCACAGCAGGCCCGCGACACCACAGCAAATGCACAGCGAGCAGATGAACCCCAGCAAACGCTGGTCGTGCAGGCGCTTGATCGCAACCGACGTCACAAGGTTTGCGACTACGGCGATAGCCTGGTAGGCGAACAGATAGGTACCCGCCTGAGCCGCGCTGATGCCTACGCCGCTGACCATGGAAGGGAACCAATCGATCAAGGTGTAGAACACCAGCGTTTGCAGGGCCATGAACATCGATACCTGCCAAGCGATCGCACTTCGCCATACTGGTGCCGGTGCGTGGCTCGCTTGGGTTCCTGACTTGGCCGGGGTGGGCGCGTGAACGCCTTTGAGCTGTGGCCACCAGCAAACAGCCGCCAGGATTGCGAGCACGAACCAGATACCTAGCGGCAATCTCCAGGCATAGCTCGTGAGGTTCGACAGCGGTGCGGCAAGTCCGCTCGCCAGGGCCGCGACCAGCGCCATGGTCGCAGCGTAAAGGCCAACGCATAGCGCCGTATGGTCAGGGAAGTCCCGCTTGACCAGCGGCACCACGAGCACATTCGCTACAGCGATGCCAGCGCCGATCAGCACCGTACCCAGCCACAGGCCGGAATAAAGGCCGCTGGAGCGTATCAGGCACCCCACGGCGATCAGGCAAAGCGCGCCGAACAGCGCGCGTTCGAGCCCAAGGCGCCGGGTCAGCCAAGGAGCCATTGGTGAGCCACAAGCGAAGATCAATAATGGCAGCGCATTGAGCAGACCGGCCACCGCCGGGGTCATGGCAAAATGCTGTTGCAGCTCCGTTAGCACCGGTCCAAGTGCCGTGATGGGCGCGCGCAGATTGGCGGCGATCAGCACGATGCCGAGCAGCAGGGAAGAACGTAAAAAGGATTTGTCGGCACCAGTGGCCGTAGAGGAAAACGTCATGAACGCAACGCCTGACGAGGGGACGCGAGAGTCCCGTGTTTGCGTTGGCTGACGTTAACGCTTACGCATGGCACCGAGGCAGCGCCATGTCTGCCGGCTATGCTAGCAAATAGACGGTTTGGCAAACAAGATATCGTGCATTGAGGGAGCGAAAACCAGCCATCGATGGATCCGGGCGAGCTCGCCAGGGGATAGGGGCGTCGTTGTGGATGAAATTCAGTTCGCTCGTTGCTGGCACATGTTCAATATGCGACAATCTCAATCTGTGTGGGCCGTTAGCTCAGTTGGTTAGAGCAGAGGACTTGACTGGGGGCATCCCTACCCCTCGTACAGCACGAGGCATGGGGTGGACCTGTATGGGTTGCTCAAGGTAAGTTCGCTCTGCCTTGAAGTAGAACTTCTCAAATTCGGTGAACGCTAAGGCGCACTCGTAGCGCTATGCCAACGCCGAGCGAAGCCCCTGCGAAGGGGAACGTGTAGAGACTCGACGGGAAGGCCGAAAGGCAAGACAGAGTCCAGACCACGAACCGGAAACGGGCGGCGAAAGCCGAAGTGGTAAGCATAATCCTTTGGTCGTTGGTTCGAGCCCAACACGGCCCACCATCCTCATACCGTGACCCTCCTGATTGACCGCGCCTGCAGCGGTTGACAGGAGGGTTCGCTTTTTTGGACTCTCCTCGGATCACGCCGCCCGTCGGCCCGGGCCGTACTGCTGGATGGGTCAGGCCGCTGCTCGTTTTGCCATCTCGCGCGCTGATGGAGTCTCATCGCAACTGGTGGCGGAATTTTCCCTTGGGAATTAAAACACTGTTCGTTAATGCATGCTAAGGGTTCACTAATTCTCCAAGCCGACTCTAGTGCGAGGATGGGTTTCCATTATGGCGGCACAGGAGAGTCGTACATGCTCGTCGATAGACCTCTTCCCCCTCGCTCCTCCACTCGTTCCAAGCTCTCTCGGCTCGCCGCGGCGCTGTTTCTCTCCGCCTCCGCATGCGGCTTAGTGGGGGGAATGACCTACCTTTCGCAGATCTAGGCTCCGGTATGAACGGGCGGTGGGTTTGGGATGCGCGAAAGCGTTCTAGGACTCGTCGCGAACCGGCTGGCGCCTGCGCTCGAACGCAGTCTTTTGACTAATGAAGCCGCAGCGTTGGTAAAAGCGCAGAGTGCCCGCGTCTTGGGCGCCGGTCATCAGCATGACCTTGTAGCAGCCGGCTTCCCAGGCAAGCTCGACCGCGTGGTCGAGCAGGGCGCGAGCATATCCGCACCGGCGATGCCTTTCGTCCGTGACCACGTTCTCGATCAATGCATAGGATGCGCCGCCGCGGCTGAGGTTATCGATCGTCAGCAGGGTGCAGATGCAGACCGGCGCGCCTTTGGATATCCCGAGTAGTAGCCGATGGCCGGGGCAAAGTTGGATTCGAGAAAAAATCTCCTTCGCGCGTGATCTCGGCAGCTGTCGATCCTCGTCGACCAACTGGCTGTAGAGCGCGAGGATGGCCTCGAGATCCGTCGAGACGGCCTCCCTGAAGCTTAGCATCATGCGCCTCGACGCAGATTACTCGGCGGCGTTTGCCTGCGTCGCCGAGCCGGGGTCGCCGCACGCGGTGTCGCCTGGCGAAGTCCGGTGATGCGCGAGGCACTCGCTCGGCGGCTCGAGCGGGTGGCATCGCGTGGTCGTCCTTCGTCGTGAAAGGCGAGCAATACGCAGGCGAGCATCGCCATCGCATTGACCGTCCACGCCCACCAGCCACCGATCGTCGCCAAGCAGGCAATGACCACCCCGAGGGCGGCGAGGACGACGGTCTTGCTCACCGTGGGTGAATACCCTCGCAGCAAACCGTGTCCTCCCAGCAAGGCGACGATGACCGCCATCCAGAGTAGATTCGTCACTGGCAGCCCCCTTTCTTTCGTCCCTATGTTTTCTTCACGTCATTCGAGCGTGCATGCCGCTCACTATAGCCGCTTCGGCGCGTATTGGCTGCTTGGAAGATGTCTCGGGCCCACCCCTCTCGCGCGGCATTCATCCGCCGCTCTTTTATGGCGCCACCGAAACCAAAATCCGGGCAGCTTCGCGGGTTGGAGTCGGGCGTCAGGTCTTCATGCGCAGGGCGAATTGCCGAGTTCGCATCCATTGACTATGTTTAGCTTCGGGTCCAGAAAAAGGAGATTCATGATGCGACTCAAAGTGTTGGCTTCCGCTGGCGCTCTCGCCGCTTTGACTGCACTGGCGGGCTGCGCCAGTTCGCCCCAGACGCCCTACGGAAAGGTCGCGGGCGATTACGCAGGGGTGCTGCCTTGCGCGGACTGCTCGGGCATCAGTACCCAGCTACAGATGCGTAACGACGACGATATTGCAGGCACTTACGAGCTGCGCAGCGTGCGCGAGGGCAAGAGCGATCAGGTCTTGGTCACCCGCGGTAACTTCCTGGTCCTCGAGAATGCAGGTCCTCAGCAGCTGCCGCTCGTCTACCAGCTCAAGGGTGCGGACGGCAATACCATCTACAATCTGCGCCCGCTGGATG
The DNA here is from genome assembly GCF_001648175.1 of Halotalea alkalilenta. Taxonomy (NCBI): domain Bacteria; kingdom Pseudomonadati; phylum Pseudomonadota; class Gammaproteobacteria; order Oceanospirillales; family Halomonadaceae; genus Halotalea; species Halotalea alkalilenta. The sequence continues at coordinate 3,229,218 of NZ_CP015243.1, read as the reverse complement.
ATGGCAACCTGGTGGTCCTCGATAACGAGATGCGGACTTCCCAGTCCGGCGCTGACATGACCCTCAAACGCCGCTGAGTCTCCTCCCAGCAGTGATCGATGCCGTGGGCCTATGTCTGGCTCACCATCGTCTAAGGGCCCGGCTTCCAGCCGGGCTTTTTCGTCGGGCAGCGTTGAACTCAGGCCATAAGGAGGATGGATTCGATGGACCAGAGTGCGAACACCAGCCTCGAGGGGTTCGAAGCTTCATTGAGAGCGGAGCAGATGCCGCTAGGGCTATCCGCGCCGCTGCGTGCGCTGTGGTGGGTCGGGCGTGGGGATTGGCAGGCAGCGCATGATGAGGTCGAGGCTGAAGCGACACGCGATGCCGCGTGGGTTCATGCGCATCTGCATCGGCGCGAGGGAGACCTTGGCAATGCGGGCTATTGGTATCGGCGCGCGGGTCGTGAGCCCGGGGAAGATGACTTGGACGGCGAATGGCGCAGCATGGTGGGGGAGCTGATCATCAAGCGGACAGAGGAAGAGGTGCGGTGAACGACGACGCGATCATCCGTGCGCTGCTCGGCCAACCGCGCAGCATAGCGTTGGTTGGCGCCAGCGATGACCCCCTGCGCCCAAGCCATTCGGTCATGCAGCGATTGCTGGCCCACGGACACCGGCTCCACCCAGTCAATCCCACCAGGGCAGGGCGAATGATCCTGGGTTGCGAGGTAGTGGCGAACCTTGCCGATATCCAGGAGCCGATCGATATCGTCGATGTCTTTCGGCGCAGCGATGCGGTCGACACCCTGGTGAACGAGGTGCTCATGCTGTCGCCGATGCCGGAGGCGATATGGCTGCAGCTGGGGGTGCGCGATCCGGTGGCCGAACAGCGGGCGCGTCAGGCGGGAGTGACGGTGATCGTCGATCGCTGTCCGGCGATCGAGATCGCCCGTCTAGCACTTTGACGGCGACGCGCAGCGTAGTCGAGCGGATACGCCACCGCCGCGGCCCAATGGGGCCGCGGCGGTGGCGTGGCATGCGTTGCGTTCAGCTGTCGTCGCTGGCGCCGCCGCGCTGAAGGTTGGCGTAGGCGCGACCCTGGCGGGCGTCATTGAGCTTGGCCAGCATCTCGCCGCTGCGCTCGCGGAAGTTGGCCAGCTGCTGACCGCTCAGGCTCTGGCCGCCGGGTAGCTTCAGACGCATCGCGTCGACCGGGCGATTGTTGACCAGGATCTCGTAGTGCAGATGGGGGCCGGTGACTCGACCAGTGCTGCCAGAGAGCGCGATGCGGTCGTTCATGGTGATCTGCTGTCCATTACTCACCAGCGCTCGTGACAGATGCAGATAGCGGGTCTTCATGCCGTTCCCGTGATCGACGACCACATAGCGTCCGGCGAAGCGGTTGCTGCCTACCTGTACCACTCGTCCATTCGCCGGTGCTCTGATCGGGGTCCCGGTCGGCATCGCGAAGTCGGTGCCATGATGGGGCGCGATGCGCCCGGTGACCGGGTGGCGACGGTTGAGGTCGAACGGTGAGCTGAGCCGATGGTTGCCGGCGAACGGATATCGTTCGAACGCGGGATCGAGCCCCTTGCCGTCCGGGGTGTAGAACTGGTCGTTGTAGCGGATCACCGAGATCTCGGTCTGCGAGCCTTGATACTGGGCGGCGAGGATTCGCGAGCTCATCGGCTTGCCGTCGATCACGTCGGACTCGACCAGGACCTGGAAATGATCGCCATCGTGTGCCTGGCGACGGAAGTTGATCTTCTTCGACAGCGTGCGGGTCAGTTCGGCGACTTCGCCGCTCGAAAGCCCCGTCGCCTGCGCCGATTGGCTGAAGCTGCCCTGCACGGTACCGGCGAACAGCCTCTGGGTGGATTCCACGTCGCGCGCGATATTGGCGTAGTCGAAGCCATTGCCTTCGGCCTTGCGGGTGAGCTGCACCCCTTCGCGAAGGTTGCGCATCATCTTGAGGCCGATGAGATGGCCGTCTTCGTCGAGCTTGTAATCGAGTGTCGAGCCAACGCGCATATTGACCAGCAGGCGGCGGGTCTCGGCGTCCGGCGCGGCATCGAGCAGGTTCATCACCTCGGAGTAGCCGAGCCCCAGGCTTTGGCTTGCGATGCTGGTGAACGAATCCCCGGGCTGCACGGCGTAGGTCTGCCATTCGGCGACGTAGGACGAATGGGAGTCGATCTCTTCGCTCAGGCCGGGGTAGCTGTCCATCTCGGAGAGATAGAGCGGGTCGGCTGAGAAGCCATCATCGTAGTGTGGATCGTCTTCGCCGACCCTCCCCAAGGAAGCGAACAGGCGTTTGCGAATGTCGCTGCGCGCCTGGGATTCTTCCTGGCTGGTGGCGCCGGCATTGGCCGATGCGACCAGGTTGGGCGGGGGCTTTTGTTCGCTCTGCGCCGGCTGGCGCTGGGCCAGCGCCGCCTGGAGCGCTAAAGCGCTGGCTACATCGATGCTGTAGCCCTGTGCCGGAGCGATCTCTGGGCCTTCGGCCTCGGCGGCCCGGATCGGCATCAGGCTGCTGGTTTGAACGATGGAAGAAACATCCGAGGAAGAGGGAGATTCCTCTGTCTTGAGCAATTCGTGGGCTCCCAGGACCGTGACCATGGTGGTCACCGGCAGCAGCAGGAACTTATGGCTGCGTGGGAGCGAACTGAAGATTCGCAACATATTGAGTAAAGGCCGTAAAATGAAAAAGTTGTAAGGGTAAAGATTGGCTCGGCAACATTACCCTATAAGACTTCGAGTGCCTAGCGCGTCCATGACTGCCCTATCGGCCGGCGAAGCGCATGGTTGAGCCTTTTTCCAGTATTATTCCCACGTTTCGCGGGGGCTGTGGCGGGATGTTTTAAGAAATGTAAAAAAAGTGCAAATAAAAAGGAATACTGCGCTCGTCCGCTCTGGGTCGCGTATCGCGACGTTAGTGGTCGCTTTCTTTCCTTCTCAAACCGTCCCGGAAGCAGAAATTCATGTCACGCATTACCCTCGCGCAATGGCAGATGCTCGCCGCTGTCGCCGACCACGGCGGCTTCGCCAAGGCGGCGGAAGCCATCCACAAGAGCCCCTCGACGATCAACCATGCGGTGCACAAGCTGGAGCAGCAGCTCGGGGTGCAACTGCTGGCCACCAACGGGCGTCAAGTGCGCCTCACCGAAGCGGGCTCAACGCTGCTGCGGCGGGCGCGGCAGCTGCTCGAGGGGGCGCGGGCGCTGGAGGCGCTCGCGGTCGATTTCTCCGCCGGTACCGAGGCGGAGATCGCGGTGGGGGTCGACCAGATATTCCCGGTGGAGGCGCTGGCCCGAGCACTCGATGCTTTCTCTCAGCGGTTTCCGCAGACCCGCGTCCAGCTCTATGAGTGTGTGCTCAACGGTGGTCCTGAACTGCTGCTGCAGGGGCGTATCGATCTGCTGGTCACCGGTATCACCGTGCAGGGCTTTCTCGGCACACCGCTGGCGAGCATCGAATTCATTGCCGCCGCCCATCCCGCCCACCCGCTGCATGCGCTCGGGCGTCCGCTGGATCTGCGCGACCTGCGCGCCTACCGTCAGATCGTGATTCGCGACTCGGCCCGGCGTGAGCCGCTCGATTCCGGCTGGCTTGGAGCCGAGCAGCGCTGGACCGTCGGCCACGCTTCCACCGGACTGGAAATGCTTCGTCGCGGACTGGGCTTCGCCTGGGTGACCCGGCCACGGCTCAACGAGCTGAGTGCGCGTGGTGAACTGCTGGCGCTACCGCTTACCGAGGGAGCGCGACGTGAGGTGCCGATGCAGCTCTATTTCAAGGAGTTCGACGGTGCCGGGCCTGCGACTCGCGCAATGGCCGAGCTTTTGACCGAAACTGTCGCGGGCTGCATGGAGTCGGGCGAGGTTCATTGAGCCCGTTCTACTAAGCTTTGATGTCACCGCACCGATCGGTGCGGGCTCGAGGAGATAGTCATGGGCATGCTGGTGAATGGGCGTTGGAGCGATGAGTGGTACGACACTGCTTCGACGGGTGGCGAGTTCGAGCGTGAGCGCGCGCAGCGCCGTGACTGGGTCGTGCCGCAGGGGGAGGTCGATCTCGAGGGCGGCGACAGCTGGCCGGCGCAGTCCGGGCGCTACCATCTGTACGTCTCGCTGGCCTGTCCGTGGGCGCACCGCGTGCTGATCATGCGCAGGCTCAAGGGGCTCGAAAGCCATATCGGGGTGTCGGTCACCAGCCCTTTGATGCTCGAGCAGGGCTGGAGCTACGACACCTCGACCGGCTCGAGCGGCGATCCGATCAATCGGGTCGAGTTCCATCACGAGCTCTACACGCTCGACGATGCCCACTACACCGGGCGGGTGACCGTGCCGGTGCTGTGGGACAAAGAGCGGGGCAAGATCGTCAACAACGAGTCCGCAGAGCTCATGCGGATGTTCAACCGCGCCTTCGATTCGCTCACCGGCAACCGGCTCGATCTTTACCCGAGCGCGCTGGCAGGCACGATCGACGAGCTCAATGCGCGGATCTACGACACCGTCAACAACGGCGTCTACAAAAGCGGTTTCGCCACCGAGCAGGAAGTCTACGCGCGTCACGTCGAAGCCCTGTTCGAGACCCTCGATGCCCTCGATGCACGCCTTGAGAGCCGGCGCTATCTCGCCGGGGAGTACCTGACCGAGGCCGACATTCGGCTCTTCACCACGCTGGTGCGATTCGACCCGGTCTACTTCGGCCACTTCAAGTGCAACCTCAGGCGAATCGCCGATTACCCTCAACTGGCGCCCTACCTGCGCGAGCTGTACCAATGGCCGGGAATCGCGCAGACGGTCGATTTTGACCACATCAAGCGCCACTACTATGGTAGCCATCCATCGATCAACCCGAACCGCATCGTGCCGCTGGGGCCGCTGCTCGATCTCGATCGTCCCCATGGTCGCGACCACCTGCCCGGGCGTGGCATCTATATTCGCGGTGATGGTGGCGGGGCGCAGTGACCCAAGGCGGGCAAGCGCTCAGCCGCGTGAGCGGAGCATTCGAGCCAGGGCGCGGTCGAAGGCGTTGGCGAAGGCGCGCACTTCCCGCTCGCCCAGGGGTTTCGGCCCGCCGCTATGCTCGCCGCTGGCACGCAGGGTTTCCATGAAGTCACGCATGTTGAGCCTGCCGCGGATGTTCTCGGCGTCGAGGCTTTCGCCCCGGGGGGTCAGTACCACCGCCCCCTTGGCCAGCACCAGGTCGGCCAGCGGTATATCGGAAGTGATCAAGAGCTCGCCCGCCTCGATGCGCTCGTGGATCAGCGCATCCGCGGCGTCGGCGCCGCTGGGTACGGTGATGGTGGCGACGAATGGGGAGCGGGGGACCGGCAGCGCGTGGTTGGCGACCAAGCGCGTGTGGGTCTTGGTGCGCTCGGCGGCGCGCAGGATGATCTCGCGAATGCTCTTGGGGCAGGCATCGGCGTCGACCCAGACGACGGACATAGCGGCCTCGATCATGGAGGTAAATGAAATAGGGCATGCATGCTAACGGATTAGCTGATAGAATGCGCACTCCTCGCATGTGAAGACCCTTCCATCTCAGCTGATTCGCCCCCTCGTATTGGATTCACTGACTCAATGTCGTGTCAGGAATCGCCACGGCGGCCCGTAGCTGCTCCGAATGCCCTCGAGGCTTCGGTGTATGCCGGGCGACGCCAAGCGCTCGGGGACGACTCCCGACGTGTGCCGACAGGCAACGATGGATGCTTCCGGGCCTCAGGCGCCGGTTGCGTGATGGTCGCCACAGGTGTGCGTGTCGGCAGGGGACGCCGTGAGGCGCCGCTTCCCCCGACACCAGGTGCGACCCGTTCGCCGCGGTGGAATCAACCACCCCTGCGAAGACTCTCCGTATCGCCGTGAATGCCGCCCCGTCCGTTCGCGCCGCCTCATTGTGGCCAGGCGCGATGACGCGGATAGCACGGCTCACTTAAGGTGTGAAATGACTTCGATCTCCGACGTCTCTCCCAAGGTTCAGTCCGAAATTCAGCCCAGCATTCAGATCGAAAGCTTCAGCGAACTGGAGCTGCTCCCCGATCTGATCAAGGCGCTCGAAGGCCTTGGCTATGAAACTCCCTCGCCGATCCAGGCGCAGACCATTCCGCCGCTGCTCGAAGGTCGTGACCTGCTTGGTCAGGCACAGACCGGCACCGGCAAGACCGCCGCGTTCGCGCTGCCGCTGCTGACCCGCATCGATGTCGCCAAACGCCAGACCCAGGTGCTGGTGCTCGCGCCGACCCGCGAGCTGGCCCAGCAGGTCGCAGTCAACTTCGGCCGTTACGGTCAGCACATGGCTGGTCTCGAAGTGCTCACCATCACCGGTGGCCAGGAATATCGTGACCAGCTGCGCGGTCTGCGCGGCGGTGCCCAAGTCGTGGTTGGTACCCCGGGCCGTGTGATCGATCACCTCGAGCGCGGCTCGCTGCACCTCGAAGGGTTGCAGGCTCTGGTCCTCGACGAAGCCGACGAGATGCTGCGGATGGGTTTCATCGACGACGTCGAGCGAGTGCTCAAGGACACGCCGAAGAGCGCTCAGCGAGTGTTCTTCTCCGCGACCCTGCCGCAAGAGATCGAGAAGATCGTCAACCGCTACCTGGTCGATCCGATCAAGGTACAGATCGAGGCCAAGGCGGTCACCACCACCATCTCCCAGCGTCTGTGCCGGGTAGAGGGGGGCGCCAAGCTCGAGGCGCTGTCGAGGATCCTCGAGGTAGAGGAAGTCGACGCCGCGATCGTGTTCGTTCGTACCCGCGCCGCCTGCACCAGCCTGGTCGAGCAGCTCACCGCGCGTGGCGTCTCTGCCGCTGCGCTCTCCGGTGATCTCGATCAGAGCCTGCGCGAACGCACCGTGGCGAGGCTCAAGCGTGGCAAGGTCGATGTGCTGATCGCTACCGACGTGGCCGCCCGTGGTCTCGACGTGCCGCGGATCACTCACGTGATCAACTACGACCTGCCGCACGACACCGAAGCCTATGTCCACCGCATCGGTCGTACCGGTCGCGCGGGCCGTGCCGGTACTGCGATCACCTTCGTCGGCGGCCGCGAGATGCGCAAGATCCAGTGGCTCGAACGTGCCACCGGCCAGCGTATCGAACAGATGGAGCTGCCCGATGAGCAGGCACTGCGTGCCCATCGCGACCAACTGTTCATTGCTCGCGCCGAAGCTGCGCTCACCGAGAGCGACGAACGCCAGCGCGCGCTGGTCGAATCGCTGGTCGAGCAGGGTCACGATCCGCTCGAGCTCGCCATCGTGTTCGCCCAGCTGGCGCGTGCCGACGAAGCGCCGATTCACGCGCTGCCGCGCGGCGACTCCCGTCGCGAGCGTACTCCGCGCGAGCGTGAGCGTGATGGTGTTCGCGCACCTCGCCGCGGCCGGGAAGGTGGTATGTCCACTGCTCCTCGCGAAGGGATGACCCGCTACCGCGTCGCGGTCGGCCATCGTGATGGCGTGAAACCCGGGCAGTTGGTCGGTGCGCTGGCCAATGAAGGCGGTATCGAAGGCACCCGGATCGGGCGTATCGACATCCGCCAGTCGCACAGCATCGTCGAACTGCCGGCGAGCCTGCCTGCCACCATCCTCGGCAAGATGGCCCGCGCCCGCGTCGCTGGACGTCCGCTCGAGATCAGCGAAGATAGCGGTCGACCCGAGCGTCGCCGTGACGAGCAGGAAGACCGGCGCGTCGGCTGATTCCGCAATCTCGCAGGGCCACGCGCCCCCGTCGCCTCCAGGCGACGGGGGCGCGCTCTTATTCAGCTTTCCCCAAGCTGTCAGGGGTGACGAGCCATCCACCTTCCCGTGTTCTTCGCCTGGAAGGCGCTGTCATCGCTGTTTTATACCGTTTTCTTGTAGTGATCACTAACTTGTCACGATGAGCCGGTAAGCCCCGCGTGCACGCTGAGCTTGGGCGATGCGCCAGTGTGACGGGCCGGCTTGATGACTTTGGAGCGCCAGATGGGAGCAGGTGGAGCGCCACTGTTCGACGCTGAGTGGTCAGCGTGTGGCGCTTCGAGCCTCAGGTGTGTTCGATCAGCATGACGGCGGTGGTTCCGGCTTCGAGGGCCTCGAACATGTGCGCCTCGTCGGCCGAGTAGCTCGCATAGTCGCCTGCGGATAGCTCGACGGGATGCGCGAGCGGCCCTAGCCGGGCGCGTCCGCTACAGAGAACGACATGTTCGATCGTGCCGGGCAGGTGCGGCTCGGAGCGCCTCGGTGTGCCCGGCTCGACCGCGAGCCGGTAGAGGTCACGCTGGACGCCGCTGGGGCATACCGCCAGCAGTGTCGCCACGTAGTGGGCCTGCTCCGAAACCACGCTCGCGCCTTCGCCGGCGCGGATGATCTGCACGTGGCTTCTTGGCTGGGCGATCAGTCGGGTCACCTGGACGTCCAGCGCCACCGCCAAAGCCCAGAGTGTTTCCAGGCTCGGATTGCCGACGCCTGCCTCGAGCTGCGAAAGCGTCGACTTGGCGACGCCGGCCCGCTTGGCCAACTCGGAAACGGACAGGCCCAGGCGCTCTCGTTCACGCCTGAGCGATGCCGACAGCCGGCCGATAGGCGAAGGCGGGACGGCTGGGGAGGAGGGTGTCATGTTCGTTCTCCATAAAAAACGATCGTTCGACTTGACGAACGTCGATCCTTTTGAACATTATGCCGGTCAATCGTTCGTTATGTCGAACGACCTGGTCTTCTTCTCTCTCCAGGGCGGCATGCATGAACATCAGGACGCGGGGAATCGTAGAGATGACCACGGCGATGGTCATCTCCGGTACGGTCGGCTGGTTCGTGCTCGAAACCAGGATGCCCGCCGCTTCAGTCGTATTTTGGCGATGCGCGTTGGGGGCGGTTGCCATGCTGCTGGCCTGCGCCGGCCTTGGCCTGCTGCGCCGGAGCATGCTCGATGCAAGACAGCTGGGGATGGTCGCGCTGGGTGGTATGGCCCTGATCGCCAACTGGGTTCTCCTGTTCGCGGCCTACTCGCACGCCTCCATCGCTGTCGCTACCGTGACCTACCACACCCAGCCCTTCATGCTGGTGGCCCTGGGTGCTTTGTTGTTCGGCGAAAAGCCGACAGCGAACAAGCTCGGATGGCTGGCCGTGGCGTTCTGCGGCGTCGTGCTGATCATCATCGGCGGGGAGCGATCCGGTTCGCCCGCTCCGGGCTACCTGGTCGGTATCGGCCTGGCGTTGGGGGCAGCATTGTTCTATGCCATCGCCGCGGCGATCACCAAGAGCCTCAAAGTTGTTCCACCGCAGCTGATCGTCCTGATCCAGCTGATCGTGGGCACCGTGGCGCTGCTGCCGTTCGCGACCTGGCCCAATGGCGCGTCCGCGGCGCATGCATGGGGTCTGCTGCTGACGATCGGCTTCATCCACACAGGGCTCATGTCCACGCTGCTGTACGGCGCGATCCAGAAGGTATCGACCTCGCTGGTAGGCGTTCTTTCGTTCGTCTATCCAATCGTCGCCATCCTGGTCGATGCGTGGGCATTCGGCCATTTGCTGGGCCCGGTGCAGATCGGCGGGGCTGTCGCGATTCTCGTTGCCGTAGCGGGGATGAATTTCGGCTGGAGCCTGTTCCGACTGCATCGCGCCAGTACGTAGGCTTGATGACGCCATCGCCATCGCCATCGCCATCGCCATCGCCATCGCCATCGCCATCGCCATCGCCATCGCCATCGCCATCGCCATCGCCTGCGCTGCTGCGCGTCCTGGCGCTCCCCGATATCCGATGCTGATCGCACTACACCGCGAGTGGGCGATAAGCTTGCTAAGATGAGCATCGAGGAATCGATGTACCGGCTAGACCAGGGAGAGGGCATGCTGCATCAATGGACGCAGGAACCCAGCGAGGCGATCGCGCTGCAAAAGCGTCTCGCGGGCCGGGTGGAACGCCGGGATCGGATCGGTGAGGTACGCCTCGTGGCCGGCGTCGACGTAGGGTTCGAGCGCGACCCGGCCGCGCCCGAAAACATCCTTACCCGCGCGGCGGTGGTGGTGCTCGAGTACCCGACGTTGACGTTGGTCGAGCGGGTGCTCCACCGCGCGCCCACCACCATGTCCTATGTGCCGGGCCTGCTCTCGTTTCGTGAGCTGCCGGCGGTACTGGAGGCGTTCGCACAGCTTGAGCGGAGGCCGGATTTGGTCATGGTCGATGGTCAGGGAATCGCTCACCCGCGCAGGCTTGGGATCGCCTCCCACCTGGGCCTTTGGCTCGATCTGCCCACCATCGGCGTGGGCAAGAGCCGGCTTTGCGGCCGGCATGACGAGCCGCCTGCGCAGCGTGGCGGCTGGACCGAGCTCACCGACCGCGGTGAGGTCATCGGCGCGGTGCTGCGCTCGCGCGAAGGGGTCAAGCCGCTCTATGTGTCGATCGGTCATCGGCTGGGACTCGAAAGCTCATTAGGCTGGGTGGTTGCCTGTCTGACCCGCTACAAGCTACCCGAGCCGACCCGGCAGGCCGACCGACTGGCATCGCGGCGCACGCTCGCCGAGCGCGCTGGACAGCGTGCGCTCTCTCTCAACCCAAGCGATACGGAGCCAACGTGAGCGAACGACGGCTATTGATCGGAACCTATACCCAGGGATCCAGCCAGGGTATTCATCTCTATCGCTTCGACACCGAAGGTGCGAAATGGCAGGCCGATGGGGTGATCGAGAGCGAAAGCCCCTCCTATCTGGTGGCGACTCGCGATGGTCGTTACCTCTACGCCGCCAACGAGATCGGCGCCGAGCGCCCCGGCGAGGTGAGCGCCCTGCGCTTCGAGGCCGGCAGCGGCGAGTTCACGCTGCTCGACCGGGTGTCGAGCCAGGGCGCCGATCCCTGCCATCTATTGCTCTCTCCCACCGAGCGCTATCTTTTCGTCGCCAACTATTCCGGGGGGTCGCTTGCGGCATTCGAGCGTCGCCAGGACGGTGGGCTTAACGATGCCGTGCAGGTATTCGGCTTCGGCGGCGGCAGCCGGGTGGATCCCGAGCGCCAGCAGGCGGCGCATCTGCACTCCTGCGAGATCTCCCGAGACGGGCGCTTTCTCTATGCCTGCGACCTGGGCAACGACTGTCTCTACCGTTACCCCCTCGACGAACTTATCGAGCCCGGTGACAACGCACCGCTGGATCAGCGTGGCTTCGCCCGACTGCCTCTTGCTCCCGGCAGCGGACCGAGGATGATGCGCTTCGGCGCCGACGGCCGCTTCGCCTATGTGATCGGCGAGCTCGACGGAATGATCGAGGTGTTCCGCTACGCCGAGGGTGAGCTTGAGTCGCTGCAGCGGATATCGCTGGCCCCTCCCGTGCTCGACGATGAGGAGATCGTCCACGGCGCGGCGGAGCTGGCGCTGGCCCCCGATGGCCGCTTCCTCTATGCATCCAACCGTGGCTCGCGCGATGAGATCGTGGTCTACGCGGTCGACGCCTCGAGCGGCCTGCTCACGCTCGTTGGCCACCAGGCGAGCGGGGGGCGTACGCCGCGCCACTTCAACTTCATCGATGAGGCGGACGGGCTGCTGGTCGGCAACCAGGACAGTGGCAGCGTGGTGCTGCTCGAGCGCTCGGTGGCAAGCGGCCGACTCGCGGCGCCCAGTGCGAGCATCGCCGTCGATCAGCCGGCCTTCATCCTCAGCCTGCCGCTGCGCTGAACGTTGCGTCGCGTGCGGGTATCCGCCTGGGCCAGGGGCTTGAAAACCATGCTGGAAATCCATGTCCGCCGATAGATCCTCCTCCGCGTCCACTGTCCGACGACCGAGGGTGATGTCTCTGCCCGGCTTCGCCGCTTTCCTTGGCGCGCGTCTGGCCGCAGTGTTCTCGATGCAGATCCAGGCGGTGGTGGTCGCCTGGCAGGTCTACGACCTGACTCGCGATCCGCTCGCCCTGGCCTACGCCGGGCTTGCCCAGTTCCTGCCGATGGTCGTGCTGCTGCTGCCCGCGGGCGATTTGATCGACCGTTTCGACCGCAAGCGGATCCTGATCCTCAGCTGGGCGCTGCAAGTGCTCTGCAGTGCGCTGCTTTGGTGGCTGTCGATCCAGCAGGCGCCGCCGCTTCTCGGTTTCTACGCGGTACTGGTGCTGTTCGGTTGCTCGCGGGCCTTTGCCGGGCCGACCTTGCAAAGCCTGCTGCCGCAGATCGTACCGCGCGACCAGCTGGCGCGAGCGATCGCGGTCAACGCCTCGATCATGAAGGTCGCAGTGATTGGTGGCCCGGTACTCGGAGGATTGCTCTACGCCTTTGGGGGGGCTGCTGCCTACGCGGTCTGCTTCGGCTGCACCCTGGGTGCGATCGCGCTGCTCGCACGGGTGCCGGTTCGCCATGCCAGCGGTGTGAAGGCACAGGAAGCGTCGGCTTGGGGACGCTTCGCCGCCGGACTGCGCTACATGCGCTCGCGGCCGATCATTCTCGGCGCGATCTCGCTCGATCTGTTCGCCGTGCTGCTCGGGGGTGTGGTAGCGCTGTTGCCGATCTACGCTCAAGAAGTGCTCGAGGTCGGTCCCGCCGGCCTCGGCGCCTTGCGCAGCGCCTCGGCGATCGGCGCCCTGGGCATGGGGCTTTACCTGGGCGCGCGATCGCTCGACCATCGGGTTGGCCGGGTGATGTTCGCGGCGGTGGCGCTGTTCGGGGTTTGCAACCTGATATTCGCGCTGTCGACGCTGTTCTGGCTTTCCTGGCTGGCGCTATTGATCGCCGGTGCCGCCGATATGATCAGCGTCTATGTTCGTACCACCTTGATCCAGCTTGCGACCCCGGATGAAATGCGCGGCCGGGTCAACGCGGTGAACATGCTCTTCATCGGTTCGAGCAACGAACTCGGCGAGTTCCGGGCGGGGGTGAGCGCTGCCTGGTTGGGCGGGGTGAGCGCAGCGCTGCTCGGAGGGGTGACCACCTTGGCGGTGGTAGGGCTATGGATGTGGCGCTTCCCGGCGCTGCGCGAGGTCGATCGTTTCGAACAGGTGACGGCGAACGATCGCGATGCAATAAAGTGAAGTCAGTGACCCACGATAGGCATGGACGAGGAGAAGCGTAAATGGAAAGCCAATCGGTGCACTACGCCGGCGGGTCGCGCGAGGACGGTCGCGGTCGGCAGGTCGGAGAGTTCATCTTCACCGTTGTGCTGTGGCTTGTGATCGGGATATTGGTGCAGTGGCTGATGCCGGCGAGCGCTACCTTGCCGCTGGACGCCGCGGCCGGGGTGGTGGGTGGGTCGTTCTGGAGTGCGTTGGGGCTGGTGGCGCTGTTCTTCACCGTGCTCGCTTTCATGCTTCGTGACTTCGCTGCCACCAATCCGCTCGCCAAGGCATTGCGCCTCATCGCGACCCGAGTGCTCGCCACCACCTTCGACATCGGCCTGTTCGGCTTCGGCGGCTATCTGTTCTACGTGCTGCGCGATGCCTTCTCCACCTCGGTGGTGCCGATCGAGCACGCCACGCTCTGGCAGCAGCTGTTCATCGGCAGCCTGCCGCTGTTCGTGATCATCCTGGTGGTGCTCGGTGCGCTGCTGTTCATCCTGCGCTGCACTGGGCTCAGCCTGCTCTCCATTCCTAGGCTCGAATATCGTCCGCTGTGGCGGGTGGGCATTTACCTGCTGCTCTGCGTGCTGCTGGCGCTGGTCGCTTGGCTTGCGATGTGAGCATCTGCCGGGGCGGCGGCCTTCGTCCGCCCCTTTGGTCGTTCTTTGGTCGCAAACCGTCGCTCGCTCGCTTGCTCGTGGTTTACCTCTCTCGATCAGCAGCGTAAATTTCCTCAGCTTGAAAACAGTATGGATCCTACTCATTTCGTCAGCAGGATCGATTCATCGGTGAGGGAACACACATGAAGAAAAGAGAGATTGGATATTGCATCGCCACGCTCGGCGCTTGCGCGTTGGCGGGTCAGGCCCAGGCATACTCGGCGTTCGATCCTGCCTCCCCCTACATGTTCGGCGATTGGGGCGGTAACCGTACCGCACTCGAGCAAGCCGGCATCTCGTTCAATTTCGACTACGTCGGCGAGGCGGGGAGCAACGTCAGTGGCGGTTACAACAGCTCGAACACCACCAAGTACGCCGACCAGTTCGCGGTCGGTGCACTGTTCGATCTCGACAAACTGGTAGGCATTCCCGACGCCGAGTTCCAGATCACTGTCACCAACCGCAATGGCCATAGCGTCAACGACCGGATCAATCATCCGGGTGCGTCGGTCGGCGGCTCCTCGGTGCAGGAGGTTCAGGGACGTGGACCGGTCACTCGTCTCACCCAGTTCTGGTATCGCCAGCGCTTCTTCGATGACGCTCTGGTACTCAAGCTCGGGCGCATCCCGGTCGGGGATGATTTCGCCACCATCGATAGCAACTTCCAGAACCTTGCTTTCGGCAGTGGCCAGCCCGGCAACTGGGGCAATCACATCTATAATTGGCCGATCGCCCAGTGGGCCGCAGTGGCGCGGGTCAATTTCACCGACCAGGTCTACGCCCAGGTCGGCGCATTCAACGTCAACGACAGCAACCTCGACAACGACAACGGCTTCGACCTGCGCACCAGTGGCACCGACGGCACGCTGTTCCCGATCGAGGTCGGCTATACCCCGCAGGTCAACGGTCTGCCGGGTGCCTACAAGTTTGGCTATTACTACAACAACGTCGACAGTGTTTCCTGGGGTGGCCGCGAGCAGAGCGTCAACGATACCAACTCGGGTCTCTACTACGTGGCGCAGCAGCAGATCACCGCGCACAACGGCAACCCGGACCGCGGGCTTACCCTGTTCAGCATGGGCAACGTGAACCACGGCGACACCGCCGGTATCGATCGCTATCTCTCGGTTGGCGCGACTTACAAGGGGCCGTTCGATGCCCGGCCGCAGGATGATCTCGGGATCGGAGTGGCCTACCTGCACGTCAATGACGACGTCAACGAGTACGTGCGCTACTACAACGATACCCAGCCTGGTCGAGTGACGCCGCTGCCGGAGCAGGGCCATGAGATCGATGTCGAGCTCTACTACGGTTTCCACCTGACCAACTACCTGACCATTCGGCCCAACCTGCAGTACGTGAAGAATCCCTCGGCGGTCGACTCGGTCGAGAATGCTTGGGTGTTGGGCACCATGGTCCAGGCGCATTTCTAACGCCTTACTTCTCACCGTCTTGATCGCTTCACGCCAAACGACGCGGGCCGCCCAGAAAGGGCGGCCCGCGTCGTTTGGCGCCGAATCGATGATCGTCGCTCAGATCACCTTCGAGTAGCGCAGGGTTCGCTCGGGGCTCAGGTAGCGGTCGAACGCCATGCATACGCGTCTTACCAGACGTCGCCCGCGTTCGTCGACCGCAAGCCGGGCACCGTCCCAGCTCACCAGGCCGTCCGCGATCAGCGGCGAGAGCTGGTCGAGGGCGTCGGCGAAGTAGTCGACGAAACGTGCGCCCTGGAGCAGCGCTTGCTGGCTGGTCTCGAACTCGCCCACGTTCACGCTAAGGTTGCAGATCAACGCGCGGATCGCCGCCCCGCGCAGCAAGTCGTCTCGATCGAGGGCGACGCCACCCCATAGCGCGTGGCCATCGCGTTCGATCATCGATCGATAGGCCTTGAGCGACTTGTGGTTCTGGACGATGGCGTGGCCGACGGTGCTGATCGAAGAGCTCCCCAGGCCGAGCAGGTCGCAGTCGCCGAAGGTGGTGTAGCCCTGGAAGTTGCGATGCAGCCTCCCTTTGCGCTGGGCGATAGCCAGCTCGTCGCCGGGGCGGGCGAAGTGGTCCATGCCGATGTGGCGATAGCCGGCTCGCTCGAGCGCGATCCCGGTATCGGTGAGCATCTCGAGCCGCGCGGCGGCACCGGGGAGGCTCTCGGTGGAGAACAGTCGCTGGGCTGGAAAGCGCGAGGGTAGGTGGGCATAGCCGAACACGCTCAGCCGATCGGGAGCGAGTGCAATCACCCGGGCGACGGTATTGGCGAAGCCCTCTCGACGCTGCATCGGCAGACCGTAGATCAGGTCCAGGTTGATCGAATCGAAGGCCAGTGCGCGGGCCCGATCGAGCAGTGCTTCGACCAGCGCTTCATCCTGGATGCGGTTGATCGTGCGCTGGACCAGCGGGTCGAAGTCCTGGACGCCGATGCTGATCCGATTGAAACCCTGCGCGCGCAGCGCTTCCAGCCGCTCGACGGCGAAACCGCGCGGATCGATCTCGATCGAGCACTCGGCATCGGCGGCGAAGTCGAAGCGCTCGCGCAGTAGCGCCATCAGCCGGGCGACCTGGCGATCATCGAGATAGGTCGGCGTGCCGCCGCCCCAGTGCAGCTGGACCACTTGCCGCCCAGCGAACTGTAGCGCCCGGGTCGTGACCTCGCGCTCAATCAGATCCAGATAGCGATCCACTCGCGTCGGGTCGTGGCTGATCAGTTTGTTGCAGCCACAGTAGTAGCAAAGCTTGCGACAGAACGGCAGGTGGACGTAGAGCGAAAGAGGGCGCAAAGGGCCGCGCTGCGCCTCGCTGACCAGCAGCGGTTCACCATGCTCGGCAGTGAAGTTGAGCGCGGTGGGGTAAGAGGTGTAGCGCGGGCCGGGACTGTCGTACTTGGCGATCAGCGCAGCTTCCGTTAAGTCGCTGGACGACTGCATATCGATGCTCCTTGCCATTGTCGCCGGGCCGCGACTCAAAGCCGCAGCTCCCGGTACAGCGCGCTGAGGCGGCTGTCCGGATCGAGCGCCAGCGCACGCGGCGCACCGGCTTCGATGATCCTGCCCTGATCGACGATCACGCAGCGGTCGAAGGCATCGAGATCCTGCAGGCGATGGGTGATCGCGATCAGCGAGCGATTCCGGCAGCAGGCATGGACGTGCGCCATCACCTGCGCCTGGGTGACCCGGTCGAGCCCTTCGGTGGGCTCGTCGAGCAGTACGATCGGTGCCTTGCTCAATAGCGCCCGGGCGAGGCCGAAACGGCGCAGCTGGCCGCCCGACAGCGAACTTCCGCCCTCGTCGGGCCAGCTGTCGAGGCCCTCCGGCTGGTCGCGCAGCCAGCCGCCGAGGCCGAGCGCCTCGAGCATCTCGATCAAGCTCCTGTCGTCGATATCCCGGGCACCGAGGCGCAGGTTGTCGCGATAGGTGGCGCTGAAAATCTGCACTTCCTGAAGGGCGACGGCGAAGCGCTTGCGCAGGCTCGCTTCGCTCAGCGAGGCGAGCGGTACGCCGCCGATCCGCAGGCTGCCGGCGTCGGGGTCGATGAACCGCGTGAGCAGGTTGAAAAGCGTGGTCTTGCCGCCGCCGGAAGGACCGATCAGGGCGAGGTGCTCGCCGACGGCGAGTTCCAGGTCCACTCCCCGTAGTACGGGGTGACCGTCGTAGGCGAGCTCGACGCCGCGCAGGCTGAGGCGTTGGTCGCTGGGTTCAGCGAGATCGTGGTCGGGGAAGCGGATCGTCGGCACCGATTCGCTCAGCTGGTTGAGCCTGCGGGCGGCGCGGTTGACCTTGCCGAGCTCCTGCCAGGCCTGTGGCAGCATCATCAGTGCCTCGAAGGCGGCGAGTACGCCGAGGCCGATCAGCGCCACCAGGCTCGCATTCAGACCATGGTGAATCGACCACCAGGCCGCCAGCGCCAGGGCGCCGGTGACGCTCAGGCCCAGCAGCAGCTGGGAGAGCAGCTGTGAGTCTCCCCAGCGGCGGGCAAGGGTCAACTGCTCGTCGTCCCTTTCGCGCTGGCGGCTGAGCAGCTCGTCGCGCTCGGCTCCCCAGCGGCCATAGAGACTCAGCTCGGCGAAGGTCTCCAGGCGCTCGAGCAAGCGTGCCCTGAGGCTTGTGTCGAGGCGCTGCCAGCGATCTGCATGGCGGCTGCCACGTCGCCAGGCGAGCCAGGGGCCGAGCAGTGCCGAGATCGAAAGGGCAACGGCGACGAACACACCGATCATCGGCGCGAAAACGCCGACCAGTACCGCGCAGCCGACGATCGCCAGTGCCGCTACCAGCGAAGGCACCAGGACGCGGACGTAGAGTGCATCGAGGGCATCGACGTCGGCGGTCAGCCGGGTGCTCAGCTCGCTGCTGCCGATGCGCTGCAGTGCGGCCGGGGAGAGCGGTTCGATCGCCAGGTACACCTTGCGACGCAGCCGCGACAGCAGCCTCAGGGTGCCCTCATGGGTGGCGACCCGCTCACCGTAGCGTCCGAGAGTGCGGGTGGTGGCGAACAGTCGCACGCCTGCGGAAGGCAGCATGTAGTTGAAGACGGTGGCGGTGGCCACGCTCAGGCCGGCGAAGGCCGAAGCACTGAGGAACCAGCCCGAGAGCGCGATCAGCCCGATGCTCGAGGCGACCGCGACCAGGTTGAGCGCAAGCCCAGTGGCGAGCAGCAGCAGGTGGGGCCGCATCTCGGCGAGATAGGGCGCGAGTTCGGCCAGCGTGCCGCGAGCGGGGGATGGGCGCGATTCAGACATGCTGAAGCCCTCGTGGCTGCGCCAGGTAGGCGAGCGGGCCACCCGGCGCGCTCAAGGTGGCGAAGTCGGCGCAGGCCGTGGCGCGGCCATTCTCGAGAACCAGGATACGGTCGGCGAGGCGCAGCAGCTCCAGCCGATGAGTGAGCATCACCAGCGTGCGTCCCCGACGCAGACGGTCGAGCGCATCGATCACCAGCTCTTCGCTTTCGACATCGAGGCTCGCGGTCGGCTCGTCGAGCAGAGTGAGCGGCGCGTCGCGCAGGAACGCTCGGGCCAGCGCGATGCGCCGCGCCTGGCCGCCGGAGACCGGCTGGCCACCTTCGCCGATCGCGGTGTCGAGGCCTCTCGGCAGCGCTCGTGCCCAGGGCTTGAGCTGGGCCTGTTCGAGTGCCCTCCAGAGCGCAGCGTCGTCCACCTCGCCGTTCGCGGCCAAGCGTAGATTGTCGGCGAGGTTGCCCTTGATCAGCGCCGGGCGCTGTCCTACCCAGCCAAGGCCCCGCTGCCACTCCTCGCGGGCGAGGTCGGCGAGCGGCTCGCCGGCGTCGCTCGCAAGGCTTCCCGACTCGATCGGCAGAAAGCCGAGCAGCACGTTGAGCAGGGTGGTCTTGCCCGCCCCGCTGGGGCCGATCACCGCGAGCGTCTCGCCGGGACGGAGTTCGAGATCGAGCCCATCGAGCGCCGGGCGCAGCTGGCCAGGATAGCGTGCCACCACCTGGTGCAGACGCAGGCCGAGGCGCTCGGGCGGGCGCCAGCCGCGGGCGGGCGGGATTTCGCCGTCAACGGCGTCTCGGGCGAGCAGCGGAATCAGGTCCTCGGCCGCGGCTTCGGCTTCGGCCTTGGCGTGATAGTGGGTGCCGAGGTCCCGCAGCGGCTGATAGTACTCGGGCGCGAGCACCAGGATGAACAGCCCGATGAACAGGCTCAAGCCATGATCCCAGGTACCGAAGCTGAAGTGGCCGAGGTAGCTGAAGCCGATGTAGATCGCCAGCAGCGCGATCGACACCGAGGCGAAGAATTCGAGCGCGGTGGAGGAGAGAAAGGCGAGCCGCAGCACCTTCATCGTACGACGGCGGAAGTCCTCCGAGATCCGCTCGACGCTGGCCGCCTGGGCGCGGCCGATGCCGAAAAGCTTGAGCGTCGGCAGCCCGCGCACGGTGTCGAGGAAATGGCGACCGAGCCGGTTCATTTCACGGAACTGGGCCTCCTGCAGGCTCTTCGCTCCCCAGCCGATCATCGCCATGTTCAGCGGGATCATCGGCCCGGTGATCAGCAGGATCAGGCCGGCCGCCCAGTTTAGCGGGAACACCGCGACCAGGATGATCAGCGGGATCAGCGCACAGAGCATCATCTGTGGGCGGTAGTCTGCGTAGTAGCCGTGCAGCGCGTCGACCTGGTCCCAGATCCGGTTGCCCAGCGTCGCGCTGTGCTGGCGTCGTGCCCACAGCGGGCCGCGCTCGCCCAGGCGCTGGAGCAGTTCGGCGCGGATCGACTGGCGCACCAGGATGCCTGCGCGGGTGCCGGCCAGGGTCTTCAGCCGCGCGCAGAGGCCGCGGGCGATGAAAGCACAGGGCAGCACCAGCAGCGGCACCAGCAGCGTGGAGAAGTCGGCTGCGTCGATCACCATTCGCTGGGCGATCGTGGCGATCGCCCAGGCCTGGACCAGCAGCAGCAGCGTGGACAAGGCCGCCGCCAGGATCGCCACCCGGGGCCAGTGGCCCGAGCGAGCAGCGTTGACCCGCAGCCATTGGGCCGGTGTGGGGGAGGCGGAAGAGGGCGAGCCGACGGGCGCGGCGGGTGAACTCGAGTTAACGGAGGCCATGGGTACTCCAATGCGTCGCCGACATGGTAGGCGATCGCGGTGATGTAGAGCAGGCGACCAACTGTCGCACGCTCACCCTGGGTGGGACGTTTTTCCGTCGGCCCGTTGTACCAAGGTGACTGATGCCAAGCTTGACGAATGACGTCGAAGCTGTATTCGCGAAGACGGATGCCGTTGTCCACACTTTCTGTGGATAACCTTGTGAAAAAGCTGTCCTCGAAGCCCGCTAATCGCCGAAAGACAAGGGCTGAAGACAGATTGTCTGTTTTTTGACCATGTTTAACTTGTTGATTTTCAAGAATATATTGCCACGGAATAGGCATGTGCACTTGCCGCGTTGGATCGTGCGGAAAAAAATAGTAACAGTGAAGACGCGGTGGAAAAGTCAAGGGTCCGTTAATCCGCTCAGGGCGAAAAATGACCATCGCGAGGCGACGACTAGACGGGAAATGGCGTCCCGTAAGGGGTTCGAACCCTTGTTACCGCCGTGAAAGGGCGGTGTCCTAGACCACTAGACGAACGGGACATAATGGATGGTGGAGCCTATCGGGATCGAACCGATGACCTCAACGCTGCCAGCGTTGCGCTCTCCCAGCTGAGCTAAGGCCCCAGAGTCGAACTAACTATCGACTGAGAAAGGAGTTTCGAACGTGAGTCGCTCGAGAACGGGGCGCATGATACGCAGCACCCCGCGGCTCGTCAACCCCTCAAGGGGCGATCGAGCGATACTCCTTCTCCAACGCTTTGGCCCGCTTCTTCGACACCCCTCCCAGCACCTCGATCGCGTTGCGCAGGCGCGCGCGGGTCAGATCGGAGCCGATGATCGCCATCGCATCGAGTACCGAGGTGGAGGTAAGGCTGCCGGTGATGGCGACGAACACTGGCGCGAGGAACACCTTCATTTTCAGCTCGAAATGTTCGGCAAGCGTCCTGGCCTGGGCCATCAGCGCTTCCTTGCTCCACTCTTCGAGCGCTTCGAGCCGCCAGGCCAAAAACTGCAGCAGTGCGACCTGGCGTTCCTGGTCGATCGCGATCGCCTCGAAGTCGTCGGCCTCGAGCTTGGGTACCCCGGAGAAGAAATGGCCAGCGAGCGGGATGACCTCTGAGAGCGTCTGCACCCGGGGGCGGACTTCGGGAAGGAGCTTGGCGATGTAGTCATCGTTGAACGCCCACTCGCGCATGGCCTCGACGAACTGCTCGTCGCTCAGATCCTCGCGCAGATAGACGCCGTTCAGCCAGGTCAGCTTGTCGAGATCGAACACCGGACCGCCCAGCGAGACGCGCTGGATGTCGAAATGGGCCTGCATCTGTTCGAGGCTGAACTTTTCGCGCTCGTCCGGCATCGACCAGCCCATCCTGCCGAGGTAGTTGAGCAGCGCCTGGGGGAGATAGCCCATCTTGCGGTAGTAGTTGATCGAAGTCGGATTCTTGCGCTTCGACAGCTTGGTCTTGTCCGGATTGCGCAGCAGCGGCAGGTGGCAGAGCACCGGCATTTCCCAGCCGAAGTACTGGTAGAGCAGCTTGTGCTTGGAAGCGGAGTTGATCCACTCTTCGCCGCGCAGCACGTGGGTGATGCCCATCAGGTGGTCGTCGACCACATTGGCGAGGTGATAGGTCGGCATGCCGTCCGACTTCATCAGGATCTGGGCGTCGACCTGGGCCCAATCGAGCTCGATCGGGCCGCGCAGCAGGTCCTCGACCACGCAAACCCCTTCGCTCGGCACCTTCATCCGCACCACGTAGGGCTCGCCCCTCGCCTCGCGGCGGGCGACTTCGTCGCTGGGCAGGGCGAGGTCGTCCTGCTTCAGGGCGCTGAAGTTGCCTTCGGCGCGGCGCGCCTCGCGCAGAGCTTCCAGCTCTTCAGTGGTGCGGTAGCACTTGAAGGCGTGGCCTGAGTTGAGCAGGCGCTGGACGTGCTCTACGTAGATATCGCCACGCTCGCTCTGTCGGTAAGGCGCGTGCGGTCCGCCGACGTCGGGCCCTTCGCTCCACTCGATGCCGAGCCAGTGCAGCGAATCGAAGATCACCTGCTCGGAAGCACGGGTCGAACGGGTCTGGTCGGTGTCCTCGATGCGCAGGATGAATTCGCCCCCGTGCTGCTTGGCGAAGCAGAGATTGAACAGCGCCACGTAGGCGGTGCCGACGTGGGGGTCGCCGGTGGGAGAGGGGGCGATGCGGGTGCGTACGGTCATTGCAGGGTGCGCCTTGTCTTACGGTGACGGTATCGGCGGGCGTGCCGCGGTAACGGCGAATAGTATATCGCTTTGAGGCGGTGTGTCTGGAGGGAAGTCTGGGCGCCGGCGTGGTTCGCCGGCGCTCTGCACTCAGCGCCCGTGCGGCGCCGGTGAACGGGTCAGTCCTGTTTCGCCGGGTAGTGGCGCAGCTCGGGACCGGTGTAGAGCTGGCGGGGACGGCCGATCTTGGTGCCGTTGGCGATCATCTCGTTCCAGTGTGAGACCCAGCCGATGGTACGGGCCATGGCGAAGATCACCGTGAACATGTTGGTCGGGATGCCGATCGCGCGGAGGATGATCCCGGAGTAGAAGTCGACGTTGGGATAGAGCTTGCGCTCGACGAAGTATTCGTCTTCCAGGGCGATCTGCTCGAGCCGCTTGGCGATCTTGAGCTGCGGGTCCTCGCCGAGGCCGAGCTCGCTGAGCACCTCGTCGCAGGTCTCCTTCATCACCTTGGCGCGCGGGTCGAAGTTGCGATAGACGCGGTGGCCGAAGCCCATCAGCCGGAACGGATCGTCTTTGTCCTTGGCGCGGTCGACGAAGCGCTGGATGTTTTCTTCGGAGTCGTCGCCGATCTCCTCGAGCATGGTCAGTACCGCTTCGTTGGCGCCACCGTGGGCGGGGCCCCAGAGCGCGGCGATCCCGGCGCTGATGCAGGCGAACGGGTTGGCACCGGTGGAGCCGACCAGGCGCACCGTCGAGGTGGAGGCGTTCTGTTCATGATCGGCATGGAGCATGAATATCCGATCCATCGCCTTGGCGAAGATCGGGTTCGGCAAGTACTCCTCGCAGGGCGTGCTGAACATCATGTAGAGGAAGTTCTCGGCGAAGCTCAGATCGTTGCGTGGATAGACGAACGGTTGGCCGATGCAGTACTTGTGGCACATTGCCGCCAGCGTCGGCATCTTGGCGATCAGCCGGTGAGCGGAGATCTGCCGGTCGCGCTCCGCGGTGATGTCCAGGCTGTCGTGGTAAAAGGCCGCCAGGGCGCCTACGGTGCCGCACATCACCGCCATCGGGTGGGCGTCGCGGCGAAAGCCTTTGAAGAAGTTCACCAACTGTTCGTGGACCATGGTGTGGTAACGAATCGTCTTGGAGAACTCCTCGTACTCCTGCGGGCTCGGCAGATGGCCGTTGAGCAGCAGGAAACTGAGCTCCAGGTAGTTGGAGTGCTGGGCCAGCTCCTCGATCGGATAGCCGCGGTGCAGCAGTACCCCTTTCTGGCCGTCGATGTAGGTGATCTCGGAATTGCAGGAGGCGGTCGAGACGAAGCCCGGGTCGTAGGTGAAGTAGCCGGAGCCGCCCAGGGCGCGCACATCGATGACGTCCGGGCCCAGGGTGCCGGAGTAGATCGGCAGTTCGATGGCCTCGTCCGCGCCATCGATGGTCAAGCGTGCCTTCTTGTCAGCCATTCAAGGCCTCCTCTTTGCGGATGCTAGGTCCTTGTTAGGGAGTGTCTTCCATGCCGGTGCCGGGGAGCGTCGCGGTTGCTGCTGCGCGCTGGCCGTGCCCGAATCATCATCTCGCCGCTGGCAGCGCAGCTGGTTCGATCGTGCCACTCCACATCGATCGATCATCGCGTCGTGACGCAAGTCTAGCGCCCGCCCGCCCACCCCGCTTGCAAGGTTTCGAACGCGTATGCGTCGTTACGCAGGCGTCGTGTTCCACCTCGTCGCTTTCGGGTCTGGAAGGCGGCTTGGGCGGTGGCGCGGTCGGCATCACGGGCGTAGGATGCGCATGGCGAATCGGCGTCGCGTACACGGGGTGTTGTCGAACTCCGCGGTAGTGTGCGCGAAAGTGCGTCAATTTGTCATCTTGCTTTGTCGGGACTATAATTTTCGCCCGTTAAATCAAGACAAAGGAGCCGTGCCAGGTTCCCTATTTCACTGGCGTTCAGCGTTTGTTGGCGAAGCTAGGCGCAGCGATACGGGGGCGTTGGATGCGGATTCCGTAAAAGGCTTTCCAAAACCAACCCCGGCATCGCAGTCTTGCGCAGGTCGGGTCGAGAGAGTGAAAGAAAACCGTGACTACCCAAAAGCCGCTACAGACTGCAAAGCGTCCGGTCAACCTGGACTTGAGTACGATAAAGCAGCCGCTTCCCGCCCTCGTTTCGATCTCCCACCGCATCACTGGCGTCATGCTGTTCGTTGGGCTCATCTTCGCGCTTTGGGCCTTCGATGCATCGCTCTCCTCAGAGCGTGGCTTCGAGGCGGTGCGTGATGCCCTGGCGCACAACTTCTTCGCCAAGCTGGTCGCCTGGGGCCTGCTCTCCGCGCTGGCGCTGCACTTCGTTGCCGGCATCCGTCACATGGCGATGGATCTGCACTTCGCCGACGACCGCGAGGGCGGCATCCGCACCTCGAAGATCGTGATCATCGCGAGCGCCGTGCTGATCCTGCTCGCGGGGGTATGGGTATGGTAACCAACGTCACCAACCTTGGGCGCAGCGGCCTCTCCGACTGGCTGGTCCAGCGCGCCTCCGCAGTGATCCTGGCTCTCTACACCGTTTTCATCGTGGGCTACCTGCTGCTCCATCCCCAGCTCGACTACCTCACTTGGTCGGGGCTGTTCGAGCGTACCTCGATGCGCGTCTTCACCCTGCTCGCACTGCTCTCCATCGCGGCCCACGCCTGGATCGGGCTGTGGACGGTGGTCACCGACTACATCAAGTGGACCAATCTGCGCCTGGCGCTTCAGGCGTTCGTGATCCTGGCGCTTTTCGTCTTCGTGGTGTGGTCCGTACAAGTTCTCTGGGGAGCCTGATTCGATGGCACAAATGCGTAGCATGAATTTCGACGCGATCATCATCGGTGGCGGCGGAGCGGGCCTTCGTGCGGCCCTCGAACTGGCCAAGTCGGGCAAGAACACGGCGGTGCTGTCCAAGGTCTTCCCCACGCGTTCCCACACCGTTTCCGCCCAGGGCGGGATCACCTGTGCGATCGCCAGCGCCGACCCGAACGATGACTGGCGCTGGCACATGTACGACACCGTCAAGGGCTCCGACTACATCGGCGACCAGGACGCGATCGAGTACATGTGCCAGGAGGGACCGAAGGCGGTGTTCGAGCTCGAGCACATGGGCCTGCCGTTCTCGCGCTTCGATAACGGTCGCATCTACCAGCGTCCGTTCGGCGGGCAGTCGAAGGACTTCGGCAAGGGCGGCCAGGCGGCGCGCACCTGCGCGGCGGCCGACCGTACCGGTCATGCGCTGCTGCACACGCTCTACCAGAACAACCTGAAGAACCACACCGTGTTCCTCGACGAGTGGTACGCGGTGGATCTGGTCAAGAACGCCAAGGACGATGTGGTCGGCGTGATCGCGATCTGCATCGAGACCGGCGAGACCGTGATGATCAAGTCCAAGGCCACGGTGCTGGCGACCGGTGGTGCGGGCCGTATCTACGCCTCCACCACCAACGCGCTGATCAATACCGGCGACGGCATCGGCATGGCCCTGCGCGCGGGCTTCCCGGTCCAGGACATCGAGATGTGGCAGTTCCACCCGACCGGTATCCATGGGGCGGGGGTGCTGGTCACGGAGGGCTGTCGCGGTGAGGGCGGCTACCTGATCAACAAAGACGGCGAGCGCTTCATGGAGCGCTATGCGCCGAACGCCAAGGACCTCGCCGGTCGGGACGTGGTTGCTCGCTCGATGGTGCTCGAGGTGCTCGAAGGGCGCGGCTGCGGCCCGAATGGCGACCACGTGCTGCTCAAGCTCGACCACCTCGGCGAGGACGTGCTGATGAAGCGCCTGCCCGGCATCGTCGAGCTGTCCAAGACCTTCGCCCATGTCGATCCGGTCAAGGAGCCCGTTCCGGTCACGCCGACCTGTCACTACATGATGGGTGGCATTCCGACCAACGTTCATGGCCAGGCGCTGACCGTGGATGCGGATGGCAAGGACCGTGTCATCAACGGTCTGTTCGCCTGCGGCGAAGCCGCCTGCGTCTCGGTCCACGGCGCCAACCGCCTGGGCGGTAACTCGCTGCTCGACCTGGTGGTGTTCGGCCGCGCGGCGGGTATGTACATCGAGAACGCGCTCAACGATGGGGTCGAAGCCCTCGAGCCGAGCGATTCCGACGTCGAGACTTCGATGAAGCGGCTGAGCCGCTGGAACGAGTCGAGCGGCGGTGAGTCGGTCGCCGAGCTCAAGCGCGAGCTGCAGACCATCATGCAGAACAACTTCGGCGTGTTTCGCAAGGAAGAGACCATGCAGCAGGGCGTCCAGGCGCTTGCCGAGCTGCGCGGGCGCATCGCCGAGGCGCATCTCAGCGACAAGTCCGAGGTGTTCAACACCGCGCGCGTCGAAGCGCTCGAGCTGGACAACCTTTTCGAGGTCGCCGAAGCCACCGCGATCGCCGCGCTCAACCGCCGCGAGAGCCGTGGCGCGCACTCCCGCGAAGACTATCCCGATCGCGACGATGAGAACTGGCTGAAGCATTCGGTCTACTTCCCGACCGAGAAGAGACTCGGTCAGCGCGAGGTCAACTTCGCGCCGAAGACGGTCGAACGTTTCGAGCCCAAGATCCGGACCTACTGAGGGGGAGGCGAGTCAGATGTCAATGCTCAACGTATCGGTTTATCGCTACAACCCGGAAACGGACGACAAGCCCTACATGCAGGACTTCCAGGTCGATACCCACGGGCGCGACCTGATGGTGCTCAACGTCATCCAGCTGATCCAGGAGCAGGACCCGAGCCTTGCGTTCCGGCGCAGCTGCCGCGAGGGCGTGTGCGGCTCCGACGGGCTGAACATGAACGGCAAGAACGGGCTCACCTGCGTGACCGCGGTCTCCGAAGTGACCAAGAACGGCAAGCTCACGCTGCGCCCGCTGCCCGGCCTGCCGGTGATTCGCGACCTGGTGGTCGACATGGCGCTGTTCTACCACCAGTACGAGCGGATCCAGCCCTATCTGCAGACCAGCGGTCCAGCGCCTGCGATCGAGCGGCTGCAGTCCCCGGAGGAGCGCGACAAGCTCGACGGGCTCTACGAGTGCATCCTCTGTGCCTGCTGCTCGACCTCGTGCCCCTCGTTCTGGTGGAATCCGGACAAGTTCGTCGGCCCCGCCGGTCTGCTGCAGGCTTATCGCTTCCTCGCTGATAGCCGCGACGATGCAACCAGTGAGCGTCTCGCCGGGCTCGACGATCCGTTCAGCGTGTTCCGCTGCCGTGGGATCATGAACTGCGTCAACGTATGTCCGAAGGGGCTCAATCCCACCCGGGCGATCGGCAAGATCCGCGAGATGTTGATGAGCAACGCCACTTAAGTCGCAGCGTGACCTTTGGTACCATGGGGGTCCGTTGACGGGTGCGACAATTTGCCGCAGCAGGGTGTTGAGCAGGT
This sequence comes from Halotalea alkalilenta, assembly GCF_001648175.1. NCBI lineage: Bacteria > Pseudomonadati > Pseudomonadota > Gammaproteobacteria > Oceanospirillales > Halomonadaceae > Halotalea > Halotalea alkalilenta. The sequence goes on along the minus strand of NZ_CP015243.1, from coordinate 3,201,456 downwards.
CGACACCCGACTGCGGCAAAGCGGCATATGGCGAGTTCCGTTTTCGCCCGTCAAGATAAAGGGCAATTGCCGGTTCGCTCGTAGTGAAACGCACTGGCATCGGCCCGTGACACGGATCACACCCCATGGCTGGCACGATGCTAGGCTGTTCGAGAGAGGCGTCGCAGCGGTTTGCCCGCCGTGACGCGGATCCGCCCCTCAAAATGTAGGGTGATGAGACATGCAAGAAGGCACAATGGATTTGATGTGGCGCACCTCCCACATGAGTGGGGGCAACGTTCACTACGTCGAGGAGCTCTACGAGCAGTATCTCGCCGACCCCGCCTCGATCCCCGCCGAATGGCGCGAGTATTTCGATTCCCTTCCCAGCTACGAGGGCAGCCCGGCCCAAGACGTCCCCCTCGCTCCGGTACGAGATCAGTTCGAACAGCTCGGCCGCCAGGGGCAGCGCGTGATCGCCGCGGGCAGCGAGAGCGACGAAGGCAAGCAGCAGGTGCGGGTGCTCCAGCTGATCAACGCCTACCGCTTCCGCGGCCACCAGCGCGCCAACATCGACCCGCTCGGCCTGCGGGTGCCGCAGTCCGTGCCCGATCTTGATCTCTCCTTCCACCAGCTGTCCAAAGCGGACATGGACACCGAGTTCCAGACCGGTTCGCTGTTCATCGGCAAGGACAAGGCCAAGCTCTCGGAGATCGTCGAGGCGCTCGACCAGACCTACTGCCGCTCGATCGGCTGTGAGTTCATGCACATCGTCAACACCGAGGAGAAACGCTGGCTGCAGCAGCGCTTCGAGTCGGTGCGCGGCAAGCCGGACTACTCCGCCGACGTGCGCCTGCACATCCTCGAGCGACTCTCGGCTGCCGAGGGGCTGGAGAACTATCTGGCGAGCAAGTACCCGGGGACCAAGCGCTTCGGCCTCGAGGGCGGCGAGTCGTTCATTCCGATGCTCGACGAGATGATCCAGCGCGTCGGGGGCTACGGCACCAAGGAAGTGGTGATCGGCATGGCCCACCGTGGCCGCCTCAACCTGCTGGTCAACATCCTCGGCAAGAGCCCCTCCGAGCTGATCGACGAGTTCGACGGCAAGAAGATGATCGAGCGCGGGTCGGGCGATGTGAAGTATCACCAGGGCTTCAGTTCCAACGTGATGACCCCGGGGGGCGAGATCCACCTCGCGCTCGCCTTCAACCCCTCGCACCTCGAGATCGTCTCGCCGGTGGTGGAGGGGTCGGTGCGCGCCCGCCAGGAGCGGCGCGGTGACCTGAGCGGCGACCAGGTGCTGCCGATCGCGGTACACGGCGACGCCGCCTTCGCCGGCCAGGGCGTGGTGATGGAAACCTTCCAGATGTCGCAGACGCGGGCGTTCAAGACCGGCGGCACCGTGCACATCGTGATCAACAACCAGGTCGGCTTCACCACCTCGCGTCCCGACGACGCACGCTCCACCGAGTACTGCACCGATATCGCCAAGATGGTCCAGGCGCCGATTTTCCACGTCAACGGCGATGATCCGGAGGCGGTGCAGCACGTCACCCAGGTGGCGATCGACTATCGCCAGCAGTTCCACAAGGACGTAGTGATCGACCTGATCTGCTACCGCCGCCGTGGACACAACGAAGCGGATGAGCCTTCCGGCACCCAGCCGCTGATGTATGCCGAGATCAAGAAGCACAAGACCACCCGCGAGCTCTATGCTGCCCGGCTGATCGACGATGGGGTGATCTCCGAAGCTGATGCGCAGGGGCTGATCGATGACTATCGAGGCCATCTGGACAGCGGCAGCCACGTGGTCAACTCACTGGTCCAGCAGCCCAACCCATCGCTGTTCGTCGACTGGAAACCCTATCTGGGCCATGAATGGTCGGGCGATTACGACACCTCGTTCGATGCCAAGCGCCTCGGTGAACTGGCCACCGCGATGTGCGTGATTCCCGAGCGCATCAGCACCCAGCGCCAGGTCGCCAAGATCTACGACGACCGGCGCAAGATGATCACTGGGCAGGCGCCGATCAACTGGGGCTTCGCCGAGACGCTGGCCTACGCCACGCTGATCGACCAGGGCCATCCGATCAGGATCACCGGCCAGGACAGCGGTCGGGGCACCTTCTCCCATCGCCACGCGGTGATCCATAGCCAGACCGATGGCAGCACCTGGATTCCGCTGCAGCACATCAAGGAAGGCCAGCCCAGCTTCGAGATCTACGACTCCTTCCTGTCGGAGGAGGCGGTGCTGGCATTCGAGTATGGCTACGCCACCACCACGCCCAATGCGCTGATCGCCTGGGAGGCGCAGTTCGGTGACTTCGCCAACGGTGCCCAGGTGGTGATCGACCAGTTCATCTCCTCCGGCGAGACCAAGTGGGGGCGTCTGTGCGGTCTGACCCTGCTGCTGCCGCATGGCTACGAGGGCCAGGGGCCGGAGCACTCTTCCGCACGACCCGAACGCTTCCTGCAGATGTGCGCGGAGCAGAACATGCAGGTGGTGATGCCGACCACCCCGGCGCAGATGTTCCACCTGCTGCGCCGCCAGGTGGTGCGCCCGCTGCGCAAGCCGCTGGTGGTGATGCAGCCGAAGAGCCTGCTGCGCCACAAGGATGCGACCTCGACCATGGAGGAGCTCGCGACCGGGCGCTTCCAGCAGGTCATTGCGGATCAAGGGGAGCGTGAGCCCTCCACGGTCAAGCACGTGATCCTCTGCTCCGGCAAGGTCTACTACGACCTTGCCACCTATCGCGAGGAGCAGGGGCGCGACGACGTGGCGATCATCCGCATCGAGCAGCTCTATCCCTTCCCGGAGGAAAGCCTGGCAGCGGCGCTGGCGCCCTTCGAGCAGCTGGAGTCGGTCTGCTGGTGCCAGGAGGAGCCGCGCAACCAAGGTGCCTGGTATTCGACCCAGAGCGATCTGAGAAGCGTCGTCGAGGCCCACCGGCCCGGCCTGGGCGCGCGGCTCAGCTACTCCGGGCGGGCTGCTTCGGCGGCTCCGGCGGCGGGATACATGGCGGTTCACGTCGAGCAGCAGAAGTCGCTGGTTGAGAACGCCTTCAAGGCGTGAAGCACCGGCGCAGTGCGGGGCGGGATAAAGACCGCCCCGGCTTTGCGCCGGTGGACGGCGCCTTCGTATCGCGGCACCGTCACGTGTCATGGGTGGCACCCCACAGGCCGGCTATCGAGAGAAGAGATACTTAAGGAACCTACATGGCAACCGATATCAAAGCGCCCAGCTTTCCCGAGTCCGTGGCCGAGGGCACCGTGGCCGCGTGGCACAAGCAGCCGGGCGACGCGGTCAAGCGTGATGAACTGATCGTCGAGATCGAAACCGATAAAGTGGTACTCGAAGTCGTCGCCCCGAGCGACGGTGTACTCAGCGAGATCAAGGTCAACGAAGGCGAAACCTGCGACTCGGAACAGGTGCTCGGCGTGCTCGGGGAGGCCGGTGCGCAGCCCGAGAGCAGTGCACAGCCGGCGCCCGCCGCCGAAGAGCCGCAGCAGCGGCCGGTCGACGCACCCGCGGCGAGTGGCAAGGTGCATGAGGTCAAGGCGCCCTCGTTCCCTGAGTCGGTCGCCGAGGGTACCGTCTCCACCTGGCACAAGAAGCCGGGTGAAGCAGTCAAGCGTGACGAGCTGCTGGTCGATATCGAAACCGACAAGGTGGTGCTCGAGGTCGTCGCTCCCGCCGACGGCACGCTCAGCGAGATCAAGGCCGAGGAGGGCGCCCAGGTCGCCTCGGAAGAGGTGCTGGCACTGTTCTCAGAAGGGGGCGTGGCGGCAGCGCCCGCCCAGGCGGCCGGCGACAAGCCGGCCGCGGCCGAGGAAGACGAGGCCCAGCAGGTCGGCAGCAAGTGGCTGTCTCCGGCCGCGCGCAAACTGGCCGCCGAGCACGATCTCGATGTCGAGAAGCTCCACGGCAGCGGCAAGAGTGGCGTGGTGCTGAAGCAGGATGTGCTCGCCGCGGTGGAGTCCGGCTCGGCGAAGAAGGGGGCTGCGCCTGCTGCGGCCAAGCCCGCGGCGGCGCCCGCCGCGCCGGTGTTCGAGGGTGCGCGTCCGGAGCAGCGTGTGCCGATGAGCCGGCTGCGCCAGACCATCGCCAAGCGCCTGGTCCAGGCGCAGCAGACCGCGGCGATGCTGACCACCTACAACGAGGTGGACATGAGCGCGGTGATGGCGCTGCGCGCCCAGTACCGCGACGTCTTCCAGAAGGTCCACGACACCAAGCTCGGTTTCATGGGCTTTTTCGTCAAGGCGTGTACCGAGGCGCTCAAGCGCTTCCCGGACGTCAACGCTTCTATCGACGGCACCGATATCGTCTACCACGGCTACCAGGACATCGGCGTCGCGGTCTCGACCCCGCGCGGGCTGGTGGTACCGGTGCTGCGTGACACCGACAGCATGAAGCTCGCCGACGTCGAGAAGCAGATCGTCGATTTCGGCAAGCGCGGGCGCGATGGCAAGCTCGGCATTGAGGACATGACCGGTGGCACCTTCACCATCACCAACGGTGGGATCTTCGGTTCGCTGCTGTCGACGCCGATCCTGAATCCGCCGCAGACGGCGATTCTGGGGATGCACAAGATCCAGGAGCGTCCGATCGCAGTCGAGGGTCAGGTGGTGATCCGGCCGATGATGTACCTGGCGCTCTCCTATGACCACCGGATGATCGACGGCAAGGACGCGGTCCAGTTCCTGGTCGCGGTCAAGGAGCTGCTCGAGGATCCGGCGCGCTTTTTGCTCGAGGTCTGAGCGGCGCCCCGCTCGTCTGATTAGTCATTGGCCCGCTCCTTTTTCCGGAGCGGGTCGTAAACAAAGGATCGGGAAGATTTCATGGCCGATAAATTCGATGTGATCGTCATCGGCGCGGGCCCTGGTGGCTATGTTGCCGCCATCCGCGCCGCACAGCTCGGACTGAAGACCGCCTGCGTGGAGAAGTGGGTCAACAAGGAAGGCAAGACCGTCCACGGCGGCACCTGCCTCAACGTCGGCTGCATTCCCTCGAAGGCGCTGCTCGAGACCTCGCACAAGTTCGTCGAGGCGCGTGATCATTTCGCCGAGATTGGCATCGAGGTCGGCGATGTCTCGACCAACGTCGCCAAGATGCTCGAGTTCAAGCAGCAGGTGATCAACAAGAACGTCGGCGGCATCAGCATGCTGTTCAAGGCCAACGGCGTCACCGCGCTCGAGGGCGCAGGCAAGCTGCTCGCCGGCAAGAAGGTCGAGGTCACGGGCCACGATGGCAGCGTCGAGACGTACGAGGCGAGCCAGGTGGTGATCGCTTCCGGTTCGGTGCCGGTCAACATCCCGCCCGCTCCGTTGACCGGCGATATCATCGTCGATTCGAGCGGGGCGCTCGAGTTCACCGAGGCGCCGAAGCGGCTCGGCGTGATCGGCGCAGGGGTGATCGGCCTCGAGCTCGGCTCGGTATGGAGTCGCCTCGGCAGCGAGGTCACGGTGATCGAGGCGCTCGAGGAGTTCCTTCCCTCGGTGGATGCCCAGATCGCCAAGGAAGCCCAGAAGCTGCTCGCCAAGCAAGGCCTCGAGATCAAACTCGGCGCCAAGGTCACCGGCAGCGAGATCAACGGCAACGAAGTCGAAGTGCGCTATGCCGACAAGGATGGCGAGAAGACCCAGGCCTTCGACAAGCTGATCGTCTGCGTCGGCCGCAAGCCCTATACCGAGAAGCTGCTCGCCGGCGATGCCGGCGTCGAACTCGACCAGCGCGGCTTCATCAAGGTCGATGAGCAGTGCCGTACCAGCGTCGAGGGCGTATTCGCGATCGGCGACGTGGTCCGCGGCCCGATGCTCGCGCACAAGGCCTCGGAAGAGGGCGTGATGGTGGCCGACATCATCGCCGGGCATAAAGCGCAGATGAACTACGAGGCGATCCCGAGCGTGATCTACACCTCGCCGGAAGTCGCCTGGGTCGGCAAGACCGAGCAGCAGCTCAAGGCCGAAGGCGTCGACTACAAGGTCGGTACCTTCCCGTTCTCGGCCAATGGCCGGGCGCTGGCCAACAACGCATCGGAAGGAATGGCCAAGGTGATCGCCGACGCCAAGACCGACCGCGTGTTGGGCGTCCACATCCTCTCCCAGCACGCCGGCGAACTGGTGGCCCAGGGAGTCATCGCGCTCGAGTTCGGCTCGAGTGCCGAGGATCTGGCATTGACCTGTTTCGCTCACCCGACCACCTCGGAGGCGATTCACGAAGCAGCACTGGCGGTGGATGGTCACGCCATCCACATGGCCAATCGCAAGAAGCGCAAGTGAGATTCGAAGAGGGCCCCAAGGCCCTCTTCGTCTATCGGTGTCGCCGCGTCGCGCTCCGAGCCCAGGCGCTCAAAAGCCTTGGTGTCCTGCGCGAACGCATCAACGCGACCCGCAAGCCGACGCATGCGAGGCCGTCGAGAGACTTACGTATGCAGGGACCCTGTGTGACGTCTGGGGGCGTGTCTTCCAGGCGCCGAACCAGGCAGCGTCCATGGCGATTGCGGTCGTAAACAGTCCAATGCAACCAATGGCATGAGAGACGATGAACCTTCACGAATATCAGGGTAAGCAGCTGTTCGCCGACTACGGCCTGCCGGTATCCAAGGGCTTTGCAGTCGATACGCCCGAGGATGCCGCCGCTGCCTGTGACAAGATCGGCGGCGATATGTGGGTGGTCAAGGCACAGGTTCACGCCGGCGGGCGCGGCAAGGCCGGTGGGGTCAAGCTGGTCAAGAGCCGCGACGAGGCCAAGGCGTTCGCTCAGCAGTGGCTGGGCAAGAACCTGGTGACCTACCAGACCGACGAGAAAGGCCAACCGGTCGCCAAGATCCTGGTCGAATCGTGCACCGACATCGCCAACGAGCTCTATCTGGGCGCGGTGGTCGATCGTTCCAGCCGCCGGATCGTGTTCATGGCCTCGACCGAGGGCGGCGTCGAGATCGAGAAGGTCGCGCACGAGACCCCCGAGAAGATCCTCAAGGCGACCATCGACCCGCTGGTCGGCGCGCAGCCCTACCAGGCGCGTGAGCTTGGCTTCAAGCTGGGGCTGAACAAGACCCAGCTCGGCCAGTTCACCAAGATCTTCCTCGGCCTCGCCAAGATGTTCGAGGACAAGGACCTGGCGCTGCTCGAGATCAACCCGCTGGTGATCACCGAGCAGGGCGACCTGCACTGCCTCGACGCCAAGATCAATCTCGACTCCAACGCGCTCTATCGTCATCCGGACCTGCGCGCGATGCGCGACCCCTCCCAGGAGGATGAGCGCGAGGCGCATGCCGCCGAGTGGGAGCTCAACTACGTCGCGCTCGACGGCAACATTGGCTGCATGGTCAACGGTGCCGGTCTCGCCATGGGCACCATGGACATCATCAAGCTCAACGGTGGCCAGCCGGCCAACTTCCTCGACGTAGGTGGCGGTGCGACCAAGGAGCGCGTGGCCGAGGCGTTCAAGATCATCCTTTCGGATGATTCGGTCAAAGCGGTGCTGGTCAACATCTTCGGCGGCATCGTGCGCTGCGACATGATCGCTGAAGGCATCATCGGCGCGGTCGAGCAGGTGGGCGTTGAAGTGCCCGTGGTCGTACGTCTGGAAGGCAACAACGCCGAACTGGGTGCGAAGAAACTGGCCGAGAGCGGTCTCAACATCATTGCGGCTACCAGCCTGACCGACGCGGCTCAGCAGGTCGTCAAAGCAGCAGGGGGCAACCAATGAGCATCCTCATCGACAGCAACACCAAGGTCATCTGCCAAGGCTTCACCGGTGGCCAGGGCACCTTCCACTCCTCCCAGGCGATCGAATACGGCACCAAGATGGTCGGTGGCGTGACCCCGGGCAAAGGCGGCCAGACCCACCTCGAGCTGCCGGTATTCGATACCGTCAAGGAAGCCGTCGAGAAGACCGGCGCCGAAGCCTCGGTGATCTATGTGCCGGCTGCGTTTTGCAAGGACTCGATCCTCGAGGCGGCCAACGCCGGGATCAAGCTGATCGTCTGCATCACCGAAGGCATCCCGACCCTCGACATGCTCCAGGTCAAGGTCAAGTGCGATGAGCTCGGCGTGCGCTTGATCGGGCCGAACTGCCCGGGCGTGATCACCCCCGGGCAGAGCAAGATCGGCATCATGCCGGGACACATCCACAAGCCTGGCAAGGTGGGGATCGTTTCGCGCTCCGGCACCCTGACCTATGAAGCGGTCAAGCAGACCACCGACCACGGTTTCGGCCAGTCGAGCTGCGTCGGTATCGGCGGTGACCCGATTCCGGGGTCGAGCTTCATCGACATCCTCAAGCTGTTCCAGGAGGATCCGCAGACCGAGGCGATCGTCATGATCGGCGAGATCGGCGGCACCGCCGAGGAAGAGGCAGCGGCCTACATCAAGGAGCACGTGACCAAGCCGGTGGTCTCCTACATCGCAGGCGTCACTGCACCTCCCGGCAAGCGCATGGGCCACGCCGGAGCGATCATCTCCGGTGGTGCGGGCACCGCGGACGAGAAGTTCGCCGCGCTCGAGGCCGCTGGGGTCAAGACCGTACGCTCGCTGGCGCAGATCGGCGATGCGCTGAAGGAAGTCACCGGCTGGTAATCGCTGTTGCCTCTAGCCGATGATCAGAATGCCGGGCGCCTTTCAAGGCGGCCGGCATTTTCTTGGGCCAAAAAAAGCGTCGTAAAATGGTTTTACATAACTCAGGTTATACCGCCCGCGCGCTGCGACGATTGACAATACCGCCGCGCGAATCAACTGGTTGCGTCGATGGACAGGCGACTGTGCAGAGCGTGCAGCAGGGAGTTCGGTGCGCCGGCGGGTGCTGATTCACTATCAATTGCGATATTAAGAAAGACGCTAACCAAGATTGTGGACTGCTGACCATGACGCATCGAGAAAGCTGCATCGCTTCCCAGTTCAGTCATTACGGGGAATTGAGCGATGGTGATATGGAGATTCTTGCTGAGCTCGAGAAAGAGCCGCTGAGGGTATCGGCGGGGACGACGCTTTGGAAAGAAGGAGACGAAACCGGAGATCTGTACGCGATCAGCCAGGGATGGGCAATCTCCTATCGCGACATGAACGACGGCACCCGGCAGGTACTCGACGTCTATCTGCCGGGGGATGTGATCGGGCTGGCCGACTTTTCTTTCGCCTGCCGGCTGGCCAACGTCAACATGCTGACCTCCGGCGTAGTATGCCGGCTGTCGATGGACCGTCTGAGCAACATGTTCAAGAGCTCGTCGCGGCTCGGTTCGACCTTGCTGTCGATCTCCGCACGCAACCAGACGCTGCTCACCGAGCGTTTGGTGAACCTTGGGCGGCGCACCGCGCGGGAGAAGCTTTCGCATTTCATCTTCGAGATGTACGTGCGGCTCAAGCGTATCGATCGAGGTATCGGCAACCAGTTCGAGCTGCCGCTGTCGCAGCAGGTGCTCGCCGACATCCTTGGCCTGAGCGCTGTGCATATCAGTCGTACCTTCTCGGACCTGCGCGAGGAGGGCTTGATCTATCGCCATCGCAACCGCATCGAACTGCCGGACCCCGAGCGGATCTCCCAGATAGCGAGATTCTCGGCCAACTCGATGAGCGACGGTATGCGAAGGCTCTACTACTGAGCCACGCCAGGCGCTCCAAGCCGCAGCATGGTGATACGCCAATGGCGGATCGCAAAGAGGATGCAGGGATCGTTGCCATATGGCGATAATCTTCTGTAATCGGACTCACTCATGCCTGGCCTCTGGATTGGCTAGACTGGAGTCCATCCGCGAGGCATCCTCGCTCGTCATCCACCCCTGAACGCATGCCGCCCCGGCGGCGCCATTTCCAGCCGCGTGCCGCGCCATTCGGTCCGGTGCGCCTCGGCAACAGAGGCAATCCGCGCAATGAGCCAGTCCAGCCAAGACGTCACCGTTCTCGAAGAGCTCTCCGCTAACAAGAGCTTCGGCGGCGTCTACAAACGTTTTCGTCACTACTCTCGGGTGCTCGACTGCCCGATGATCTTCGGCATCTTCCTGCCGGAGCAGGCCGCTCATCCTCGGCCCAAGCTGCTCTGGTGGCTTTCGGGACTGTCCTGCACCGATGAGAACTTCATGCAGAAGGCGGGCGCCCATCGGCTCGCCAGCCAGCTCGGCCTCGCGATCGTCTGTCCCGACACCAGCCCGCGTGGACTCGACCTGCCCGGCGAGCATGACGCCTATGATTTCGGCTCAGGGGCGGGGTTCTACCTCAACGCCACCGAAGCGCCCTGGCGCGATCACTACCGGATGTACGACTACGTCCTCGAGGAACTGCCCCAGGTGGTACGGGCGAACTTCGAATTAGCCGAACGTGAGTCGATCTTCGGCCACTCCATGGGCGGGCACGGCGCGCTGGTACTGGCGCTGCGCAACCCTGGTCGCTATGCCTCGGTGTCGGCGTTCTCACCGATCGTCAACCCCACCGCGGTGCCATGGGGAGAGAAGGCGTTCTCGGGCTATCTTGGAGAAGACCGCGAGTCGTGGAAGCAGTACGACGCCTGCGAGCTGATTCTCGCCGGCAGCGGCAAGTCCGATCGCCTGGCGCTGTTCGTCGACCAGGGGGAGGCGGACGGCTTCCTCGAAAACCAGCTCAAGACAGAGCGGCTCGAACAGGCCTGCGCAGTGAGCGGCCATCCGCTATGGCTGCGTCGCCAGCCCGGCTACGACCATAGCTATTTCTTCATCGCCAGCTTCGTCGACGATCATCTGCGCTATCACGCCGAGCGGCTCGATTGAGTTGAGGCGCCGCTGAGCCAGGTCGGCCACCAGCCAGGCAGATTGCCCAAAGCGGCCTGAGCCCCGGCGCTGAGGCCTGGTCTCACGGTGTCGTTTCGCGCTCCCCTCGGGAGAAACGGTTTTCCAGTGGGGAGGCGCGGTTAGGGCGAGCGGGTTTCGAATTGCGCCTTCAGCGTGAACACTCCCGGGCCTAACGGCTATAATCGCACCTCCCGCCCCTTCGACTTGCCGAGAACTCGATGCCCAGAGCCATCCGCCGTACGCGCTCGTCCTCCCTCGTCGCAAGGCTGGGACGTTGGGTCGTAGGGCTCTCGGCTGGGTTCGTGATGCTCTCGGTGCTTTCCGTGCTGCTTTTTCGATGGCTGCCGGTGCCGGTATCTTCGGTGATGATCGAGCGCGAACTGCAGGCGCTCAGCGAGGGGCGCGCGCCGGGCTACGATTATCGCTGGGTCGACTACGCCGATATTTCCCCGCAGCTCAAGCTTGCGGTGATCGCCGCCGAGGACCAGCGGTTTCCCGCTCATCATGGTTTCGACCAGCAGCAGATCCAGCAGGCGCTGAGCGCCTGGCGCAGCGGGGGCTCGCTGCGCGGCGCCAGTACGATAAGCCAGCAGACCGCCAAGAACCTGTGGCTTTGGAGCAGCTCGAGCTGGTCACGCAAGGCGATCGAGGTCTGGTTCACCCTGCTGATCGAGTTCCTGTGGCCGAAGCAGCGAATTCTCGAGGTCTACCTTAACCTCGCTGAATGGGATGTCGGAGTGTTCGGTGCCGAAGCCGCGGCCAGGCACTACTTCGGGGTCGGCGCCGCCGAGCTTGGCGCCGGGCAGGCCGCGCGGCTGGCGGCGGTGCTGCCGGCGCCAAGGGTATGGGACCCGCTGCGACCGAACGCCCGCGTGGCCCAGCGCATCCAATGGGTGGAGAGGCAGATGCGCCAGCTCGGTGGGGTAGGCTATCTTCAACGTCTGCAATGATGGTGGCCCGGTATCGGATTTCCCTCTCGCCATCGACCTGTAGTAGCGTGCGCGCCCAGTGCAAGCGTTCGCCGCGCTCGCGCAGACCAAACCAAAGGGGGCAAGGCGCCTCCACAGGAGTGAACGTGACTCAATCCCTTTCTCCCGACACCGGGTCCCGCGTCTCGATCTGGAAAGCCTGGAGCGTGCATGCGATCACCGCCAGCGGGGTGGTGCTGGGGATGATGGCGCTGCTCGCGCTGGTCGACGGCAACCCGGTTGCCTGCCTGCTGTGGCTGGGTGCCGCGATGATGGTCGACGGCCTGGATGGTACGCTGGCGAGGAAGTACGAGGTCAAGACAGTGCTGCCGCATTTCGATGGCTCGACCCTCGACATGGTGATCGACTACCTCACCTGGGCGTTCATCCCGGCGATCTTCATCTACTACTTCGTGCCGCTGCCGGCCTATCTCGAGCTGTTCTCGGTGGTGATCATCCTGCTCTCGTCGATGTTCTGCTTCTGCAACGTCAATATGAAGAGCCAGGATAACTACTTCGTCGGTTTTCCCGCCGCCTGGAACATCATCGCTGCCTACTTCTACATCCTCGACTTCCCGCCCTTCGTTACTTTCGCGATCATCGTGGTGCTCGCCGCGCTGACCCTGACCCGGATGAAGTTCCTGCACCCGTTCCGGGTGCGCCAGTTCATGCCGCTCAACATCGCCGTCACCCTGCTCTGGTGCGTCTGCGCCACTTCGCTTGTGCTGTCGAGCCCGGTGCACGCCAGCTGGGCGCTATGGGGGTGGGGTGCGACCTCGGTCTACTTCGTCGCGATGTGCGTCTGGCGCACCGCGCGTGAATGGGCCGCTTGAGTCAGGGGGATCCCTCGTTCTGCTCGGCATGGGCGATCAAGACCCGAGATGGGTGAAGGTGTGGCTCGGCGCATGCCTGCTTGTCTTTTGGGCATCCGCTGCTGATAGGGTTGGGGAAAGAGCTGAGGAAAGGGGAGGCGTGGCTTTTCACTGTGGATGACGCCTCCCCATGTCGCTCGTTCAGGTTAGGTACGATCGGGCTAGTTCTGCTCAGCCGGCCTGGAGCAGCTTGCCCGCGTCGGGTCCCGAGCGCAGGGTATGAATTTGTTCGATACGGATCAGCACCGCGAACTTGGGCTTTTTCATTCCTGCCATTGCAGCGAAAGCGAGCGCGTGGTCGTAAGGCGCTCCGCTGTCGTATATTTCGGCCTGACCGATGAAGCGATAGCCATCCAGCGCTGCCCGGTCGATCACGGCTACCGCGATGCGCGAGCCATGGCGCAAATTCTCCAGTGTTTGCCCTCCCGTATTCTCGTTGTAGATCAGTGTGTGGTCGTCATATATCCGCAGCGAGCGCTTTGGTCCGATGTCGGGTAGGCCCTCCCGGGACACGGTCGATTGAATTGGCAGCTGGGTGGCGAGCATGTGCTTCATTGCGTGGTCGAGCGTGGGCATCTTCAAAGGCTCCTTGGCATGATGATTTGACTGTAGAGAGCCCATTTAAACCAAAATAAAATAAATTAACCATGGTTGTTTTGGCTTTGGTCTGGATACCGCACGCTTATCCATAGGGACCTTGCGGATAGGCCAGGAGAGATGTCGCAGCGCTCAGCCCGATCAAGAGCGACTCGCTGCGTTGAGTATGGCAGTGATGCCAACAGGACCTAGAACCAGGGCGGTAGCAGACCGTTCTGCCAGGCGTAGCGGCCGAGCATGGCGAGGCAGACCAGGACGATCACCGGGCGGATCAGCCGCGCGCCGCCGGAGACCACGGCGCGGGCACCGAGGTAGGCACCGACGAACTGGCCGACCACCATGACGGCGCCGACCAGCCATAGCACCTTGCCGCCGAGGATGAAGATCACAAGCGAGGCCAGGTTGCTGGCGAGGTTGAGCGCCTTGGCGGTGGCGGTGGCGGTGACCAGGTCACGCCCGCGCAGGGCGACTTCGGAGAGTGAAAAGAACGAGCCGGTGCCAGGGCCGAAGAAGCCGTCGTAGAAGCCGATCAGCGGGATCACCAGTCGCCGATGCAGGCGCTCGCCGATGCGCGGCTTGCGCTCGATACTGCCGGCGCCGGGGGCGAGCAGGAAGTAGAGTGCGATCAGCGTGAGCACCACCGGCACCAGGATCTCCAAGGCGCTGGCGTCGACCCACTGCACCAGCACCGCGCCTATCGCCGAACCCGCCAGCGACCAGATGAACGGGCGCTTGAGCTTGGCGGGATCGATGTGCCCGCGTCGCCACAAGGTCAGGGTGGAGATCAGCGTGCCGAAGCTGCCCTGCAGCTTGTTGGTGGCGATCGCGTTGATCGGTGGTATCTGGACGAGCATCAGCGTGGGCACGGTGATCAGCCCGCCGCCGCCGGCGAGTGTGTCGATGAAGCCGGCGACCAGCGCGACGCCGCCGAGCAGTAGGATCAGTTGCCAGTCGAGGGCCAGTTCCATGCAAGGTTCTCAAGGCCGAGGAAACGGAGACCCGCCATGGCAGGCGGGCCTGTGAGTCAGAACCGAGCGTCGTCCACGCCGATGGCCTCGGGGACCCGCCAGCCGACATCGCGCAGCTCGCGGTCGAAGTCGGATTCGATTCCCATCAGCTTGGCGAAGATCGCCATCCGCACCGGGATACCATTGTCGGTCTGGCGGAAGATCGCCAGGCGCGGGTCGCCGTTGAGATCGGTGCTGAGGTCGTTGGCACCGGGCCGTCCATCGCGTGGCAGCGGATGCATGACGATGGTACTGGGGGTGCAGCGACGATCGAGGAAGGCGCGATTGACGATGAACTCATCGGAGATGCCCTTGAAACTCTCGATCATCTCTTCGGTGAAGCGTTCTTTCTGGATACGTGTCGCGTAGATCACGTCGATCGGTTCGAACACCTCGTCGAGGCTGTCGCGAAGCTCGAGGCGATGACCGCGATCGGCCACCAGATCCAGCAGCGGGGTCGGCATCTCGAGCCCGGTCGGTGCGACCAGGGTGATGTGCATCGGCTCGTGCAGCGAGAGCAGCTTGATCAGCGAGTGCACGGTGCGTCCGTACTTGAGATCGCCGGTCATCAGGATGTGCGCGCCGGCCAACGGTCGCTGGACACGCTCGAACTCGCGCTCGATGGTGTAGAGATCGAGCAGCGCCTGGCTCGGGTGTTCACCGGGACCGTCGCCGCCGTTGATCACCGGCACGTTGACGGCGCTGGCGAACTCGGCCACCGAGCCGAGGTCCGGGTGGCGCATCACCAGGGCGTCGCAATAGCCGCCGAGTACCCGGCTGGTATCGGTCAGCGATTCGCCCTTGGCCATCGACGAGAAGGTGAAGCCGGTGGTGTCGCAGACCGAGCCGCCAAGGCGGCAGAAGGCGACGTTGAAACTGATTCGAGTGCGGGTGCTGGCCTCGAAGAACAGATTGCCCAGTACCGCCCCTTCGAGTACACGGCAGATCTTGCGCCGTCGGGCGATCGGTTCCATCCGCTGGGCGATGGCAAAGAGTTCATCGATCGCATCGCGATCGAGCTGATCGACGGAAAGCAGATGGGGAGTCATGGCGGAGGTCTCCTTTCGCGAGGTCGGACGAGAGCGGTGGCGGGCGGCAGTTTATCACTCGCGGCCGGCTCGCGTGAGCGCGGACGATTGGTCAGTTTCGACAGCTGAAATGTGAGTCCTTGTAAGGGCGGGTGGTGAAGTAGTGACTCATGTCGGTGGTGATAACTCCCTGTTACGTTTCCGGGGTCTTTTTTTCGCTATGGGGTTGAAAAGGACTCGGGTCACCAGCAGTGATAGGGCGTCACGGTGTGGATTTTCGCGCAAAAGAAACGAGGAAAATCACTGTGAATGGGGAACTCATGTGCGCGACTGCCGTCGTACTCATGGCAAGCAGCTAAAGTGAAACTCCCGGAGGATGTAATGAAACGGACCACCGCCATCATCTCAGCAACCCTGCTCACCACTGGTGCAGTCGCCGCTCCCGCGGTCTTCGCCCAGGAGGCGGCCCCGCAGAGCGGTGCCGCGGCCCAGTCCGCTCCCGCACAGCAGAACTTCAGCGATCAGCAGCTGCAGGACTTCGCTTCCGCTTCTCAGGAGATCGCCTCGATCTCGCAGAGCTATACCGATCGCTTGCAGTCCGCGGGCAGCGATGAGGACCAGGTCCGCCAGGTTCGCGAAGAGGCCAACGAAAAAATGGTTCAGGCTGTCCAGGACAGCGGCCTCCAGGTCGAGGAATTCAACCAGATCGGCCAGGCCATCCAGCAGGATCCGGAACTGCTTCAGCGCGTCCAGGCCATGGTGCAGGAGCAGTAAGCGTCAGCCGCGCAGCGAGATCGACTGCGTAGTCGAGACAGCGATGATGGCCGGCCTCGCGCCGGGTGCGGCGCGATAGCCGCGAGTCGCTGTACGAGGCCCCGATGGAGACATCGGGGCCTCGTTGCATCCGGGCGGTGGCCGATCGCTTGGCTGTGAGGAGCTCGGCCGATCGGCTACACTGCCTTGCTCGAACATGGCGGTATCGATACCGCCGCTTCTTTTCGCTGCACAAGTGTCCCTTCGATGCAAGACCAAGTTCCCCCCTTGGTGGCCAGTGAATGGCTGCTCTATTGCCGACCCGGCTTCGAGTCGGATCTTGCCGCCGAGCTTGCCGATCGCTTGGGCGAGGCGCCGCTACGCTATGCCGCCGAGCCGGGGGCGGGCCATGTGCGTGCGGTCAGCGTCGACGGCTCGCCGGTCAATCCGCTGCAGCGCAGCCTGCCGCTCGAGGCGACGGTGTTCGCCCGCCAGTCGCTGGTCGCGTTGCCGCCGCTCGAGACGCTTTCGCGTGACGACAGGATCTCACCGATCGTCGCCCAGGTAGTGGCCAGCGGCTGGAGCTTCGAGTCGCTGATGTTCGAAGCCCCTGACACCAACGACGGCAAGGCGCTCGCCGGGCTGGGAAAAGCCCTGGCCCGTCCGCTCGAGAGCCTGTTCCGCAAGCGGGGGGCGCTGCGCCGAAGCGCCGGAGCCCGTCGCTTGCACCTGTTCTGGACCGCGGGCGACAGGGTCCAGCTGGGGCTGAGCTTCCCTGGCAATCGCAGCGAGCACCCGGGAGGCATACTGAGGCTCAAGTTTCCTCCCCACGCGCCGAGCCGCTCGACGCTCAAGCTCGAGGAGGCGTGGCATCAGTTCCTGCCGCGCAGCCGTTGGGAGGAGGCGCTGGCGCCCGGCTCCACCGCCGCCGATCTCGGCGCCGCCCCCGGCGGCTGGACCTGGCAGCTGGTCCAGCGCGGCATGCAGGTCTATGCGATCGACAATGGCCCGATGGACAAAGCGCTGATGCGCACCGGCATGGTCGAGCACCTGCGCGAGGATGGCTTCAAGTGGTCGCCGCCGGGAACGCTCGACTGGCTGGTGTGCGATATCGTTGATCGCCCGTCGCGGGTGATCGAGATGGTGTCCCGCTGGTTGACCCAGCGCTGGTGCCGCTTCTCGGTGTTCAACCTTAAGCTGCCGATGAACCGCCGCTGGCAGGAGGTCGACGCCTGTCTCGGCAGGCTGCGCGATCAGCTCGATTCCGCAGGGGTCGACTATCGGCTGCACTGCCGTCATCTGTACCACGACCGCGAAGAAGTGACGGTGTTTGTCGAGCTGCGCTGAAGCATGGCCGGTTCGATCTTCAGTGAACGATCTGCGTGAAGCGCAAGGAGATTCGATGAGCGAGCCGTTCGAGGCCGACGATGTGCTTGATACCTCCGGGCTCTACTGCCCGGAGCCGATCATGCTGATGCACAACAAGGTGCGTGACCTAGGCAGCGGCAAGCTGCTCAGGGTGATCGCCACCGATCCCGCCACTACCCGCGACATTCCGCAGTTCTGCGCCTTTCTCGGCCACCAGCTGCTCGAGCAGCGCGAAGAGGATGGGCATTTCGAATACCTGCTGAGGCTTGCCTGAGCACGCGCTGCTCTCTATGTCCGCAGTCATACGCAGCCCATATACGCAGCGGGCCCGGCATTCGCCGGGCCCGCTGGTTTACCGCACCGCAACTTCAGTCGTCGCCGCTGTTGACCATCATCGCCAGCGCCTCGAGGGTATCGGGATCCTGGCGCTTGATCCGATTGGCGATGGTGCGCTGGAAGAAGTAGAGCGCCGCATGGCGACTACTGCCCGGATACAGGCAGTCGTCGCCCGGCAGCACTGGCGTGTCGACCAGCTGGCTTTCATCGAGCAGCAGCGCCTCGATCGCGCCATCGCTATAGAGTCTCCAGCCATGCACCTGCTTGAGCAGCCAGGGCTGGTCCTCATCATCGAGGCACAGCGCATGGGTGCCCTGGGTGTCGGGCAGATGCTGGATCAGGGTGGTCTCGTCGGTCGACTCGTAGTCGAAGTAGAGCGAGGCGTGTTCGAGCTCGTGAATCTTGTGTTCAGGGGGGCCTTCGAGTAGCTCCTGGGTCTCGGGGTCGCGAAAACCGACGAAGCTGCCGTGCTCGGGATCATCGAGCGTATGGCAAGGGGTCAATTTGTCCATCCAGGGCACCATGCCGACTATCTGGCCGTCGTCTTGGAGCGCCCAGGCGAGCACGGGCATGCCATAGAGTGATTCGCTGTCCGAAGCTAGTCGGTAGATCATCTCCAGGCCGTCGTGCTCGGGCGCCAGGCGGATGATCCGCTGTCTGGCGCGAAAGCGATCACGCATGCTTTCGAAATCGATGACCTTGGCGGTTTGGGGGAGCGGTATGCCCATGGTGGCCCTCCTAGGCGGTGTGTCGAACGGTGTGCCGGCCCATCCACCTGGAAGCTCTTGGCGCGCGATCGTAGAGGCTTCGCCCATTCGACACCGCTACCGCGGTCGACGATCGGGAAACGCCCGGACCGATCGATGCCGCCCTAGAGTTCCAGGCGCTTCCCGTGATTGCCACTGTGGTCTGGTGGCGCATCGGGGACGACAGGCCCTTCAGCCGGGTCGATCAGCCAAGCAAGGGTTGGAAAAGTTCACGCCGCCTTTGCTTGCGCGCTACCCCTTCGGGCTCACGCTCGCAGCGATTCGCATCACCTCTCCAACGCCGCTCGCCGGACCGAACTCCTGGCTCGCTGCACGCTTGCCACGACGCAATTCCGGCCGCCGCACCCAAGGGCCTTTGACACTCGGCCCAAGGTTGCACCGGCGACCGGACGACTCACTATTAGCATACCCAAAGGGATTCGCACAGAGGGGCGATCGAACTCGTCGCGCATCGATACGTGCGGGCCTGCTGCTCGGCCTAGGTCGAAGGCGGGGGCGCTGGAGTGGGCCGATGCGGGGTCGGGTCATCGAGACGGCGTCGAGAGACCCAGTTGAGGCGCAGGGCGAGCAAGGCCGCTGCGGTGGAGAGTCCGACGATCAGGCCGATCCAGAAGCCATGGACGCCGAGGCCGTCGAACACCCCCGGTACGCCTCGGCCGAACGCCAAGCCGCTGCCGAGGCCCGCGACCCAGTAGGCGAACAGCGTGATCAGCATCACCGCGCGGGTATCCTTGTAACCGCGCAGGGCACCGGCGATGCCGATCTGCAGTGCGTCCGAGACCTGGAACAGCACCGCCAGGTACAAAAGCTCCACCGCCAGTTCGATCACCGCCGGTTCGGTGGAGTAGAGCGCGGCTACCTGGCGTGCGAACAGCACCACCACCAAGGCATTGGCGAGTGCCGCGGCCAGCGCGATCCAAAGCCCGTTCCAGGCCTCCTGGCTCGCCGCCCCAGGGCGCCCCTCGCCGAGCCGGGTGCCGACCTGGATGGTCAGTGCCATGCCCACCGCCAATGGCATCATGAACAGGATCGAGGTGAAATTGAGCGCCACCTCGTGGGCTGCGATCACGACGGTGCCGTAGGTCGCGATCAGCAGCGCGACCACCGCGAACATGGTCACCTCGGCGAAGATCGCCACCCCGATCGGAAGCCCCAGGCGCAGCAGGGCGAAGAGCTGGGCCGGCTGGGGCGCGGTCAATCCGCGCCACAGCGCCACCCGCTGGTAGATTCGCGCGCGCTTGGTGTAGGCCAGCATGCCGAACAGGCTCGCCCACATCGAGACCGCAGTGGCGATGCCGCAGCCCAGCGCGCCCAGCGGCGGTACACCGGCGCCGCCGAAGATCAGCCATAGCCCGAGGGGAAGATGAACCGCGAGGCCGAGCAGGCTGAACCAGAGCGCCGGACGGGTGTGGTTGAAACCGTCCGAATAGGCGCGCAGCGCCTGGTAGCCGGCCAGCGCCGGCATGCCGAAGGCGACGGCGAGCAGATAGGCCTCGGCGGCAGTGGCGATCTCCGCTGGTATGTCCATCAGCGCGAACACCGCGGATGGCAGCCAGGACAGCGCGCAGGCTGCGATCAACCCCATCGCCAGCGCGATCCAGCCCGCCTGGTGGACCTGCACGCGGATCCGCTCGACCTGGCCTGCGCCAAGCAGCTGAGCGACCACCGCGGTGAGCCCGATCATGGTACCGCTCATGAACAGCATCAGCGGTACCCAGAGACTCGCGCCGATCGACACTGCGGCGAGATCGACGGTGCTCGAACGGCCTGCCATCACGATGCCGCTGGTGCTGACCCCGATCTGCGCCAGCTGGGCACCGCAGATCGGCAGCGCCAGCCGGCACAGATAGCGACTGGCGCGGATGCGATCGATGCGGGGCAGCGCGGGGGAAAGAGACGCCAAGGGAAGCTCCGGGGCGGATCGAAGGGAGCGGGATTTTAGGGCGTGTTGATACGCACTAGCAAACCGTTCGGTCAAACGGGGGCGGTGGAAGGTATAATTCGCGCCGAATCGCGCGCCCTTGGGGCGCTTCGGATTTCTCGCCTGTGGCTCGGCCGAGCCTAGGCGGGCGCCATTGACGGATGCTTTGCGGATGAGCCCAACCCTGTCCATTTCCCAATGCAGTGAAGATGAGCAGCTCGAGGCGCTGATCGCGCTGTTCGATGCGATCTTCGCCGACACCTACGCCACGCGCCTGGTTCGCGGCGGCAGCGAGCCGCTCTACTGCCCGAGGGACGCCGGGCACCCGTACCATCGGATCATCTTCGCCCACGGTTTCTTCGCCAGCGCCCTGCATGAGATCAGTCACTGGTGCATCGCGGGGCCGCAGCGACGAATGCTCGAGGATTACGGCTACTGGTACCTGCCGGACGGGCGCGACCGAGACCAGCAGCAAGCCTTCGAGGCCGCCGAGGTCGCCCCTCAGGCGGTGGAGCTGTTGCTCACCGAGGCCTGCCGGCGACGCTTCAACGTCAGCGCCGACAACCTGGGCGGCAGCGTCGAGGTCGATCGGGAGGCGTTCCGGCTGCGTGTCGAGGCTCGTGCGGCTTGGCTACGTACGAATGGCCTCTCTCCCCGCGCCGCCGCGCTGCACCGTGCGCTCGGGATCAGATTTGGCGAGGGCGCGAGCTTCGAACGCGCTCGCGACCAAGCTCGGGCAATGCTCGAAGCGGCAGGGATGCCGGCCTGAGTTCAGCCGTCGCGCGGTTTCAGCCCTTCGAGCACGGCACGGCGCAGGGTGGCAAGCGCCGTGGCGAAGAAGTCGGGGTCTTCGAGCCCGCTGCCGGATAGCGCCCGGACCTGCGTCGCGAAGTCTGCGTAGTGCTGGGTCGCCGCCCAGAGCAGATAGAGCAGCTGACGCGGGTCGACCGGCGCCAGCCGGCCTTGCTCGATCCACCCCGCGATCACCTCGCTCTTCTCATCGACCAGCTGTTTGAGCTCGCCATCGAGTACCGGCGCGATCAGTGGCGCACCCTGCATCATTTCCAGGCAGAACAGCCGCGATGCCTCGGGCTGGTCGCGGGCGGCGGCGAGCTTGGCGCTGAGATAGGCATCGATCGCTTCGAGCGGCTCCTGCTCGGCGCTCAGCGCCTTGAGCGGGGCCAGCCACTGATCGAGGATCCGCTTGAGCACCTCGACGTAGAGGATCTCCTTGGAAGAGAAGTAGTAGAGCAGGTTGGTCTTCGAGATGCCGGCCAGCTCGGCGATGGTCTCGACCCGGGCACCATGGAGACCGTAGCGCGAGAACTCCGCCAGCGCGGCGTCGATGATAGCGGCGCGCTTCAGTTCGCTGGCGCGCGGGCGGCGGCGAGCGCTGCGCTGGGGGAGGGAAGGAAGCTGGTTCATGGCCTGGATGTCCGCTACTGGAGAACGTCGGTATGGTCGGGAAGCGTCGAACAAGCGCGCGCGAAGACTCGCCAAGCGTTCCCCCTAAGCGTTGCTCAGCATAGCAGAGCCCGGCTCGGAGGGGGCTGCACGCCTGGAGTGCATCGGCTGCGCCAGGATGATGCATTCGTTTGACCTTACGGTTCGTTTTTGACCTTTGGGTCAAACGAAAGCGGTCGCAGGAGATTGATTCGCCGAGTCAATCAACGTTCTGGCATCGGGCTTGATAGCGAATTAGGCTGAGAACGGCGCGTATGGCGCCACCCCCAACATTGGAACGCTATCGATGAGAGAGGTGTCCAGGATGAAAGTTGGTGTCTTCATTCCGATCGGCAACAACGGCTGGTTGATCTCCGAGAACTCTCCCCAGTACAAGCCGACCTTCGAGCTCAACCGGGAAGTGGTGCAACGCGCGGAAAAACACGGCCTGGACTTCGCTCTGTCGATGATCAAGCTGCGCGGATTCGGCGGCAAGACCGAGTTCTGGGACCACAATCTCGAATCGTTCACGCTGATGGCCGGGCTCGCCGCGGTCACCTCCCGGATCCAGCTCTACGCCACCGCCGCCACCCTGGTGATGCCGCCGGCGATCGTCGCGCGGATGGCGGCGACGATCGATTCGATCTCCAATGGCCGTTTCGGCCTCAACCTGGTCACCGGCTGGCAGAAGCCCGAGTACTCGCAGATGGGGCTGTGGCCGGGCGATGAGTACTTCTCCAAGCGCTACGCCTATCTCGACGAGTACGTCCAGGTGCTCAAGGAGCTCTGCCGCGATGGCAAAAGCGACTTCAAGGGCGAGTTCTTCGAGATGGACGATTGCCGGCTGAGCCCGCGCCCGCGTGAGGACATGAAGCTGATCTGCGCCGGGCAGAGCGATGCGGGAATGGCTTTTTCCGCCCGTCACGCCGATTTCAACTTCTGTTTCGGCAAGGGCATCAATACGCCGACCGCCTTCGCTCCCGCCGCCGAGCGCATGCACGCCGCCGCCGAAGCGGCCGGACGCGAGGTGAAGAGCTTCGCGCTGTTCATGGTGATCAGCGCCGAGACCGACGACGAGGCGCGGGCCAAGTGGGAATACTACAAGGAGGGGGCCGACGAGGAGGCGCTCGCCTGGCTCACCGACCAGGCCAGCAAGGATACCCGTTCAGGTGGCGACACCAACGTACGCCAGATGAGCGACCCGACCTCCGCGGTCAACATCAACATGGGCACGCTGATCGGCTCCTACGAGCATGTGGCGCGGATGCTCGACGAGATCAGCGAGATGCCGGGGGTCGAAGGGGTACTGCTGACCTTCGATGATTTCATCGAAGGGGTGGAGACCTTCGGCCAGCGGATCCAACCGCTGATGCGCTGTCGCCAGAGCGCCGTCGCTGCCGCGCGGGCCGAGGCGCCGATCGAGGAGGCCGCACAATGAGCGGAGTCGTTCGTCCCGAGTTCATCCCCGCCGGCCGTGGGCTCACGCTCGCCGCCCGTCCCGAGCCGCTGGTGTTCGACCCGGCGAGCACGGCGCTGATCGTGGTCGACATGCAAAACGCCTACGCCACCCCGGGCGGCTATCTCGACCTCGCCGGCTTCGACGTCAGCCACACGGGGCCGGTGATCGAGAAGATCAAGCAGTCGGTAGCCGCCGCCCGCGCCGCGGGAATCACGGTGATCTATTTCCAGAACGGCTGGGACCCTGACTACGTCGAAGCCGGTGGCCCCGGTTCGCCGAACTGGCACAAATCCAATGCGCTCAAGACCATGCGCGCCAACCCCGGGATGCCGCAGAAGCTGCTCTCCAAGGGCGATTGGGACTTCGAGCTGGTCGAGGCGCTCAAGCCCGAGCCCGGCGACATCGTGATGCACAAACCGCGCTACAGCGGGTTCTTCAACACCCCGCTGGACAGCACGCTGCGCTCGCGAGGCATCCGCACCCTGGTGTTTACCGGAATCGCCACCAACGTCTGCGTCGAATCGACCCTGCGCGACGGCTACTTCCTCGAGTACTTCGGCGTACTGCTCGAGGATGCCGCTCACCAGGCGGGCCCGCGCGCCGCCCATGAGGCCGCGGTCTATAACGTCGAGACGTTCTTCGGCTGGGTCTCCAACGTCGAGACCTTCTGCAACGCCCTCGTCACTTCGCCGCGGCTGGAAACCCAGCAGGCTTGATCAGAACCCACTCAAAGCGCTGAAAACGGAGTCGCCCCCATGCCCAAGCAGGTCGTCATTCCTCCTGGTACCACTACGCCGATCGCTCCCTTCGTCCCGGGCACGCTGGCCGATGGCGTGGTCTATGTCTCCGGTACCCTGCCGTTCGACGCAGACAACAATGTGGTTCACGTCGGTGACCCAGCGGCTCAGACGCGCCATGTGCTCGAGACGATCAAGACCGTGATCGAAACCGCCGGCGGCAACATGGCGGACGTCACCTTCAATTCGATCTTCATCACCGACTGGGCCCATTACGCGGCGATCAACCAGGTCTACGCCGAGTATTTTCCCGGCGACAAGCCGGCGCGTTTTTGCATCCAGTGCGGCTTGGTGAAGCCCGATGCACTGGTCGAGATCGCTACCATCGCCCATATCGGCACCGCCGGGAGCGGGGCCTGATGCTCCACTACGAATGGCTCGGCAGTCGGGACCCCGAGGCGCCGGTGGTGGTGATGTCGGCCGGTCTCGGCGGTGCCGGCGCCTACTGGCATCCGCAGGTCGAGGCGCTCGGTGCTCGCTTCCGGGTCTTGCTCTACGACCAGCTCGGCACCGGCCAGAGCGCTGCGGTGCTGCCTGAAGGCTATAGCGTCGAGAACATGGCCGAGGAGCTGATCGAACTCGCCGAATCGCTCGGTCTGGAGCGGTTCGACTTCGTCGGTCACGCCTTTGGCGGGCTGGTCGGGCTGTGGCTCGCGCGTAAGCGCCCGGCGCTGGTCAGGCGGCTGGTGGTGGCGGGCGGCTGGGTGAGCCTGGACAGCCACAGCCGGCGCTGCTTCGATGCGCGTATCGCGCTGCTCACCAAGGTTGGTGCCAGGGCCTACCTGGCCGCGCAGCCGATCTTCCTGTTCCCGGCCGACTGGCTCTCGGCCAACGCCGAGCGGGTCGATCGCGAGCAGGCCAGTCAGCTGGCCCATTTTCCCGGCGCCGGCAACGTACTCAAGCGGATCGAGGCGCTGGCGGGGTTCGACGCACGTGGCTGGATCGCAGAGATCGAGACGCCGACGCTGGTGATCACCGCTCGCGACGACGTGCTGGTGCCGTGGACCGCTTCCCGGCGCCTCGCCGAACTGATGCCGCAGGGGCGCTTCGAGTGTCTCGACTACGGCGGCCACGCCTGCAGCGTCACCGCGAGCGACGAATTCGACCGGCGGCTGGTCGAGTTCCTTCAATCCTGATCGATCCGGCGCCACGTGGTGGCGCCCTTGATGGAGACAAGCATGCAGCAGAGCGTTCTCGAGCAGGAGTCCCCCCGTCTGGCGGTGCCCGACCGACAGCACTTTCGCGATGCGATGGCGCGGCTCGGCGCTGCGGTCAACCTGGTCACCAGCGACGGTGAAATGGGCCGGGCCGGTTTCACCGCCACGGCGGTGTGCAGCGTCTGCGACACGCCGCCGACTCTCTTGGTCTGTCTCAATCGTAGCGCCTCGGCGCATCCGATGGTGATCGGCAATGGCAAGCTCTGCGTCAACGTGCTCGCCGGCGGGCAGGCGGCGCTGGCGGAGCGCTTCGGCGGCAAGACGCCGATGTCCGAGCGTTTTCTCGAAGGGCGCTGGCGCTCGCTCGACAATGGCACGCCAGCGCTCGAGGGCGCGCTGGTCAGCTTCGCCTGCAGGATATCTCGGGTCATCGCCGAGGGCAGCCACGACGTGCTGATCTGCCCAGTGGAGGAGATCCACTCGCAAGCCGCGCCCGCGGCTTCGCTGCACTATTACCAGCGGCGCTTCCATCGGCTCGAGGCCGAGTAGCCGGGCCACGGCGTTCAGGGCTGGGAGTTCACAACGACAACACCCCAACGGACGCCAGGCGTCCGCCCGGATGAGGACCCCGCATGACCACTTCGATTTCGCGGCAGCAGGTCTCCACGCTCATCGAGCGAGATGGCCAGGTCGAGCTACACCCTGGTGATGATCTGTTCGACAGCCCGCGCTACAGCCTCGATCTGGCGCCGACCCGGATCAGCGAGCGGCGCTGGAATACCTGGCACGTCGCGGCGCTTTGGACCAGCATGGCGATCTGCGTGCCGACCTACACCCTTGGCGGCGTGCTCACCGCCTATTTCGGGCTCAGCGTGTTCGAGGCGCTGATGGCGATTCTGCTCGCCAACCTGATCATTCTGATCCCACTGACGCTCAACGCGGTGGCGGGCACTCGCTACGGGGTGCCCTTTCCGGTACTGCTGCGCAGCTCCTTCGGCATCACCGGCTCCAACGTACCGGCGCTGATTCGCGCGCTGGTCGCCTGTGGCTGGTTCGGCATCCAGACGATGTTCGGCGGCATGGCGATCAGCCTGCTGTTCGGCGCGCTGTCCGAGAGCTGGCGCTCGCTCGGCTCCGCCGGCGACGTGATCGGCTTCGTGCTTTTCGGTGCGATGAACCTCTACGTGGTGATTCGCGGCTTCGAGTCGATCAAGTGGCTGGAAACGCTCTCGGCGCCGGTGCTGCTGCTGGTCTCGCTGGCGCTCCTTTGGTGGGCGCTGGGTAAGGTCTCGGTCGCTGAGCTTTTGGCCTCGCCGCCGACCCGGCCGGCAGGGGAGAGCACGGTGGGGCACTTCCTCGCCGGGGTGACCGCGATGGTGGGCTACTGGGCGACGCTTTCGCTGAACATTCCCGACTTCAGCCGCTACGTCAAAAGCCAGCGTGCCCAGGTGGTCGGGCAGATCATGGGGCTGCCGCTGACGATGTTCCTGTTCGCCGCGCTCGGAGTAGTGATGACCGCGGCTTCGCCGACGCTGGTCGGCTACACGATCTCCGATCCGGTCACCCTGATCGGTGCGATCGGTGAGCCATGGCTTGTGATCGTCGCGATGATCCTGATCATTCTCGCCACGCTCTCGACCAATACCGCCGCCAACGTGGTGTCGCCGACCAACGACCTGCAGAACCTCGCGCCTCGGCTGATCAGCCGCAACCGCGCGGTGATGCTGACCGGACTGATCGGCTTGCTGCTGATGAGCCACGAGCTGCTCAAGCGGCTCGGCGTGATTGTCTCCGACGTGAGCGTCGAGGCAATCTACTCCAACTGGCTACTGGCCTATTCGAGCCTGCTCGGGCCGATCGCCGGGGTGATGGTGGTCGACTACTTCGTGGTGCGCAAGCAGCGCCTGGACGTGATCGGGCTCTATCGCGACGGCGTCTATCCGGCCTGGAATGCCGCCGGCTTCATCGCCTTCTGCATCCCCGCGGGGCTCAGTCTGATCGCGATCGCCACCGGCCGGCTCGGCTGGTTCTATGACTATGGCTGGTTCACCGGCTCGATCAGCGGCGGGCTGCTCTACTGGGCCTGCGATAAGTTTTCGCGCCGGCGCGCGGTGTCCGGGGTTGCCTCGAACGCTTGAAAGCACCGGCGCCGAGGCGCCCTAGCCGAAGCTTTCGTCGTCGAGGGCGAAATCGTCCGGCAGCTGGTCGGCGAATTGCTGGTGCAGCAGCAGCATCACCTCCACTTCGTGCTCGGCGTTGAGCGGCGTCAGGCCGCGTTCGTCGAGCAGCTTGCGGCGCTCGTCCTCCCACTGCGAGGCGTCGAGTTCATCGTAGAGCTGGTGGGCGGGCGCGAGCTCGACCATCGGGTCGAGCGAATACTCATCGAACAGCCGCTCGAGCGCCTCGAACTCCTCGCCGACGCCGTTGACGTAGAGCGTTGCGCCGTCGTGATCGGCTTCGAGTTCGCGGATCACATCGAGCGGCCGCACACCGAGGGTATGCAGCGTCTCTTCGTCATAGTCGCCAAGCGCGATGTCCTCCTCTTCCAGCCAGCTTTCGAGCGGCTGGATCAGGGTGTGCTTGACCCGACCATCGGCGAGTGTCCAGGCCACCGCTACGGGTAGCGCACCGTCGCCCGTCTCGATGCTGATGAAGCCGGGCAGGGCATTGGATGTCTGGCTCATCGGCTTG
The DNA here is from genome assembly GCF_001648175.1 of Halotalea alkalilenta. Classification (NCBI taxonomy): domain Bacteria; kingdom Pseudomonadati; phylum Pseudomonadota; class Gammaproteobacteria; order Oceanospirillales; family Halomonadaceae; genus Halotalea; species Halotalea alkalilenta. The sequence continues at coordinate 3,173,556 of NZ_CP015243.1, read as the reverse complement.
CTCCTATCGCAGTAAGCTGCGTGATGCTGTCCAGTCGGAAGAAGCGCTGCGTGGTCCGGGTGGCGGCGCCGGCGAGAGTCGCCTCGTCGAGGCCGCGCAGCCCCGCGATCTCGCGGGCGATCCACGGCAGCAGCGCCGGCTCGTGCCGGCGTCCCTTGAGCTTGGCTGGCAGGTTGCGCGGCAGCAGGTAGGGACAGTCGGTCTCTATCATCAGCCTTTCGAGTGGAATCTCGCCCACCAGTTCGCGCAGCTGTAAACCCCGTCGTTCGTCGCACAGCCAGCCGGTCAGGCCGATGTGCAGGTCGAGATCGAGATAGGCATAGAGCGTCTGCCGGTCACCGGTGAAGCAGTGGACCACGGCATCCTCGATGTCGTCGCGCCAGCTGCGCAGCATCTCCAGCATCGTCGTAGAGGCGTCTCTTTCGTGCAGGAACATCGGCAGGCGCCGCTCGGCGGCGATCTCGAGCTGTGCCTCGAAGGCACGGCGCTGAGCATCGCGTGGGCTGAAATCGCGATTGAAGTCGAGCCCGCACTCGCCGACGGCGACCATGCCGGGCCGGTCGAGGGCTTCGCGGATCAGCTCGGCATACTCGTTTCCCCAGTCGGCGGCGTGGTGGGGGTGGACACCGGCGGTGGCGAAGAGCCGCGGGGAGGGATCATGGCGAGCCTCGATCAGCGCCAGCGCGCCCTCGATGCTGTGGCGATCGGTTCCGGTCAGCACCAGCGCTTCCACCCCTGCTTCGAGGGCGCGAGCGAGCACCGCGTCGCGATCCTTGTCGAAACTTTCATGGGTCAGGTTGGCGCCAATGTCGATCAGTGGCTCGGGCGAGCAAAAGCGCAAAGCGTCCGGCAGCGGGTGCATGAATGTCTCTCTTCGGCTTGCAAGGCGCCCAGGATAATCGCATCCCCTGTCCAGGGTCACGCCTGCGGCTGAGATGCCTTCGCGCTTTACTCCGGATGACCGGAGCGATGCGCTACAATGCGCGTTTGGTATCCATCCACGCCATTTTTCCATAAGAGGTGAGCGCAGACCCATGAGCTTGCTCCAACTCGAAGCCCTCCAGCTCGCCTACGGTAACCAGATTCTGCTCGACCACGCCGAGCTTTCCATCGATCGCGGCGAGCGCCTTGCCCTGGTCGGCCGTAACGGCGCCGGCAAGTCGACGCTGATGTCGTTGATCGAGGGCGAACAGCTCCCCGACGATGGCGTGGTGCGCAGGGTGCCCGGGCTGCGCGTGGGCGTGCTCTCCCAGCGCCTGCCCGCGGCCGAGGGGCGGCGGATCTTCGATGTAGTCGCCGAGGGAATGCCCGAGACCGGCCGGCTGCTCGCCGAGTACGACACCTTGGTCGCCTCTCCCGAGCCCGACATGAAGCGTCTGGCCACTTTGCAGGAGCGGCTGGAAGCGCTCGATGGCTGGTCTTTTCACCAGCGCATCGACCAGGTGCTCGAGCGCCTAGGCCTGCCCGCCGCGACTCTGATGGAAGGCCTCTCCGGCGGCTGGCGCCGGCGGGTGGCGCTGGCCCGCGCGCTGGTCGCCGATCCCGACCTGCTGCTGCTCGACGAGCCGACCAACCATCTGGACCTCGACACCATCATCTGGCTCGAGGAGCAGCTGCTGGCCTTCAGGGGCGCGGTGCTGTTCGTCACCCACGACCGCGCCTTCCTCGATCGCATCGCGACGTCGATTCTCGAGCTCGACCGCGGCCTGCTGCGCCGCTATCCAGGCGACTTCACCGCTTACCAGGAACAGAAAACGCACGAACTCGAGGTCGAGGCCCGCGAGCAGGCGTTGTTCGACAAGAAGCTTGCCCAGGAGGAGGCGTGGATTCGCCAGGGAATCAAGGCGCGCCGAACCCGTAATGAAGGGCGGGTGCGAGCGCTCAAGCGGCTGCGCGAAGAGCGCTCCCAGCGCCGCGAGCGACTCGGTAGCGCAAGGATCGAGGTCGACAGCGGTGAGCGCAGCGGTAAGCGGGTGGTCGAGCTCAAGCACGTCAGCCACCGCATCGCCGGTCGCGCCGAGGGGGAGTACGTGATCCGCGATCTGAGTCTCGAGGTCCAGCGCGGTGACCGGATCGGCCTGATCGGCCGCAACGGCGCAGGCAAGACCACGCTGCTCAAGATCCTGCTCGGCGAGCTCGAGCCGAGCGAGGGCGAGGTCAACCTCGGCACCAAGATATCAGTGGCCTACTTCGACCAGCTGCGAGCCGGCCTCGACATGGACGCCACGGTGTACGACAACCTCGCCCTCGGTCGTGACCATGTCAGCGTCAAGGGGCGGGATCGTCACGTGATGAGCTACCTGCAGGATTTCCTGTTCAGTCCCGAGCGAGCGCGCCAGCCGGTCAAGGCACTCTCCGGCGGGGAATCGAACCGGCTGCTGCTGGCCAAACTGTTCACCCAGCCGGCCAACGTGCTGGTGCTCGATGAGCCGACCAACGATCTCGACGTCGAGACCCTCGAACTGCTCGAGGAGCTTTTGCTCGACTTCGATGGCACGCTGCTGCTGGTCAGTCACGATCGCGCGTTCATGGATAACGTGGTGACCAGCGTGCTCGCCTTCGAAGGCGATGGGCGGGTACGCGACTACGTCGGCGGCTACAGCGACTGGCTGCGCCAGGGCGGTCGTCTGCCGCCGGCGCCCGGCCAGCTCGGGGGAGAAAACCCCGCGCCGGCGAAGGATCCAGCGCCCCAGCCCGCCGCCAGCGAACCGGTGAAGCCCGCGCCGCGGGTGCAGAAGCTCTCCTACAAGCTGCAGCGTGAGCTCGATGGACTGCCGTCTGAGATCGAGAAACTCGAAATCGAGCTAGCCGCGCTCGAGGCGAAGATCGGCGATCCCGGCTTCTATCAGGGCGACGCAGCGGAGATCGAAGCGACCCTGGCCGAGCTGGGTGCGGTGCAGACGCGGCTGGATGAGCGGATGGAGCGTTGGATGGAACTCGAGGTGGCGCAGCAGGGCGAGTGACGTTCGAAGCCAAGACGTTCGACCCGAAAAAGGGGCGGGGCGCCCAAGAGCGCCCCTAAGATTAATGACAAACCCCTTTTGACCCAGCGACGCTTTCGATCCTGGCGAGTCGAGAACCGTTTGGGTCCTAACGCGCCTGTTGCTCGTTTAGATGCGAGGGGCGGCCCCCTCGCGCTCCCCCTTTAGGGGGATGCGCCGCCACGAGATCGCGAAACCCTGGCCGATCAATCGCTAGCCCTCGGGTCGGCGCGCATGGACGTCCCTGTCCGGGCGCGCCTTTTGCGACAGCCATGTCGCAAACCCCGGTGCAAGCGATTGCCGTCCAGCGCGCTCTCAGAGGCGGCTGGAAGCCATCATGGCATCTTCAAATACTTTGCCGGCAGTCTGCGTACCTGTCGGGTCGAGCTGATCAAGCTGTGAGCCTGATGTGTTGCTTGCTGGTTTCCGATATCCGGGAAAGATGGTCATGTTATGGATGTTCTGCGCGTCCTGCGTTATGGCCAAGCCCCTTCGGCTTGTTTTGTCGCAAATCGGCATAGTGATTTCGATACTGGTGAGGTGGGGTTTGGGGTGTATACTTTGGCAACTTTTGTCAAAGGCGGACAGAGCCATGAGTACCATGAACATCTCCCTGCCGGACGCCCTCAAGAGCTTCGTCGATGACCAGGTCAGCCAGCGGGGCTACAGCACCAGTAGCGAGTATGTGCGGGAGCTGATTCGCAAGGATCAGGATCGGCAGCACCTGCGTGGTCTGCTGCTGGCTGGGGTAGAGTCGGCTCCCACTGTTCCTGTAGATGGTGCCTACTTCGAATCCCTGCGCGCCAGGGTTCGTAAGGCTCGAGGGTGAAGGGTAAGCCCGTCGTTCCGCGAGCCCTTGCCAGTCAGGATGTAGAGGACGCTGTCAGCTATTACCTTGGTGAGCAGGCCGAGCAGGCTGCACTCGGTTTTATCGATGCCTTGGAAAATGCCTATACCCACATCAGCCGCCAGCCGGCCTCGGGTATGCCTCGGTACGCCCATGAGCTGGCTTTACCAGGGTTGCTCTACTGGCCGCTGAAACGCTATCCCTATCTGGTGTACTACGTTGAACGCGATGAGCATGTCGATGTATGGCGCGTTTTACATAGCGTGAGGGACATTCCTGGATGGTTGGTTGAAAGCGACTCTCATTAGTTGTCGGGATTGTGGCTGGCCGTATCTGGCAGCGGTAATGGACTTGTACTCACGCAAGCTCGTATGCCAACCATGGAGAGGCAATGACGGATATCGCCGACTACATCGTTGGTTTTTACAACAACGTGCGCCTGCACTTCGCAGGGTCCGAAATTAGTTGCCCACTACATGCCTTCATCAAAACGAAGCCCTGGCGGCAAGGCCAGGGCTTCGTCAGCATGAGGGCCCCCAAGGGGGGTGCCCCTTTTCATCGATGATCCAAAGCTGTCTTCATTCTCTCGACGCGGCGCTCACTCCTGCGCGTCGTCGCCTTCCTGACCGACGCGCACGGCGAGCACATCGCACTTGGCGCCGCGAAGCACACCGGATGAGGTGGAGCCGAGCAGCAGTGCGAAGCCGGTGCGGCCGTGGGAGCCGACGACGATCAGATCGACACCGTGTTCTTCGGCGAAACGGTGGATCTCGGAGTCCGGCATGCCGACGATGATGTGCTGGCGCTCGCGCGGGATGTTGCTGGGATCGGCGATTTCGGCAAGACGGGTACGCGCATGCTCATCGAGCTGGTCCTGCAGCGTGGTGACATCCATCGGGATGTCGCCGCCGTAGGCGAAGCCGAGCGGCTCGAGCGCGTGGATGATCGAGATGGTCGCGCCGTTGCGCTCGGCGATCGGCAGCGCACGTTCGAGTACCAGATGCGAATCCCGCGTCAGGTCGACGGCGACAAGTACGTGACGGTATTCGTGGCTCATAGTCCTGCTCCGGCGGTTGGGTTAGGCATACTCTAGGCGCCGATACGGATGGCGACAACCTTGACGGCCTCTTCGAGGCGGGGCTGCGTCAAGATACCGCGTTCGGCCGGAAAAGCGCGCAGGAACGGCTGAAATGAGCCTGCACGGTGAGCGATAAGTTGCGGTTCAGGATTCACTCTGCTGAGCGTTCAGCAGACGCTGGCTGTTGTGCTCGATCTTCTCGAGGGTGGACGAAAAATGATCGACTTCCTCCTCACTGAGCCCTTCGAGCATTTCGGCGCGGGCCTGGTTGACCACGAAATCGATCTGCTCGATCAATGGGGCCGCTTTCCTGGTCAGATGAATGCGCTTGGTACGCCGGTCATGGCCGCATGGGCGCCGCTCGATCAGGCCTTGGCGCGCGAGCTGGTCGAGCGTGCGGACCAGCGAGGGAGCCTCGACACCGATGCTGCGGGCCAAGTCGCACTGGGCTTGGCCATCACCGCTCTTCCACAGGTTGTAGAGCGTGATCCACCTGGTCTGGGTCAGGCCCAGTGGAGCCAGGCGATGGTCGACGACGGCGCGCCAGCTGCGTGGCAGCCTGGCCAGCCTCATTCCGATGTCGTCGTACTTGGAGGGAGGATGTTGGAATTTTATGTTCATCGATGCCGAGTTCTGCGTGCGTAATTGTAGGGTTTTAAAGTGTAACAATTTGTTTGCAGGTCAGCCTGGCTGAATTCGATAGGCACCCGCCCATTCACACAGTGGCCCCCTTCCGCCGGCAAGCGTCAATGCCAGATCGGACAACGCAGCCCAAGTAGGCAGGGGAGCCGCGCCCTTGATCGAAAGATCGATCCGTTGGGCGAACAGCAACAGCTTGCACAGGCGAGCATGGGGCAAACGCTTGGTGGCAGCCTGGTAGCCAGGGCGTCGCTTTTCCATGATTGAAGGTTTCTGCGCCTTACAAGCATGATCGAAACTCTGGCCCTGGTCGAGATGCTGACGAAGCGAAAGCAGCGTACGCAGTTCGCGGGTCAGCGCCCAGAGCACCACCGGCGCTTCGACCCCTTCCGCGCGAAGGCCCTGGACGATACGCAGGGACCGCTCGCGCTCGCCCTGGACACAGGCATCGGTGAGGTTGAAGACATCGAAGCGGGCGCCGTCGCCGGAGCTCTGCTCGATGCTCTCGAGATCGAGCCGGGCTCCCGCCGGATGCAGCAGGCGCAGCTTTGCCAGGGTTTGATCGAGGGCCAAAAGGTTACCTTCGAAGCGCTCCGCCAGCGCCTGGCTCGCCTGGGTATCGAGCTCGAGCTGGTGACGGGCGGCGCGATCGCGCACCCAGAAGTGCAGCCGCTTGTACTCCACCGGCCAGACCGGGACGAACACGCCTACCGCATCGAGGACCTTGAACCATTTGCTCTGCTGGGTGCGATAGTCGAAGCGCGCGGCGCTGATCAACAGCACATCGTCGCTGTGCTTTGCATTGGCCGCATAGGCTTCCAGCGCCTTGGTGCCGTCCTGACCGGGGGATTGGCCGCCGAGGCGCAGCTCGAGCAGGCGACGGCTGGCGAACAGCGACAGGTTGCTGGCCGTCTCGGAGAGCTGGGACCAGTTGAAGTTGGCCTCGACGTGCAGCACTTCGCGCTCGTCGAAGCCGCGCTCGCGGACCGCGGCCCGGATCGCGTCGCACGCCTCCATGTGCAGCAAGGGCTCGTCGCCGGAGACGATGTAGACCGGTGACAGGCGCTTGCCCAGCTGGTCGCCGAGCTTGTCGGGAAAGACCTTCACCCAAGCCTCACTGCTGTTCGGCCAGCGGGCTGGCGGAAAGCGCCCGCATCCGCTCTATCAACTGCTGGGCCGCATCGCCGGCCAGACGCAGGCGCAGCTGGGTACGTTCGTCGTCGCGCTGGAGCAGCTGGCTGGTGCTGGTGCTATAGGAGCCCCTGCTCTCGACGTACTGCTGGTCGACCAGGTAGGCGCCGTCAAAGACACGCTGCACCGAGTAGGGCACCCGCAGGATCAGCTCGCGCTCCTGGTTGCCGCCCGAGCCACCGTAGCCGAGCTGGTTCTCGCTGTAGTTGGCCGCACCGAGGTTGAGCTGCAGACGCGCACTGGGATCGATCGAGACCCCGGCGCTTTCGAGGCGCCGGCGCAGTTCGCGAGCGAGCTCGTTCTGCGGCGTGTCGTCGGCGACCTGGAGCAGCAGGTGCTGCATGATCGGCCCGGAATCATTGCCGGTGCCACGCAGCTGGAAACCGCAGCCGGCCAGCGCCAGGCTGGCGCCGAAGACGGCGAGCAGCAGGCCTGTGCGTAGCCTGCACCCGAGGCGATTGCTGTGTGAAGGGAGCGTCAAGCGGGTCTCTCCTTGTCATCCGGCCTCGGCATGAGGCCTGGTCATGGCGCTGCGTGGCTACGCCCGTGCATTGCTTGGCCCCGGCGGCTCGGGCCTGCCGGGGTTTCGATTCAGGAGGCGACGATGTTGACCAGCTTGCCCGGCACTACGATCACCTTGCGGATCGTCTTGCCTTCGAGATGGCGCTGGACGTTCTCGTTGGCCAGGGCCTCGCATTCGACCGTGACCCGGTCGGCATCCGGTGGCAGTACCAGCTGGGCACGCAGCTTGCCGTTGATCTGCACCACCAGGGTGATGCTGTCGCGCTCGAGTGCCTTCTCGTCGACGCTGGGCCAGCGTGCGTCGATCGCCGCTTCCACGTGCCCGAGCGCCTGCCACAGGGTATGGCAGACATGCGGGGTGATCGGGGAGAGGATCAGCACGCAGGCCTCGATCGCCTCGCGCGCCACCGCCAGCCCCTGAAGGCTGTCGTCATCGAACTTGGCGATCGCGTTGGTCAGCTCCATCACCGCGGCGATCGCGGTGTTGAAGGTGGTGCGCCGACCGATATCGTCGGTGCATTTCTTGATCGTCTCGTGGGTCTTGCGGTGCAGGTCCCGCTGCGTCTCGGTCAGCTCGGAGGCGACGATGTGCCCCGGCTCGCCCTGCGCCAGGTGCTCGTGGGCCAGTTTCCACAGCCGCTTGAGGAAGCGATGGGCACCCTCGACGCCGGCGTCCGACCACTCCAGCGACTGTTCCGGCGGGGCGGCGAACATCATGAACAATCGCACGGTGTCAGCGCCGAAGCGATCGATCATCGACTGGGGATCGACGCCGTTGTTCTTCGACTTCGACATCTTCTCGATGCCGGCCATCTCCACCGGCTGGCCGTCGCTTGCGAGCACCGCGGATACCGGGCGGCCCTTGTCGTCGCGGGTCACCTCGACCTCGAGTGGATTGAACCAGCTCTTGGCGCCGTTGGGCTCCTCGCGATAGTAGGTCTCGGCGACCACCATGCCCTGGGTGAGCAGGCGCTGGAACGGCTCGTCGCAGTCGACCAGGCCGAAATCGCGCATCAGCTTGTGGAAGAAGCGTGCGTAGAGCAGGTGGAGGATCGCGTGCTCGATGCCGCCGATGTAGATATCGACCGGCAGCCAGTAGCGGGCGCGCTCATCGAGCATCGCTTCCATATTGTCGGCGCAGCAGAAGCGGGCGTAGTACCAGGACGACTCCATGAAGGTGTCGAAGGTGTCGGTCTCGCGGGTCCAGCCGTCACCGAGCTCGTAGAACGAGCGCAGCCGCTTGAGCGGCGAGCCGGTGGCATCGATCTCCACCTCGGTGGGCAGCCGGACCGGCAGCTCGTCGTCGGTCAGGGCCACGGTCTGGCCTTCGGGGCCGTACTTGACCGGAATCGGCGCGCCCCAGTATCGCTGGCGTGCGACGCCCCAGTCGCGCAGGCGGAAGTTGATCCGCACCCGGCCGCGCCCCTCTTTCTCGAGGCGTTTGGCGATGGCGTCGAAGGCTTCGTCGAACAGCATCTCGTCGAACTCGCCCGAGTTGATCAGCTGGCCGTGTTCGGTATAGGCGCCCTCGCTGAGGTCAGGCACGTTGCCGTCGAGATCGCTGATCACCGGCTCGATAGGCAGACCGTACTTGGTGGCGAACTCCCAGTCTCGCTGGTCGTGCGCCGGCACCGCCATCACCGCGCCGGTGCCGTATTCCATCAGCACGAAGTTGGCGACGTAGATCGGCACCTGCCTGCCGGTCAGCGGATGGCGGGCGCGATAGCCGGTATCCAGCCCTTTCTTCTCCATCGTCGCCATGTCGGCTTCGGAGGTACCACCGGCACGGCACTCCTCGCGGAAGGCGAGCAGCTTGGGATCGAGCTCGGAGGCGAGCCGGGCGATCGGATGGTCGGCGGCCACCGCGAGGTAGGTGACCCCCATCAGTGTGTCGGGGCGGGTGGTGAAGACGGTGAGCTTGGAATGCTCGGCCGCGACCTCGGCGACCTCGAAATCGAGCTCCACGCCCTTGGACTTGCCGATCCAGTTGCGCTGCATGGTCTTGACCTGCTCGGGCCAGGCGACCTGGTCGAGATCGGCGAGCAGCTCTTCTGCGTAGTCGGTGATCTTCAAGAACCACAGCGGGATCTCACGACGCTCCACCTTGGCGCCGGAGCGCCAGCCGCGTCCGTCGATCACCTGCTCGTTGGCCAGAACGGTCTGGTCCACCGGGTCCCAGTTGACGCTGGAGTTCTTCTTGTAGACCAGCCCCTTGTCGACCAGCTTGGCGAAGAACCACTGTTCCCAGCGGTAGTAGTCGACGTCGCAGGTGGCGAGTTCACGGTCCCAGTCGTAGGCGAAGCCGAGCGCCTTGAGCTGGGTGCGCATGTAGTCGATGTTGTCGTAGGTCCACTTGGCCGGCGGCACGCGATGCTTGATCGCGGCATTCTCCGCCGGCATGCCGAAAGCGTCCCACCCCATCGGCTGGAGCACGTTCTTGCCCTGCATGCGCTGGAAACGGGCGATCACGTCGCCGATGGTGTAGTTGCGCACGTGCCCCATGTGCAGCTTGCCGCTCGGGTAGGGGAACATGCTCAGGCAGTAGAATTTCTCGCGGTTGGCATCCTCCACCGCTTTGAAGCAGCGGTTCTTTTCCCAATACTGCTGCGCGCTGCGTTCGACTTCGAAGGGGGAGTACTGTGCATCCATCGCTTGATCTTGACACCTTGAGGTTTGGGGGCCGGCCGGTGGCGCGTATGGCCCGCGAGAGGCGGGTGGGGTCGGGCCGGGGCCGTTGAGCGGCGCCGAGGAGCGCACGCTGCGCTGCGTGGCCGATGCGGCCCGAGCGCGAAAATAGTGGGGAACAAGCATACCTTAGACGACCCGCGACAGGTAGCGCCGTCCGGCTATACTGCGAGTGGGCGAGGGGGATGGATTCGCTCCTTGCGCGAGTGCCTGACCAGATTGATCAGTCGAAGAAGGAGCCATGCGATGAACGAAGTCAAAGGCGGCGACTCAACGCCTGAGGTTGAACCGCGGCCAGCACGGCTCGAAAGCGGCTATCAGCGTATCCTCGAGCGGCTTGGGGTGGGGCGCGACGCTGGTGAAGTGGAGCGCGGGCGAGAGGGTTTCGAGCGCCAGCTCGATGAGGCGGTGAACTTCGAAGCCGAGCTCACCGAATACACCAAAGATGAACTCGCGCTGCTGCGCGAATGGGTCCGCCGCGACATCAGCGAGCTCGGCGGCTATCTGGCCAGCGGGGGCGGCAGCGTCGCCCAGTGGTTGGGCATCGATGTCGAGGTGATTTCCGAACAGGTACGCAATGCGCTGTTCGGCGTTGCCGATCGCACCACGCTTGACCTGCAGCGCTTCGACGAGCAGCTCGAAGCGGCCCAGGCCGACTACTGTGAAGGCGAAGTGATTGCTCCCGGTCGGCTAGGCTGCGTCCACTGCGGCGAGCGCGTGACGATCACCGCGATCAGCCGGCTCGAGCCCTGCCACCACTGTGGCCACCGCTTCTTCAAGCGGGCGCCGATGGCCGCCGAGGAGCTGGAGTAGCCGCGGGCCTCGTGCCACGGCCTGCGTTCAACCCAGCTCGTTTACCCTGTGCAAGGCGGCCCTCGTGGCCGCCTTGCCGTTTTGCGTCGCTCAGCGCCCGGCGATCCAGCCGAGATATTCGTGCAGCGCTCGCTGGCTCTGGGCCAGGCCCAGGGAGGAGGGCAGCCAGCCTCGCAGTCCTGGCGGTGCGCTCGAGAAGCTCACCGGCGCGGGCACCACTTCGAAGCCGAGACGCTCGAAGTTGCGCTCCGCGCGGGCCATGTGGAACGCAGAGGTGACCAGGATCACCTTGCGCACCTTGTGCTCGCGCAGGATCAAGGCACTGTAGAGCGCGTTTTCCCGGGTGTTGTGGCTGTGGTTCTCGAGCCAGCGAGACGGCATGCCGAAGGTCTCGATCAGCGCATCGTTCATCAGCTGCGCCTCGGAGCGCCGCTCGCCACCGGGTCGGCCACCGGTCACCAGGATCGGCAGGCGGGTATGGCGGGAGATGCGCGCCGCCTCGGCGACCCGGGCGAAGGTGTCCAGGTTGACCCGCTCGCGAGAACGCCCCGGCAGTGCCGACGCACGTCCGCCGCCGAGCACCACGATCGCCTGCGCTCCGCGCCAGTCGCTGGCCGGTGCCGGGGCGATCCGTTCGATCGGTGCGCTGAGCCACAGGCTCACCCGCGGCGTGCACAGCGCGATGAACGCCAAGGAGACGGCGATGGCGAGCGCGATCGCCGTGCGTGGCCACCAGCGCCACAGCAGTGCCGCGAACAGCAGCGCGGTGACCAGTCCCCCCGGCGGCAGCACGATCGATTTGAGCACCGCGAGCAGCGAGGTGCTCATCGAGAGGCGCCGCGCCGGCGTGAGAGCAGCGCGCCGACGGCGACCAGCGCGATCGATACCAGTACGATCGGCAGGCTGCCGGTGCGGGTGAATGGCGTCAGCCCTTCGACCGCATGGGCCTCGAAGTTGAGTACGCCGGGTTCGAAGCGGGCGATCTGGGCCAGGATCCGTCCGTCCGGGCCGACCACCGCGGTCAGGCCGTTGCTGGTCGCGCGCAGCAGGTAGCGATTGTTCTCGAGCGCGCGCATCTGCGCCATCTGCATGTGTTGCAGCGGGCCGATCGAGCGACCGAACCAGGTGTCGTTGGAGATCGTCACCAGGATGTTCGAGTGGCGCGCCTGGTCGCGCACCAGGTCGGGATAGACGATTTCATAGCAGATCGCCGCGCCCAGGCGCAGCCCATCGGCGCGAAGTGGCTGCTGGCCAGCCGGGCCAGGCGACATGTGCGAGGTGGGCATGTCGAAGAACGCCAGCAGGCCGCGCAGCAGCCCCTCGAGCGGCACGTACTCGCCGAACGGCACCAGTCGATGCTTCTGGTACTCGCTGCGGGTCATGCCGCCTTCCATGTGCTGGTCGAGGGCGATCATGCTGTTGTGGAACAGTCCGTTGCTGCGCGTCAGTACGCCGGTGATCAGGCTGCTGCCCGGGCGCATGTTGGCCTGGGCGAGCTGGTAGAACGGCATCGCCTGCTCCTCGAACATCGGCAGCGCGGTTTCGGGCCAGATCACGAGCTCCGCCTCACCGGCCTGTTCGCGGGTCAGGCGCAGATAGGTGTTGACCGCGGTGCGCTGGCCTTCTGGGCTCCACTTGGTCAGCTGCGGCAGGTCGCCCTGGACCAGCGCCACCGGGATCGGCCGCGGATCGGGGCTGAGCCACTGGGTCGGCAGTACGCTGCCTGCCAGCCAGATCGCCGCCAGCGGTACCAGCGCGAATACACGGCGACGCACGGCCAAGTGCCAGAGCAGGGCGCCGGAAAGCGCGACCAGGAAGCTGATCAGGTAGACGCCGCCGATCGGCGCAAAGCCTGCAAGCAGGCTCTCGACGTGGGCGCTGCCGAGGTAGAGCCAGGGGAAGCCGGTGAGGAACCAGCCACGGAACACTTCACCAAGGGTCCAGGCGGCGGCGAAGATCAACGGCTCAATGACCGACGGCCGTGGAGAGAGCAGGCGATAGAAGGCCGCGCTGATCAGGTAGAAAAGCGCGAGGCCGAGGGCGAACAGCAGGGTCAGCACCGCCGCCAGCGGCATGCTGGTGTAGCCGTAGTCGTGGATCGAGACGTAGACCCAGGAAGCCCCGGCGCCGAACAGCCCGACCCCGTAGCTCCAGCCGATCAGCATGCCGCGGCGCAGCCGGGTGCCTTGCAGCAAGCCATAGAGCGGTGCGCAAATCAGTGGGCCCAGCCACCACAGCTCGAACGGGGCGAAGGTCAGCGTCGTGAGCGCACCCAGGGCCAGGGCAGCGAGGGCTGCGAGCCAGCCGCGATGGAGAATCGAGGACATCGGACTTCCTTGTCGGCGGCAAACGCCGCCGGGCAGCTGAAACGCCGGGCCGCGGTGCTCGCGGCCCGGTTGGAGCTTTGGTTCAGGCGCTGATCACGCTTCGTCGAGATCGGCGATGCGCTCGGCTTTCAGCCAGCGCAGCCGGCGATTGTCGGCGTTGGTCACGGTAAAGCGCCAGCCTTCGAGGTCGGTGCTCTCGTTTCGCTCGGGGAGATGGCCGAAGCGCTGCATCACCAGTCCGCCGATGGTATCGAATTCCTCGTCGGGGAACTCGGTGGCGAAACGCTCGTTGAAATCCTCGATGCTGAGGATCGCCTTGATCGCGTAGCTGCCGTCGCCGAGCTCGCGGATTTCATCCTCATCGTCCACGTCGTGCTCGTCTTCGATGTCGCCGACGATCTGCTCGAGGATGTCTTCGATGGTGACGATGCCCGCGGTGCCGCCGTACTCGTCGACCACCACCGCCATGTGGCTGTGGGTATCGCGGAACTCCTTGAGCAGGCTGTTGAGGCGCTTGGACTCGGGAATGAAGGTCGCCGGGCGCAGTACGCTGGAGAGATCGAAAGCGTCGCGTTCGCTTTCGGGGCGCATGATCAGCGGGAGCAGGTCCTTGACCAGCAGGATGCCGAGTACATCATCGAGGCCGTCACCGATCACCGGATACCGAGAGTGGCCTGATTCGTGGATCATCGGCAGGTACTCGCTCGGCGCCTGGTTGATGCGGATCACCTCGATCTGGGAGCGCTGGATCATGACTTCGCGAACCTGCTGGTCGCTGATCTCGAACGCTCCTTCGATGATCGACAGCCCGTCGGAGTCGAGATCGAAGCGTGGCGCGGTCTGGCGGAGAAACTGGAGAAGTTCGGCGCGGCTGGTCGGTTCTTCGCTGTCGCTTGAAAAAGCACCGAGCAGTCTTTCGAGCCAATTCTTGCCGTTCTGCTCAGCCGATCGGTCATCGCTCATGGCGGTGGTCTCTTGTCCTCGTGAGGGAGTGCGCATGGTGGAGCGCGGGGTGGAAGGCCCGCCGGCATCGGGATGATCGCCGCGGGCGTGGAAATCGTTCGTCGGTCATGCGTCGTCGCGATAAGGGTCGGGGATCGACAGGCGCGCGAGCAGCGCACGCTCCAGCGCCTCCATCCTTTCGGCCTCATCGTCCTCGATATGGTCGTAGCCCAGCAGGTGCAGGGTGCCGTGGATCACCATGTGGGCGAAGTGGTGCGCCAGCGGTTTGCCCTGTTCGAGCGCCTCGCGCTCGACCACATGGGGGCTTATCACCAGGTCGCCGAGCAGCGGCAGGTCGATGCCCGGGGGCGCTTCGAAAGGGAAGGAGAGCACGTTGGTCGAGGCATCCTTGCCGCGATAGTCGCGGTTGAGCTCGCGGCTCTCGGCCTCCTCGACGAAGCGCACGGTGAGCTCGTCGCGGGCTTCGGTGGGATGCGCCATCAGTACCAGGCCCACCCAGCGGGCCAGATCGTCCTCATCGGGCAGCGGCTCGAAAGCCACCGCCAATTGCAGGTCGACCTGGCCCGACCGTAACTCGGCGTCGGCGTTCAAGATGGCTGCTCGCTCTGCTGTTCGAAGCTGTCATAGGCCTCGATGATGCGCTGTACCAGCGGATGGCGCACTACATCCTTGGACAGGAAGCGAGTGAAACTGATGCCCGGGACGCCGTCGAGCACGCCGAGCACATGGGTGAGCCCGGAGCTTATGCCGCGCGGCAGGTCGATCTGGGTGATGTCGCCGGTGATCACCGCGGTCGAGCCGAAGCCGATGCGGGTGAGGAACATCTTCATCTGCTCGCGGGTGGTGTTCTGGCTCTCGTCGAGGATGATGAAGGCGTTGTTCAGGGTGCGTCCGCGCATGTAGGCGAGCGGGGCGATCTCGATCACCTGGCGCTCGATCAGCTTGCCGACCTGCTCGAAGCCGATCATCTCGTAGAGCGCGTCATAGAGCGGACGCAGGTAGGGATCGATCTTCTGTGCCAGATCGCCGGGCAGGAAGCCGAGCTTCTCGCCGGCCTCGACCGCGGGGCGCACCAGCAGGATGCGCTGGACCCGCTGCTGGTTGAGCGCCTCGACCGCCGCGGCCACTGCCAGATAGGTCTTGCCGGTACCGGCCGGGCCGACGCCGAAGTTGATGTCGTGGCTACGCACCGCGTTGACGTAGTTCTGCTGGTTGTGGCCGCGGGGTTTGATCATCATCTTCGACGTGCGGATGATCACCTCGCTGCTGGCCAGCTCCTGCGTTTCGTCACCGCTCGATTTCATACCCGACTCCTGGAGGAACAGATGCACGGTGTCGGGCGGCAGCTCGCTGCCGTCGGTCTCGCGATAGAGCTGTTCGAGCACGTTCGCCGCCGCCCTGACCTGCGGCTGGGGCCCGGCGAGCTGGAAGGTGTTGCCACGATTGCGGATGGTGACGTCGAGACGATCTTCCACCAGCTTCAGGTTCTCGTCCTGCTGGCCGCACAGGGTGGCGAGGCGCAGCGGATCGTTGGGTTCCAGGGAGAGTTGCAGGATGCGATGACTCGTTGCGGCGTTTTGGCTCAAGGGGCGTCGTCCTGAACGAGGAAGTAGGGTGTCAGATTACTGCGGCGGGCCGGCTTTGCAAACGCACGCTTTTAGTCGCATTGCGCAAGCGCAGCCGACGACTTGAATGTGGTGGTCCGAGCGGCGAAATACAAGCGCCGTTCGGACCGCCGGGCAGAGGAGCGAACATTCAACGGTCGTCGGGTGCGGCGGGTCAGAAGCGCTGCGGTGAGGCGAGCTCTCCGCGCAGCGAGTTGGCGTAGGCCTCGGTGATCTCGACATCGACGAAATGGCCGATCAGCTCGATCGGATTGGCCGCCTTGAAGTTGACCACCCGGTTGTTCTCGGTGCGCGCCGATAGCTCTCCCGGATCGCGCGGCGAGAAGCCCGTCACCAGCACCCGTTCGAGGTTGCCGACCATGCGCCGGGAGATCTGCATCGCCTGCTGGTTGATCCTCGCCTGGAGCCGTGCCAGACGCTGCTTCTTGACCGCTTCCGGCGTGTCGTCGGGCAGCGCGGAGGCGGGGGTGCCCGGGCGCTTGGAGTAGACGAAGCTGAACGAGTGGTCGAAGCCGATTCGCTCGATCAGGTCCATGGTCTGCTCGAAGTCCTCCTCGGTCTCTCCGGGAAAGCCGACGATGAAGTCGGAAGAGAAGCTGATCTCCGGACGCAGGGCGCGGATCCGCTCGAGCTTGGCGATGTACTCCTCGCGCCCATGGCCACGCTTCATCAGGGTGAGGATCCGATCCGACCCCGATTGCACCGGCAGGTGCAGGTGGCTGACCAGCTCGGGCACCTCGGCATAGGCCTGGATCAGGCTGTCGCTGAACTCGACCGGATGAGAGGTGGTGAAGCGAATCCGGTCGATGCCCTCGATCCCGGCGATCGTGGCGATCAGCTCGGCGAGGTCGACCTCTTCGTCGAGCTGGTCGAGGCCGCGATAGGCGTTGACGTTCTGGCCTAGCAGGTTGATCTCGCGTACGCCCTGCTCGGCGAGGTGGGCGACTTCGTCGATCACGCTCTCGAACGGACGGGAGATCTCCTCTCCCCGGGTGTAGGGTACCACGCAGAACGAGCAGTACTTCGAGCAGCCCTCCATCACCGAGACGAAGGCGCTGGCGCCGTCGCTCTTCGGTGCCGGCAGTCGATCGAACTTCTCGATCTCGGGGAAGGTGACGTCGACCACCGAGATCTGCCCGCTCTGGCGGCTGTCGATCATCTCGGGTACCCGGTGCAGAGTCTGTGGGCCGAACACCAGGTCGACGTGGGGCGCGCGGCGACGGATGTTGTCGCCTTCCTGGCTCGCCACGCAGCCGCCGACGCCGATCACCAGGTCGGGCTTGGCGGCCTTGAGGCGCTTCCAGCGGCCGAGCTGGTGGAACACCTTCTCCTGCGCCTTCTCGCGGATCGAGCAGGTGTTGAGCAGGATCACGTCCGCCTCGTGCTCGTCGTGGGTGATCTCGAGGCGGTGGGATTCACCGAGCAGGTCCGCCATCCGCGCCGAGTCGTACTCGTTCATCTGGCAGCCGTGGGTCTTGATGAAGAGCTTCTTCGCCATGTCGTGCAAGCCTGGTCGTCGGAGTCGGGCACGCCTTGCTTACCGCATAGCCGGCGCGCCATCAGTGATAAGGGGTCTGTATGGGTACTGAACGGGAAGCTGGGCTGAAAGTGTACCAGCCCCAGGGCGCGCCATTATACGTATGGCGCTCCCCTGCGACCAGCTCGGGCAACATGATAGAATCGCCGCTCGAGCCCAGCGTCACCCGATCCTCGGATGAAGCCTGCTTGGTCGAAACATCCCTCGTCACATTTGATTTCGAACTTGTTACAAGCCGTTGCGCTAAGCCTCACTGCGCCGGCGCCGGGCTCCGTTAGAATCCTTCCGGCCGATGCGTCCTGTTTCCCGCGGGCGTGGTCGAGTCCGGTCTGGTCAGACTCACACTGCGCCCAGGGCCATCTCGAGGCCCGTCGTGCCCCGAAAAATCTTGAAGGAAGCAATGGCCTCGAAGCCCATTTATCGCGTCGTCGTTCATCAGCAAGGCGAAGTCTGGGAGCTCTACGCCCGGGAGATCTATCAGAGCGATCTCTGGGGGTTCGTCGAGGTCGAGGAGTTCGTCTTCACCGACGCCTCGAAGCTCGTGATCGACCCAGGGAACGACAAGCTGCGCCGCACCTTCGATGGGGTCAAGCGCAGCTATCTGCCGATCAACGCAATCCTGCGCATCGACGAAGTCGAACGCGAGGGCGAGGCGAAGAGCTTCAAATCGGACGGCAAGATCGCCAACTTCCCGATGCCCAGCCAGTGGCCGCCGCGCGGGCAGGAGTGAGGACGCAGGCATGAACGTTTTTTGACCAAAACGTGACCGGGCCCCGGGGGATGGCAGGTCGTACGCTTCCGCCCAGTGCTTGTCCAGGATGTTATCCACAGCTTCTGTGGATACGCGGCCGCCGGTGGCGGCCGATCATAGACAGGACGTATCGATGCGACCCAGTGGCCTTTCCGTTCACATTCACCGAATTCGAGCACGATAGTCTCCCATGTCCACGATCCGAGATACCCGACCTCTCCACGCCATGCGCGGCCTTGGTGGCCTGCTGCTGGCGCCTGCGCTCTGCGCGGGACTTATCCTGTCCCCGGCCCACGCCCAGCAAGCGCCCGCTGATGAAAGCCAGCGCTGGGTGAGCGATCAGCTCACCACCTTCGTACGCAGCGGCCCCACCGATGGCTATCGCATCGTGGGCGCGCTGCGCGCCGGCCAGCGGGTCGAGCTGGTCGCGACCCAGGGCGACTACAGCCAGGTGCGCGGCGCCAACGGTGACACCGTATGGATCCGCAGCGACGAACTGCAGGACCAGCCGGGTCCGGCCGAGCGCGTGCCCGAGCTCGAGCAGCGGGCGAACGAGCTCAGCGAGCAGCTCGCCAGCATCAACCAGACCTGGGAAGCCAGGGTCGAGGGCATGACCGAGACGCTGGAGGCGCGTCGGGCGAGAATCGACGAACTCGAGGCCAGCCGCAGCCAGCTCGATCGCGAACTCACCAGCGTGCAGTCCGAGGTCCGTGAGCTCAAGGCGCAGCTCGGCGATGAGCGCCAGCAGGTGCTGATGCGCTACTTCGTCTACGGCGGCGGCGTGGCCGGCGCCGGCCTGCTCGCCGGTTTGATCCTCCCGGCGCTCACCGGTGGTCGCAAGAAGCGGCGTGACCGCTGGTTCTGAGCATGGACGATGCTGGGGACGAGTGGCAGGCGCGCTGGAGCGATGGGCGGATCGGCTTTCATCGAGACGCGGTGCATCCGATGCTGGCCGGGTACTGGCCGAGCCTCGGCGCGCCTGGCGATAGTGACGTGCTGGTGCCGCTGTGCGGCAAGTCCGTCGACATGCGCTGGCTCGAGGGGCGTGGCCATTCGGTCACAGGTGTCGACCGGGTCGCGGCCGCACTGGCGGGTTTCGCTGCGGAGGACCCTCGGGTACCCGAGCGCTTGCGCCATGAAGGGATCGACGGGCTGAGGCTCGGTCGCATCACCCTGTGGCGTGCGGATATCTTCCACCTCCCGCTCGGCAATCGTGGCCGCATGGCCTTCTACGACCGCGCCGCCCTGGTCGCACTGCCGGCGCCGACGCGAATGCGCTACGCGGTGATCCTGGCGCAGCTCTGCGCGCCGGGAGCGGTCGGGCTATTGATCACCGTGCATCGACCAGGTAGGGCGGGCGAGGGCCCGCCCTACCTGGTCGACGAGGAGGAACTCGAGCGGCTGTTCGGCGCCAACTTCAGGCTCCGCGCGCTCGGCCGGGGAGTCGATGCCGCCGGGGCGGAGGAATTCGCCTGGCGGCTCGAGCGCAAAGGGAATCGAGGCAGCTAGGGCCTGTCGTCCCCTTGATTCGGCAGCGGCATGTCGACCAGCGCGCCGCTGGCCTCGTCGACGCGCCGCAGCTGCTGCGGTAGTGCGTAGCACTGCGTGCCGCGCGCTATCCTTGCGCGTTCGAACTCGGCATGGGAGAGGGTGGCCTGCCAGGGCTGCGTGCTCCACGTCGCCTCGAGCTCGAGGCGTACCTCCGCGCCCACTGGGGCGATCGCGCTGACCGTCACTGGCAGCCGCGCGCCGGCGCTCGGCGAGGTGGCCAGGGCGACCTCATGGGGACGCAGCAGCAGTTCCACCGGCCCGTCCGCTACGCCGGACAGATCGAGTCCGGCGTTCTCCCCCAGGGCCAGATGGCCGTTACGTACCTCGCCGCTCAGCGCATTGGTCTCGCCGAGGAACTCGAACACGAAGCGGTTGATCGGGCGACGATAGAGCAGCGTCGGCTCGTCGACCTGTTCGATCCGCCCCTGGCTCATCACCACCACGCGATCGGAGAGCTCCAGCGCCTCTTCCTGGTCATGGGTGACGAACACGCAGGTGAAGCCCAGTTCCGCATGCAGGTGGCGCAGCCAGCGGCGCAGTTCGACGCGAACCTTGGCGTCGAGCGCACCGAAGGGTTCGTCCATCAGCAGCACCTCGGGCTCCACCGCGAGTGCCCGAGCCAGCGATACCCGCTGCTGCTGGCCGCCGGAGAGCTGTGCCGGCAGGCGCGAGGCGAGCTTGTCGAGCTGCACGCGCTCGAGCAGCGCGAAGACACGGCGCTTGATCTCGTCGTTGCTCGGGCGTTCGTTGCGTGGGCGAGCGCGGAGTCCGAAGGCGACGTTCTCGAATACGCTCATATGGCGGAACAGCGCATAGTGCTGGAATACGAAGCCGACCCGCCGATGGCGCACGTGGAGGCGGGTGACGTCGCGTTCACCGAACAGCACCCGCCCTTCGCTTGGCTGTTCGAGTCCGGCGATGATCCGCATCAGGGTGGTCTTGCCCGACCCCGAAGGCCCCAGCAGGCCGACCAGCTCGCCGTTGTCGATCGAAAGCGTGGTGGGATGGAGTGCAGTGGTGGTGCCGAAGCGACGCGACACTTGATCGATGTTGATGCTCATGAAGACGAACCTGTAAATGGCGAGCGCTGGGCGTTCGAGAGTGGCGCGG
Organism: Halotalea alkalilenta; assembly: GCF_001648175.1. Taxonomy (NCBI): domain Bacteria; kingdom Pseudomonadati; phylum Pseudomonadota; class Gammaproteobacteria; order Oceanospirillales; family Halomonadaceae; genus Halotalea; species Halotalea alkalilenta. The sequence continues at coordinate 3,152,936 of NZ_CP015243.1, read as the reverse complement.
TCATGGTGCGTGCTTGCGGGCGGCGTAGGTGTCGAGCAGCGCCTTGACTACCAGCGTCAGCACCGCCAACACCGCGAGCAGCAGGGCGGCGACGAAGGCACCGACGGTGTTGTAGTCCTGGTAGAGCTGCTGGACCATCAGCGGCAGGGTCAGGGTCTGGCCGCGAATCGCGCCGGAGACTACCGACACCGCGCCGAATTCTCCCATCGCCCTAGCGTTGGTGAGGATCACGCCATAGATCAGTGCGGTACGCACGTTGGGCAGGGTGACCCGGCGAAACAGCGTCCAGCCGTTGGCACCGAGGGTTACCGCCGCTTCCTCTTCGCGGCTGCCCTGCGCCTGCATCAGCGGGATCAGTTCGCGAGCGACGAACGGGCAGGTGACGAATATCGTCACCAGCAGCATGCCGGGCCAGGCGAACATCAGCTGCACGTCATGGCCGTCGAGCCACTGTCCGAGCCAGCCGTTGCGTCCATAGAGCAGCAGGTACAGGAGTCCTGCGATGACCGGCGAGACCGCGAACGGGATATCGATCAGGGTCTGCAGCAGCCGCCGGCCGGGAAAGCTGAACCGCGTCACTAGCCAGGCGAGGAAGATCCCGAACACCAGGTTGACCGGTACGGTGATCACTGCGATCAGAAGCGTCAACCAGATCGCCTGGACGGTGAAGTAGTCGGTCAGGTTGGTGATGAACGGACCGATACCCCGGGCGAAGGCTTCGAACACGATCGCCACCAGCGGGACCAGCAGCACCAGCGCTGAAAGCACCACCGCGAGCAGGATCAGCGTCACCCGCACCGGTGTCGAATCGCCTATGCGTCGCATGGGTAGCTCTCCTCGTCGATCCTCGGTGGCTGGTTCTCGACACGTGTTTGGGTCATGCGCCGGTACTCCCGTGCAGGCGGCGGAAGAAGCGTGCCTGCCAGAGGTTGATCGCCAGTAGCAGTGCCAGCGAGGTGAACAGCACCAGCGAGGCGATCGCCGCCGCCGCCGCGTAGTCGTACTCCTCGAGCCGGGTGACGATCATCAGCGCGGTGATCTCGGTCTGGTAGGGCATGTTGCCGGCGATGAAGATCACCGCCCCGTACTCGCCGAGCGAGCGGGCGAAGGCGAGGCCGGTGCCGGTCAGCAGTGCCGGCCAGATGTGCGGGAAGATCACCCGGCGAAAGGCGTAGAGGGTGCCCGCGCCGAGGGTCATCGCCGCCTCGTCGACCTCGTTCGGCAGCTCCTCGAGCACCGGCTGCACCGTGCGCACCACGAACGGCACGCTGGTGAATGCCATCGCCACCACGATCCCCAGCCAGCTGTAGGAGACCTGGAAGCCGAGAAACTGGCCGATCGCGCCGTTGCCGGCGTAGAGCGTCGCCAGGGTGATCCCGGCCACCGCGGTGGGCAGCGCGAAGGGCAGGTCCATCAGCGCGTCGAGCAGGCGCTTGCCGGGGAACTCGTAGCGCACCAGCACCCAGGCGCAGAGCAGCCCGAACACCATGTTGAAAGCCGATGCCACCAGCGCGCTCAGCACCGTCACCTGGTAGCTGGCGAGGTTGCGTGAATCGGTGATGATCGTCCAGTACTGCGCCCAGGAGAGGGTCGAGAGCTGGCCGAACAGCCCGCTGAGCGGCAGCAGCAGGATCAGGCTGACATACAGCAGAGTGATGCCGAGCGAGAGGGTGAAGCCCGGCAGCACCCGCTTGGGAGCACGTGCAATCATCTGCGCAGCAGCTGGTCGAGTTTGGCGCCGGAGGCGAAGTGGGTGCGAGTGATCGTATCCCAGTCGCCGAACTCCTGGTTGACGTCGAGCAGTTCGGTCTCGGGGAAGCGATCGGAGAACGCCTGCGCCACTTCAGGGTCGCGCACCCGGTAGTTGTGCTCGGCGATGATCCTCTGCGCGGCCGGCGAGTAGAGATACTCGAGGTAGGCGCGGGCCAGATCCTCGGTCTGGTTGCGCCGCACGCTGTCGTCGACCCAGGCGACCGGGAATTCGGCGAGCAGGTCGACCGGCGGCACGATCACTTCGTAGCTGTCATCGCCATACTCACGCCTGATGCTCTGCACTTCGGATTCGAAGCTGATCAGCACGTCGCCGATACCGCGCTCGACGAACGAGGTGGTGGCGCCACGCCCGCCGGTGTCGAACACCGCCACATTGGCGAGCAGCTTGCGCATGTACGCTTCGGTCTGCGCTTCGTCGCCGCCGTTTTCACGTGCCGTCGCCGCCCAGGCGGCGAGATAGGTGTAGCGTGCGTTGCCGGAGGTCTTGGGGTTGGGGAAGACTACCCGTACACCGTCCTCGGCCAGGTCCCGCCAGTCCTCGATGCCCTTCGGATTGCCCTTGCGGACCAGGAACGCCATGGTCGAGTAGAACGGCGAGCTGTTGTCCGCCAGCCGGCTCTGCCAGTCTTCGGCCACGAGCCCCGCGTTGGCGAGCACATCGATGTCGGTGGTCTGGTTGAAGGTCACCACGTCCGCGCGCAGCCCCTCGATGATCGAGCGCGCCTGGGTCGAGGAGCCGGCGTGGGATTGCTGGATCTCGACCTCTTCGCCATGCGCTTCGCGCCACTGCTCGATGAAGGGCGGGTTGAGCGCGGTGAACAGTTCGCGCGAGACGTCGTAGGAGGCGTTCATCAGCGTGCGTTCGGCGGCGCTGGCGGACAGGGGCGCGGCAAGGCTCAGGCCCAGGGCTGCGGCGCCGAGCAGGCCTGCGCCGAGCCGCAGGGTCGGGAGCTTGGATAGGATGTTCATCGGTGACCTCGAAGAAAAAGGGAAGCGCGCGGGCCAGCCGCATGCTATCTGGTGCGATAGGCTAGTGACTACCAAGTGTCATGACAATCCAAGGTTTTATTCCGGTTTGGAATATATGAAGAAGCGCTGTCGATTACGGCGCTGGCCGAGGCACATTCGGCATTGGCTAGAGCAAGCAGGTATTGGGCTGGGTGTCATCGCGACGATGGTCCCGATGCCGCTCGCAGTCCGCTGTCTCCCTGTCGGTCTTGGATGAAGTTAAAAAAATATTAAGATAAATACCTGCGCGCTCGGAACCCGCATTCCGATTGGCTGGTCGCCCCGCGCCCGCCGGCCGGGCTATCCTGCGCTCTTTGACCTGCCAAGACGTTCAGCCCAAGACGTTCAGTAAGAGAGAAGCCCGAACATGCCTGATTGCTCATCCTCCTTCGTCGAGGTGCTCTACACCGGTGGCACCATCGGCATGCAGCCCTCGAGCACCGGTCTGGTGCCCGCTACCGGGTTCGAAGCCCGCGCCCGCGAGGCCCAGCGCGAGCGGGAGGAGGCGGAGATTGCGCGATGGCGGCTGCGCGAGCTCGAGCCGCTGATCGATAGCGCCAACATGACACCGGCGCATTGGCGGCGGTTGGTCGAGGCGACCTTGCTGGCGGTCGACGAGGGCGCATCCGGGGTGTTGATCCTGCATGGCACCGACACGCTCGCCTACAGCGCCGCGGCGCTATCGTTTCAACTGCTCGGCATCGAGGTGCCGGTGGTGATCACTGGCGCGATGCTGCCGGCCGGCGTGACCGGCAGCGATGCCTGGGAAAACTTCTTCGACGGCCTTCGCGCAGTGGCGGTGGCCCCGCCCGATCGACTGACGGTGCAGTTCCATGGCCAGAGCTTCGCTGGTGTCTCGTGTCGCAAAGTGATGAGCCATGGACGCGAGGCGTTCCTGCCGGCGCTTGCCGCTTCCGGACGCCTGCAGACGACGTCGCTGCCGGATGCGCTGCGCGCGCGCGCCGAGCGTCGCCCGGCACGGGTGGCGGTGGTGGAGCTGTTCCCCGGAATCACCGCGGCCCAGCTCGAGGGCATGCTCGCGGGCGAGGTCGAAGGCTTGGTGCTCGAGTGCTACGGCAGCGGCACTGCGCCGAGCGAAGACCAGGCCTTGATCGCGGTGCTCGAGCAGGCCTGCGCGCGCGGTGTGCTGGTGGTGGCGATCAGCCTGTGTCATGGCGGTGGCGTGAGTCTTTCCACCTACGCGGCCGGATCCAGGCTTGCGCAGATTGGGGTGATCGGCGGCGGGGCGATGACCCGTGAGGCCGCGCTGGGTAAGCTGCATTGGCTGTTGGGCAGCGAGTTGAGCGCCGCGCAGCGTCGCGATTGGCTGGCGCGCGATGTGCTCGGCGAACGCGGGGAGAGCATCCAGCCTGCGGGAGTTAGCTGCTAGAATCGAAGCCTCGCATCCCTTTCGCCCACCATTGCCTGATTCGGAGACGCCGATGGCCGCAGCTTCCATGGATCACAAGATCGCTCCCTCGATCCTTTCCGCCGATTTCGCGCGACTCGGCCAGGAGGTCGAGGAGGTGATCCAGAGCGGCGCCGACCTGATCCACTTCGATGTGATGGACAACCACTACGTGCCGAACCTGACCATCGGCCCGGCGGTGTGCAAGTCGCTTTACGCCCATATGCAGCGCACCGGTATCGAAGCGCCGATCGACGTGCACCTGATGGTCAGTCCGGTCGACCAGCTGATCGAGCAGTTCATCGACGCCGGCGCCAGCTACATCACCTTCCACCCCGAGGCCAGCCAGCACATCGACCGCTCGCTGGCACTGATCCGCGATGGCGGCTGCAAGGCCGGACTGGTGTTCAACCCGGCGACGCCGCTCTCCTATCTCGACTACGTGATCGACAAGCTCGACATGGTGCTGATCATGAGCGTCAACCCCGGTTTCGGTGGGCAGTCGTTCATCCCTGCGATGCTCGACAAGCTGCGCGACGCGCGCCGGATCATCGACCAGAGCGGCCGGGCGATCCGCCTCGAGGTGGACGGCGGGGTCAAGCTCGATAACGTGGTCGAGATCGCGCGCGCCGGCGCGGATACCTTCGTCGCCGGCTCGGCGGTGTTCAGCGCCCATCGTAGCGACGATCCCCACGGCTACGACAGCGTCATCCGCGGGTTCCGCGAGCGCCTTGCGGATGCCGGCTGAGCAAGCCTTCGAGGGATGGTGGCTCTATGTGGTCGAGACCTCGGACGGAAAGCTCTATACCGGCATTACCACCGACGTCGCCCGGCGCATCGAGGAGCACGCTCGCGGCCAGCGCGGTGCCCGGGCACTGCGCGGCAAGGGCCCGCTGTCGCTACGTTTTTGCCAGGCGGTGGGAGATCGCTCACAGGCGCTGCGTCTGGAGTGCGCGCTCAAGCGGCTGAAGCGCGCCGACAAGCTCCAGGTGGTGGAAGGGCGGCGCCCGCTCGATTCGCTGCTTTGATTCGAAAGCGCTGATTCACAATCGCCGATTCAAAAGCCTGAAGGCATCGCCCGCCGGAGGGCGGGCGATCGGGGCATGATTTTAAGTGCGAGCTCAGCGCCGGGCGATCAGTTCCTTCCACTTTGCCGGGCCGCTCTGGTGGACGCTGTCGCCGAGGCTGTCGACCGCGACGGTCACCGGCATGTCCTCGACCTCGAACTCGTAGATCGCCTCCATGCCCAGGTCCTCGAAGGCCAGCACCCTGGATGCCTTGATCGCCTGGGCGACCAGGTAGGCCGCACCGCCCACCGCCATCAGGTAGACCGCGCCATTGTCCTTGATCGCCTCGATCGCGACCGGGCCACGTTCGGCCTTGCCGACCATGCCCAAGAGCCCCGCGCGTTCGAGAATGGCTCGGGTGAACTTGTCCATGCGCGTCGCGGTGGTCGGGCCGGCGGGGCCGACCACTTCGCCCTTGACCGGATCGACCGGGCCGACGTAGTAGATGAAGCGCCCGGTGAGATCGACGGGCAGCGGTTCATCGCGCTCGAGCATCTCGACCATGCGCTTGTGGGCGGCGTCACGGCCGGTCAGCAGCTTGCCGGAGAGCAGCAGGGTGTCGCCCGGCTTCCAGCTCGCCACTTCTTCTGCGGTGATGCTGTCGAGATCGACCCGCTTGACGCCTTCGCCGGCCTCCCAGGTGATTTCGGGCCAATCGTCGATGTCCGGCGCCGGCAGCCGCGCCGGCCCAGAGCCGTCGAGGGTGAAGTGGACGTGGCGGGTGGCGGCGCAGTTGGGAATGATCGCCACCGGCTTGTTGGCCGCGTGGGTCGGGTAGTCCTTGACCTTGATGTCGAGCACCGTGGTGAGGCCACCGAGGCCCTGGGCACCGATGCCTAGGCGGTTGACCTTGTCGAACAGCTCGAGCCTGAGCTCCTCCGCGCGGTTGGAGGCGCCGCGCGCCTGCAGCTCCTGGATGTCGATCGGGTCGAGCAGCGACTCCTTGGCAAGCTCCATCGCCTTCTCGGCGGTACCGCCGATACCGATACCGAGCATGCCCGGCGGGCACCAGCCCGCGCCCATCTTCGGCACCTGCTCGAGCACCCAGTCGACCACGCTGTCGGAGGGATTGAGCATCGCGAACTTGGTCTTCGCCTCGCTGCCGCCGCCCTTGGCGGCGACGTGGATCTCGAGCTTGTCGCCCGGCACCAGCTTGTGATGGATGATCGCCGGGGTGTTGTCCTTGGTATTGCGCCGCGCGCCATCGGGATCGGCGAGAATCGAAGCACGCAGCACGTTGTCCGGGTGGTTGTAGGCTTGGCGCACGCCCTCGTTGATCATCTCATCGAGGCTCAGCTCCGCTTCCCAGCGTACGTCCATGCCGACGTGCACGAACACGGTGACGATCCCGGTGTCCTGGCAGATCGGCCGGTGGCCGGTGGCGCACATGCGCGAATTGATCAGGATCTGGGCGATGGCATCGCGGGCGGCGGGATTCTCCTCGCGCTCGTAGGCCTGGTTCATCGCCTGGATGAAATCCTTGGGGTGATAGTAGGAAATGTACTGGAGCGCGTCAGCGACGCTCTCGATCAGGTCCTGCTGGCGGATCACCGTCATGTTTTTCTCTCTCATGGCGCGCACGGTTGGTCGGATAGCTTTTTTATTGGACCCTCACGCGATGCGCACAGCGCTCGCGCGCCGCCGTGCCGGTCAGGTCGGCAGGGCGGGCGTTGGGCCGTTTCCATTGTACTTTTTTTCCCGCAGGAGGGGGCGTTCAGCCGGAAAGGAAGTCGAGCAGCACGCGGTTGACTCGCCGAGGGTGGGTGACGGTTAGCGCATGCGGTGCCCTGGCGACCACTTCGAGCCGCGCATCGGGAAGTTTCTCAATGCTCGCTTCGGCGCAGCCGACCAGCGGCGCGAGCTCGTCGGCCTCGCCGTGGATCAGCAGGGTGGGGCGGGTGAGATGGCCTAGTGCTCGATGGAGCTCGGCCTCGCACCAATGGCGTGCCCGCTCGCGCAGCGCACGTGGCATGCAGCGACGTGCGATCGCGTCGAGATAGGCCCAGCCTTGTGGACCGAGCCGCTCGCGATACTCGCCGAACGCACGTTGCTGGCACCAAGCGATGGCTTGGAGCAGATCCGCATCGAGACGGGTCCTCAACTCACCGAGCGGTGCATCCTCGCTGAGCTGGGGCGTGGTGGTGCCGATCAAGACCGCGCGGCGCACACGCTCTACGCCATGACGGGCGGCAAGGCTCGCCACGATCGATGCGCCCAGCGAGTAGCCGACCAGCGCTACCTGATCGAGTTCGAGCGCCCGCAGCAGCGCATCGAGATCGTCCGCCTGGCTTGCCAGCTCATGGCCGTGCCACTGCTGGCTCGATCCACCGCAGCCGCGCTGGTCGTAGGCGATCACCTGATGCCCCGCGGCGACCAGCGCCTCGAACTGGGGTTCCCACATTTCAAGGCCAGAGGCCCAGCCATGCAGCAGTACCACAGGTGGTCGGTCTGAATCTCCGGCGCGGCGATAGTGCAGATTGATCACCTCGCCGTCGCGGCGCTGGATATTGACGTAGGGCATCGTCGCTCTCTCGACCGCGGCTTATGCCTTGATGAAATCGAGCAGCTGTCGATTGGTATGCTCGACATGGGTGAGGTTGAAGCCATGCGGCCCACCTTCGATGAGCTCGACCTGGGCGTGGGGAACGAACTCGGTCACCCGCTTGCCGCTGACTTCGAACGGCACGGTCTGGTCGCTGTCGCCGTGCAGCACCAGGGTCGGCAGCTTGATGCGCTTGAGATCATCGCGGAAGTCGGTGGCGGAGAACGCCTTGATGCATTCGAGGGTCCCGTGCGGCGAGGCGAACAGCGCGATGATCCGGTTGTAGTCGAGCCACTCGGGGGAGACGCTCGGCTGCTCTTCGCTCCAGTTGAGAAACGCCTTGCCGAACGGCGCCAGGAATGCCGGACGATCCTTGCGCACGCCGTCGAGCATCTGCTCGAACACCGAGCCATCGACGCCCTCCGGATTGCTCTCATCTTTCAGCAAGTAGGGTGTGACCGCACCGAGCAGCGCCAGCTTCGCGATTCGTTGCTCGCCGTGACGCGCGATGTAGCGTGCCACCTCACCGCCGCCCATCGAGAAACCGACCAGCACTACCTGCTTGAGATCGAGCGCCTCGAGCAGGGCATGGAGATCGTCGCTCAAGGTATCGTAGTCGTAGCCACTCCAGGGTTTGCTGCTATCACCGAAGCCTCGGCGATCGTAGGCGATCGCCCGATGGCCGGCCTGGTAGAGCGCCTCGAGCTGCGGCTCCCACATCCTATGGCTCAACGGCCAGCCATGAATCAGCACCACCGTCGCGCCGGGCGCGGTGGGGTCCTTGAATCCGGTATCGACGAAATGGAGGTTGAGTACATCCTGATTCGGATGAGTGACGTTCAGATAAGGCATCCTGTCCCCCTTGGTCGTCCACGAAAAGATCTCCGCGACGGCGGAGTGCTCACCCAGCGTAGCTCATCGCCCGGGGTAGAGCGTGCGGAGAAATGATAGCGCGTTTCAAGCTCCGCTCGTGCCTTTCGGCTCGTCGCGCCCGCTAAAGAAACAGCGCCCGAGTCGAACCACGGCCCTGTCGCCGAGGATTGGTCTCTCATGTCCGTTCGTGGTGAGCCGGGCCGTCGCCGAGTTGGGCCTTGAGCGAAAAGTGACGGGGCCCGAGTCGAACCACGGCTGTGGCGCCGAGGATTGGTCTCTCATGTCCGTTCATGGTGAGCCGGGCCTTCATCGAGCTGGGCCGTGAGCGAAAAGAGATGGGGCCCGAGTCGAACCACGGCCCTGGCGCTGAGGCCAGGTCCCTCGACTGGCGTCCCCCGGTCTTCGCTGGTGTTGGCATCCGGTGTGCACGGACGCCGCTCGGGACGAACGGTAGGGAGGGCGGCGCTGAGGATGGGCCTCTCAGATTCGTTCGTGGTGAGCCGGGCCTTCATCGAGCTGAGCCGTGAGCGAAAAGAGATGGGGCCCGAGTCGAACTACGGCTGTGGCGCCGAGGCCCGGTCCCTCGACTGGCGTCCCCCGGTTTTCGCTGGTGTTGGCATCCGGTGTGCACGGACGCTGCTCGGGACGAACGGAGGGAGGTTGGCGCTGAGGATGGGCCTCTCAGATTCGTTCGTGGTGAGCCGGGCCGTCGCCGAACCGGGCCTTGGGCGAAAAGTGTTGGGGCCCGAGTCGAACCACGGCTGTGGCGCCGAGGCCCGGTCCCTCGACTGGCGTCCCCCGGTTTTCGCTGGTGTTGGCATCCGGTGTGCACGGACGCCGCTCGGGACGAACGGTAGGGAGGGCGGCGCCGAGGATTGGTCTCTCATGTCCGTTCATGGTGAGCCGGGCCGTCGCCGAGTTGGGCCTTGGGCGAAAAGTGACGGGGCCCGAGTCGAACCACGGCCCTGGCGCCGAGGCCCGGTCCCTCGACTGGCGTCCCCCGGTCTTCGCTGGTGTTGGCATCCGGTGTGCACGGACGCCGCTCGGGACGAACGGTGGGGAGGGCGGCGCCGAGGATGGGTCTCTCATGTCCGTTCATGGTGAGCCGGGCCGTCGCCGAGTTGGGCCTTGGGCGAAAAGTGTTGGGGCCCGAGTCGAACCACGGCTGTGGCGCCGAGGCCCGGTCCCTCGACTGGCGTCCCCCGGTCTTCGCTGGTGTTGGCATCCGGTGTGCACGGACGCCGCTCGGGACGAACGGTGGGGAGGGCGGCGCCGAGGATGGGTCTCTCATGTCCGTTCATGGTGAGCCGGGCCGTCGCCGAGTTGGGCCTTGGGCGAAAAGTGACGGGGCCCGAGTCGAACCACGGCCCTGGCGCTGAGGCCCGGTCCCTCGACTGGCGTCCCCCGGTCTTCGCTGGTGTTGGCATCCGGTGTGCACGGACGTCGCTCGGGACGAACGGTAGGGAGGGCGGCGCCGAGGATGGGCCTCTCAGATTCGTTCGTGGTGAGCCGGGCCTTCATCGAGCTGGGCCGTGAGCGAAAAGAGATGGGGCCCGAGTCGAACCACGGCCCTGGCGCTGAGGTCCGGTCCCTCGACTGGCGTCCCCCGGTCTTCGCTGGTGTTGGCATCCTGTGTGCACGGACGCCGCTCGGGACGAACGGTAGGAAGGGCGGCGCCGAGGATTGGTCTCTCATGTCCGTTCATGGTGAGCCTCCTGTGCCATCGCGATGGCACTGCGCATGGACCTTGAACCCGAGTAGCATGGCTGTGTTACCGCAAGCAGCGTGGCCGCATGTCTTTTGGTGCCGGGTGCCCGGTGGTGAGAATGGCTCTGGTCGTGGGCTGCTGCGCATTATGGTGAGCCTGGCTTCCCGTTGGAAAGATTTGTCTTCCCAGAACACGACCGGGCTTGCGGTAACCCCTTCTCCATCGACCCGTTCCCAGGAGCTATGAGATGGCCCACTTACCGGTATTGGATCCATTGGCAGCCTTCGTGGATGTCGGCAGCGAGCAGATGTATGTGTCGATTGCCGGAGGGGAGCCGAAGGTATTCGGCACGTTCACGGCACAGCTGCATGAGCTACGCGACTGGCTGTTGTCGCAGAAGGTGAAGTCGGTGGCCATGGAGGCCACGGGGATCTACTGGCTGCCCCTGTACAGCGTGCTGGAAGCCGCGAAACTACAGGTGCTGATGGTCAACGGTAAGCACACCCGCAATCTGCCGGGTCGCAAGACGGATATGAAGGATTGCCAGTGGGGAGCGACGTTGCACGCGCACGGACTCTTGCGGGCAGGCTTCGTGCCCCCAGCCGAGATCCGGCGCTTGCAGGATTACCTGCGACTGCGCCAGGACCACATCACGCTGGCCGCAGGGCATGTGCAGCATCTGCAGAAGGCCTTGGAGCGGATGAACATCAAATTGCACGATGTCATCAGCAACCTGGTGGGCCGCAGCGGCATGGCGGTGATCCGGTCGATGCTCGAGGGTGAACGCGATCCTGAGCGACTGCTGGCTTTGTGCGACGTGCAGATCCGCCAGCAGAAGGCCGAACGGATCAAAGCCTCTCTGCAAGGGACCTGGGCCGAGGAGCATCTGTTCGCGTTGCGCCAGGCGCTGGAAAGCTGGGAGCACTACCAGCGTTTGATCAGGGCTTGCGACCAACAGATCGAAGCGGTGCTCCGTTCGATCGACGTCGATCCTCCGACGTCGCCGCCGTCCAAGGCGCACAAGCGAGGCGGTGCCAATGCGCCCCAGATCGATGACCTGCATCCGATGCTGGTGGCTCTGTGTGGAGGCAATGATCTCACCGTGCTTCCCGCCCATACGGACTACAGCGTCCTGCAACTCATAGGTGAAGTGGGAACCGACCTGACCCAGTGGCCGACCGAGAAACACTTCACCGCTTGGGCCGGGCTGGCCCCCGGGAGTCATCAGAGCGGTAAGCGCCAACGCTCGGCCAAGCGCAGGCGTAATCGTGCTGGGCGCCTGTTTTGCGTCATGGCCCGCAGCCTCGCTCGCAGCAAACACATTGCGCTGGGCGGTTTTTACCGTCGGATGGCGGGTCGCCGAGGTGGATTGATCGCCAATATCGCCCTGGCGCGCAAACTCGCGGCGCTGTTCTGGCGCGTCATGGTCAAAGGATTGGACTATGTCGAACACGGACTCCAGTACTACGAGGCACAGGCGCTGGAAACCAAGCAACGTTCCATGCGTCGACTCGCCAAGCAGCTCGGGTTCTCCGTGACGCCTATCCAGACTGAAGCTCAAAATGCTTCTGCCTGAAAGTTGAGGAAGAACGATATGACGACCGCCCAATCTCCCCCCTGATCATCCCCCTGTCGAGGAGAACTCGGAGGGGGTTCATGGAAAGCCGGGCCGTCGCCGAGTTGGGCCTTGGGCGAAAAGTGATGGGGCCCGAGTCGAACCACGGCTGTGGCGCCGAGGATGGGTCTCTCATGTCCGTTCATGGTGAGCCGGGCCGTCGCCGAGTTGGGCCTTGGGCGAAAAGTGACGGGGCCCGAGTCGAACCACGGCCCTGGCGCTGAGGCCCGGTCCCTCGACTGGCGTCCCCCGGTTTTCGCTGGTGTTGGCATCCGGTGCGCACGGACGCCGCCCGGGACGAGCGGCAGGGCGGCGTCCTGCGATGGGCGCTAATCCTCGAGCTGCTGCTTGCCGATCTTGAAGACCTTGCGCATCAATGGGCGCCCAGCCAAGTAGAGGAATACAGGGGCACCGGCGATGAGATAAAAGTAGTAGGTCACTGCGCGCCAGATCAAAATCGCCGCCGCTGCGGCATGCTGGCCGACGATCGGTGTCAGCATCGCCAGCGAGCTCAACTCGGCGCCGCCGGCGCCGCCGGGCAGCAGGGTGAGCTGGCCAGCGGCCATCGACAGCATCTGCACCAGGAAGGTCCATCCCCAGTCGAGGTGGCGGCCGAGCCCGTAGAGCGCGAAATAGAGCACGCTGTAGCGCACGATCCAGTGCAGGACGCCGAAGAAGAACGCGGCGAGCAGCAGGTGGCGCGGCATCTTCAGCGTCTCGGCCAGCGCATTGCGGAAGATCAAAAGCCGTCGCATCAGCCTTTGCCTGCGGTCGTGGCGAATCCTGAGCCTGCGCAACAGACCGGCGACGGCGCGGATCGCCCGAGCGTGATAGCGACCGAGCAGCAGGATCAGCGCCAGCCCCGTCGCCATCAGGATCATCGGCATGCCGAGCATCCAGCCAAGTCGCACGTCGATGGCGCGAATCGCGATGTAGATCAAAAGCGCGGCCATCGAGGTGAAGAAGAACAAAAGGTCGATCATCTGGTCGACGGCGTAGACCGCAGTGGTCTGGGCCGGGCGCATGCCGCGCTGTTTCATCAGCGCGATCAGAGTGAGCGGGCCGCCGGCGCCGCCGGGAGTGGCGCAGATGGCGAACTCGGTCGCCATCACCACGCCCATCGCCTGGCGGTGGGTAAGATGACCCGAGCGCCCGGCGAGCAGCACCCTGAGCTTGGCCGCGTTGAGGAACCAGCAGGCGAAGATCATCGCGATCATCAGTGCCAGCAGCAGCGGCGGGAAGTCCGCCAGCTGGCGCCACAGCTCGCCGCCGCCGAGCAGCAGCGGGATGCTGATCACCAGGACCAGGCCTGCGAGCAGGAGCCAGACAGTGCGATGCATGCGAAACCTATTGGGGGCGTAGTGGGGAAGAGCGCGGGTTCGAGCGCTCGAACCAGTCGCGCTTGGTCTCGGCGCGGTAGCCTTGGCCCAGCAGGCGCTCGATGCAGCGATACCAGTACTCGCGCGAGGCATCGAAGCGCATGTCGACCGGATGGAGACCGAGACGGAAAGTCTCGAGCCTGCGATAGCGATGGCGAGAATACTCGTTGACCACCAGCGACATTGCCCGGCGCCAGCGGGCCCTGGCGCTCCATACCAGCGTAGGCACCCGGTGAGCGGTGAACGACGGCAGGTCGATGAGATGCCCTGGATCACTGGTATAGCGTAGCGGAAGGCTCGCCAGCGCCTTGCGTGTGCCGGGGCTCATCAGCCAGGCCGGGGCGACGAAGCCGTGCAGCGGCCAGCCACGGCGGGCGAAGAGCTCGAGTCCTTGCTCGATCCGAGCCCGCGCTTGGTCTTCTTCGAGGGCGTAGAACTCACCCTCGACAGTATAGAAGCGCCGCATCAGGTAGTCGCGCAGGTTGCTCGGCGCGGGCCCCTCGTCGCAGTGGTAGAGCCCGTGCAGCACCAGTTCATCGCCGAGCTCGAGACGCCGCTCCAGCAGGGCGAGAAAGGCCGGGTCGTCGAAGGTCGCGCTGCGGTGATGGAAATCCGGGACCACCAGCCAGCTCATCCGCACCTGGCCGAGGGCATCCATGCGCTCGACGAAAGGCCGGTAGTCGGGCCAGGTCGCCGGGGCGATGTCGTGCAGCGCAACGATGAAGCTCTGACTCGCCTTGGCCTCGCTCATTCGACCGTCGCCTCGTGCGCTGCGGCGGGGGTGGTGACGCCGAGCGCGTCGCGATAGTGTTCGACCACGCCTTCCACCACCGCGTCCCAGCCGTGGTGAAGCTCGACCTGGCTCCTGGCGCGGCGCCCGAGGCGCTGAACGTCGTCCTCGAACAGCTCTCGAGTGGCGCGCGCCATGTCCACGGGATCCAGCGGATGGCACAGCCGCCCGAAGCGCTCGTCGACGTTCTCCTCCAGCGCGCCGGCACGAGCCACCACCACCGGGAGGCCGCTGGACATCGCTTCGAGCACCACCAGACCGAAGGTCTCATGGGTACCCGCGTGGAGCAGGGCGTCCGCGCTCGCGAACAGCCTGGCGAGCTCGGACTGGGGCACGAAGTGATCGATCACGCTGACGTTGTCCGGCACCTGGGTCGGCATGTGCGAGCCGATCATCAGCAGGTGATAGGGCGCGCCGAGCAGTTTCATCGTCTCGATCAGGATCGGCAGGTTCTTCTCCTGCGATCCGCGACCGGCGAATACCAGCAGCCGGGTATCGTCGGCAAGCCCCAGCGAGCGTTTCACCTCCGGATCCCGGCGGTCGGGGTGGTAGAGCGTCGAATCGACCCCGAGCGGCTGGACGTGCACGCGCTCGACTCCCATCCCGGTGAGCTTGTCGGCCATCACCCTGCTCGGCGCGAGCACCCGCTCGTAGTGGCCGTAGAGTCGGCGAACGTAGTCTTCTAGGCGACGACGCGCGAATTTGCCGAAGCGGCTACCGAGCATCTCCGGCAGGTCGGAGTGGTAGAAGCCGATCACCGGGACGTCGAGTTCTCTCCCTGCGTCGATCGCCGCCCAGCCGGTGACGTAAGGGTCGCCCGCCTCGATCAGCGAGGGCTTGAGTTCGCGCAGTGCGTCGCACCAAAGCTTACGGCGCAGCGGGAAACGATAGCCGTTGCTGAACGGCAGCGGCGGCGCGGGAATGCGGATCACGCTGGGATCGGTCTCCACCGGACCCATCGTGCGCGGCACCAGCAGGGTATGACGCATGCCTGGCAGTCGCTTGATTCTGAGGCGCTTGGCCTCAAGGTAGGTGCGCACCCCACCGCTCGATGGGGCGTAGAACATGGTCATGTCGGCAATATGCACGCTGCCGCTACCTCCTCTCGACGCCTCGGACTCCGCTCGCGCCGCTGACTTGAAGTATGATGCCTTGCCCTGCGTCGGCTGCTGTCGAGCTCCCGGCGGGAGACTTCTCGACGCTCGATCAGCGGGGCCAAGCTGAATGGATTATAAAGCCTCGGCCAGGGTTCGTCAGACGCACGCGCCCGGGCTTGGCAAGAATGGACCCGTAACGATGGTGTATGTGCTGACAAGTGCCGCTGTACTGCTGCTGCTCGCCACCTGCCTGCCATGGCTGCGCTTGACCCACTGGACGGTGAGGATCTTCGACTTTCCACGCTTGCAGATCGCCACCCTCGCGGGCTGCCTGCTCGTGGTCGTGCTGATCGACCTCGCCGCGGCTGGTGACGGCGGTTGGCAGCTTCCGGTGATCCTGATCGCGCTGGGGGTGTGCATCGCTCAGGGCATGTTGATGTATCCCTACACCCGCTTCGCCAGCCGCCAGATGCTCGACGTCGAGGAGCTGGATCCAGCGCGCCGGCTGACCCTGCTCAACGCCAACGTGCTGATGACCAATCGCAACAGCGGCGCGCTGATCGAGATGGTTCGGCGTCGCCAGCCGGATCTGCTGGTGACGCTTGAGAGCGACGCCTGGTGGCAGGCCGAGCTCGACCGCGCCTTCGCCGATGACTACCCACATCGGGTCGCGGTGCCGCTCGACAACCTCTACGGCATGCATCTCTACTCGCGGCGTCCGCTGATCCAACCCCGGGTACGCTGGTTGATCCAGGATGACATCCCCTCGATTCTCACTCAGGTCGAACTCGAAAGCGGTGAGCGAGTGACGCTGTTCGTGCTCCATCCCAGGCCGCCGAGCCCGACCGAGAGCGAGGAGTCGCTGTGGCGCGATGCCGAGCTGCTGCTGGTCGCCCAGGAGATCGCCGCAGAGCATTGCCACTGCCTGCTGGTCGGCGATCTCAACGATGTCGCCTGGTCGCGGACCACGAGGCTCTTCTCCAACGTCAGCGGACTGCTCGACCCACGGCGCGGGCGCGGTGCCTTCGCCACCTTCCATGCCCACTGGCCGATGCTGCGCTGGCCGCTCGACCATCTCTTCGCCAGCCGCGAGTTTCGCCTCGCCGAGATCGAACGGATGGGCGACATCGGCTCCGACCACTTCCCGCTCTTCGTCTCGTTGGTCTATGCGCCGCAGGACAAGGCGCAGCAGCCGAGGCCGACCGCCAATGCCGAGGAGATCGAAGAGGCGCAGCGCACCGTCGCCGAGGCGCAGGCTGCGGCGCAGGACGTCCCCAAGGGGACGTCCGCCGCGAGCTGAGAAGAGTGAAGTCAGGAGACGGGGCGACCGATTAGCGAACGGGTTTCTTCGCGGGCTTCGCTGAGCACTACCTCGATGATGTCGCCGAGGCGATAGCGCTGTTCGCCGCGCACAGAGACCACGCCTTCCTTGTCGTCGATCACCAGCGCTTCACGGTCGGCCTCGAGGGTCGAGGCGGGGACGAACACCGAAGCGCCGTTGTCGTTCAGCCGTACCCGCAAGCCGCCGCGGCGGATGTCGACGATCTCGGCCTCGAAGCGCTGGCCACTGCCCACCGCGGGCGCCAGATGGCGCACGTAGAGCCAGTCCTTGACGTCGCGCTCGGCCATGCGGTTGAGCTTGCGCCGCTCGGAGAGATGAGCGGTGAGCGTCTCGCTGGCGCTTGCGGGCCGTGCCTGCGCGAGCAGCAGCGCCTTGATCAACCGGTGGTTGATCATGTCGCCGTATTTGCGGATCGGCGAGGTCCAGGTGGCATAGGCGGGCAGTCCCATACCGAAATGCGGGCCCGGTGCCGCGGTCATCGCAGTGTAGCCCTGGAAGCGGCGCAGCCGTGCCTCGAGCCAAGCGTCGTCGCGTTCGTCGAGCTGGTAGCGCAGCGCACGCCAAGCGTCGAGATCGGTGAGCTGTTCGCGGCTCGCCTCGATCGACTGCTCGGCGAGGAAGGCCAGCGCATGGTCGAGCTTCTCCGCGGCGAAGCCGAGATGAACGTTGAAGATGCCATGGCCGACTTCTTCGCCGAGCAGCCTCGCGCAGCAGACGTTGGCGGCGATCATCGACTCCTCGACCATGCGGTTGGCGATCCGCCGCGGCTCCGTGCGCACCGCCAGTACGCGGCCCTCGGCGTCGAGCTCGAAGGCGTAGTCGGGGCGATCCTTGAACACGATCGCGTTGCGTGACCGCCAGGCACTGCGCGCCTCGGTGAAGTCTGCGAGCTGGCGCAGCTGCTCTTCACCACGGGGGAAGACGGGCTTCCATTCGCCCTTGCCCTCGATCCAATCGGAGACATCGTCATAGGCGAGCTGGGCGTGGGAGCGCACTTCGGCAGCGTAGAAACGGTAATCGAGCAGTTCACCGTCGGCCGCGACCTCTAGGGTGCAGGCCAGCGCCGCGCGAGTCTCGTTCTCGCGCAGCGAGCAGAGATCGTCGGCGAGCCGCTCGGGCAGCATGGTGACGTTCTGTCCCGGCAGGTAGACGGTGAAGGCGCGCCGCCGGGCCTCCTGGTCCACCGCGTCATCCTCGGCGACGAATGCGGTCGGGTCGGCGATCGCGACCCGCAGGCGCCAGCCGCCTTCCTCGCGTGCCTCGATGTGCAGCGCGTCGTCCATGTCGCGGGTGGTGCGGCTGTCGATGGTGAAAAACGGCAGAGCGGTGAGGTCCTCACGCTCGAGTCCTTCATCGCGCAGGCTGCACTCCGACCCATCGACCGGAGAGGCGTACTCCAGCACATGCCGTGCCAGCGTCACGCGCCACGGTACGTTAGGCTGGTCGTGACGGCTGATCAATTCCTCGATCTGGACCAGAAACGAACGATCGTCGGGGCGCAGCGGGTGGCGCAGCAGCCTCGCCACCACCCAGTCGCCTTCCTCTAGCCCCGCCTCGTCGATGCCGCGCTTGGCGCGGGCATTGAGCGCGAGATTGATCGATGGATGGTCCGGCACCACGCCGAGACGGCCTTCGCGGCGACGCACCCGGCCGATGAAGCGCTCGAGCGAGGGCTCGACCAGGGTTTCCGGCTCGACGCTCTTCTTCTCGCCCTGGACATGGACGACCGCTTCGACACGGTCGCCGTGGACCACCTTCTTCATCATCGGCGGGGGGACGAAGTAGGACTGTCCGTCCTCGGCCTCGAGAAAGCCGAAGCCTTTGTCGGTGGCCTTGACGACACCGGTAACGCGGGGCGTCTCGGCATGGAGCTGCTGCTTCAGCTGAGCGAGGAGAGGGTTGTTCGAGAGCATCGGATCATGTCGGTTGGCGAGTCGAGGGGCACACTATAAGGACTCGCCAACCGAGGGGAAAGGGTGAGGGCGGAAAAGCTGGCGCATCGGCGGCCACCGCAGGATGCGCGAACCGAGCGCGGGACCGCGGCGCCAGTCGCTCGATCCTCGCCCCTGCGCCTGGGATGCACTGGTGAGTTCCCTCGGGACGAGCGCGGAAAAGACCCGATAGGTATTTGATTGATATCGTCCTGACATTGCCTTGGTACCATGATCGATGAGACGCCGCAGGGCCGCGCGCTGCCCGAGGCCACTCGCACCGGTGGCCTCGCCAGTGGCTTGCCCGCGGCGCCGGCCGTGACCTGGTGTCGCAGCGATTATTACGATTTCATGGTCGTGCCGATCAGCCGAGGCGATTCGGCTGGGACGAACGCAGGGAGCGAGCGCGCATGCGACTTCAAGGCCATATCCTTACCCCCGAGGGCTGGTGTCTCGGCCAGCTCGAGTGCGACGCTGGTCGGATCCTCTCGATCACCCCCGACGCCAGCCTCGACCCTGGGCAGAG